>RFGL01000129.1 GCA_003697015.1 Acidobacteriota bacterium | reverse complement strand
GCGGCTCCGCCGCCGGAGGTGGCAGGGGGGTGAAGCGCACGCGCAGGAGATGGGCCTCGAGGTCGAGGGCGTGGACCGCCGGCCGGCGGGTGGCGATGCGCAGCCGGGTCATCGGCCGGCGGGTGAGTGCGGTTACGTCGCGCTCGACCTCGACCCGGCTGACGAGGCCGGCCGCCGGGGCGAGGGAGGTCACGCCGGCGGCCGGCGCGGCGTCGGCCAGCTCGACCACCAAGTCGCCCTCCGGCGTGCGGTAGGTGGTCCAGTGGAGGGGTCCGTCGGCCGCCACCTCGAGCTGCGTCGTGCCTTCGGCCTCGACCACCGACAGTCCGGTGACGGCGACCGCCGCCGGGCTCTGCGCCGCCGCGGCGGCGCCGGCGCGCGGCGGCGGCGAGCCGCTGCAGCCGGCGACCAGGGCCAACGTCACCAGCGCCGGCGCTCGCCTCCGTCGTAGGATCCACAGCTTCATCACCACGCCTCCGCGCTGCCACCGCCGGACGCCTGCCACAGCATCGCTACCGCCTTGCCGGACGGATTCTAGTCGATTCGTCCCGCCCGGTTCACCATCCGACCCTCGAGCCTCCCGGCCGCCGGCCGCCGGTGTATGCTGGAGGCACCGATCCGGGGGTGGGCTGGTGAGCGCCGGGAGAGGGGCGATCGAGACCGATCGATCCCGCCGTCCCAGCAGAGGATGGAACGCGCTGGCCGTCAGGCCGCCGCACCGCTCCTCCCCCGGTGAACGCGGGCGCCGAGGCGGCGCGGGACGACGATGGATCAGCCAGCACAGCCGGACGCGGGACGAGGGGCCGCCGGCAGCGGCGACGTCACCGCCCTGCTGGCGCGCTGGAACGCCGGCGATCCGGCGGCTTGCGACCGGCTGTTGGAGGCCATCTACGGCGAGCTGCGCCAGCTCGCCGCCGCCTACCTGCGGCGCGAGCGCAACGGCCATACCCTGGAGACCGCGGCCCTGGTCAACGAGGCCTATCTGCGGCTGGTCGACCAGCGCCGGGTGCGGTGGCGGAACCGCTCCCACTTCTTCGGCATCGCCGCCCAGGCCATGCGCCGGGTGCTGGTCGACCACGCCCGCCGCAAGCGCTACCGGAAGCGCGGCGGCGACCGCCGTCGCCTGGCCCTCGACGAGGTCTGTGAGCTGCCGGTCGAGCGCGCCGCCGAGCTGATCGCCCTGGACGACGCCCTGCGCGACCTCGCCGCCCTCGACCCGGAGCAGGCGCGGATCGTCGAGCTGCGCTACTTCGCCGGCCTCACCCTGGAGGAGATCGCCGAGCTCTTCGGCTGCACCGTACGCACCGTCAGCCGGCGCTGGCGCATGGCGCGGGCCTGGCTCTACCGGCAACTGGCGGCGGAGGACGGCGACGGCGATGAGCCCTGAACGCTGGCGGCGGGCGGAAGCGATCTTCGGCGCCGCCGTCGAGCGGCCGCCGGCCGAGCGGCCGGCCTTCGTCGAGCGCGCCTGCGGCGAGGATCCGCACCTGCGCCGCCAGGTCGACGAGTTGCTCGCCGCCGACGGCGAAGCCGGCGGCTTCCTCTCCCAACCGGTGATCGAAGAGCTCAAGTCCCCGGGCGGCGGCGACCATCCGGCCGGGCTCGGCGGCGCCGCCACCCTCGGTCCCTACCGCCTGGTGCGCAAGCTGGGGGAAGGGGGGATGAGCACGGTCTACCTCGCCGTGCGGGCCGACCGCGAGCTGCGCCGGCGGGTGGCGCTCAAGTGCCTGCGCACCACCGCCGCCGGCGCCGAGGAGCGCCGTCGCCTGGAGCGCGAGCGGCAGATCCTCGCCAGCCTCGACCACCCCTCGATCGCCCGTCTCTACGACGCCGGCACCACCGCCGGCGGCCTGCCCTACTTCGTCATGGAGTACATCGAAGGCGAGGCGATCACCGCCTACTGCGACCGCCACCGCCTGTCGATCGGCGAACGCCTGGACCTCTTCCGCCAGGTCTGTGCGGCGGTGCGCTATGCGCACCAGAATCTGATCGTCCACCGCGACATCAAACCGTCGAACATCCTGGTCGGCGCCTCCGGCACCCCCAAACTGCTCGACTTCGGCATCGCCAAGTGGCTCAATCCGGAGCTGACCTCCAGCCAGCTGCTGATGACCGTCCCCTGGCGCCGCTTCCTCACCCCGGAGTACGCCAGTCCGGAGCAGATCCAGGGCCAGCCGGTGACCACCACCAGCGACGTCTACTCCCTCGGCGTGCTGCTCTTCGAGCTCCTCGCCGGCAGCCGCCCCTTCCGCTTCGATCCCGCCGCCCCGCGGGAGATCGAGCGCCGCATCCTGGAGGAAGAGCCGCCCCTGGCGAGCGCCGCCCTGGCCGTCCACCCCGAGCGCGAGGCGATCGCCCGCGCCCGCCGCAGCGAGCCGCAGAAGCTGCGCCGTCAACTCGCCGGGGACCTCGACCTGATCGTCGCCAAGGCTCTGCGCAAGGAACCGCGGCGGCGTTACGGCTCCGCCGAGGAGCTGGCCGAAGACCTCCGTCGCTACCAGAGCGGCCTGCCGGTCACCGCCCGCAAACCCACCTTCCTCTACCGCAGCGCCCGCTTCCTGGCCCGCAACCGCCTCGCCGTCGCCGTCGCCGTCGCCTTCGTCACCCTCCTCACCGCCGCCGCCGCCGGCCTCGGCTGGTTGTCGTTGCAGCTCACCCGACAGCGCGATCAGGCGATCGCCGAGCGCCAGCATGCAAGAACCTTGGCAAAGTTTTTTCAGGGGATCCTTGAGTACACCAATCCGCAGTTGGCCAGCGGCGCGATGATCCCGGCGCGCGAGCTCGTCGACCGCGCGGCTGCGGAACTGCGCCACCTCGACGACGATCCGGAGGTTCAGGCTGAGGTGATGAACAGTCTGGGCCGGACCTACTACAGCCTGGGCTTGTATCGGGAGTCGGTCGCGATGCACGAAGCCGCCCTCGCGCGCAGGCAGACGATCTACGGCAGCGGTCATCTGGCGGTGTCCTCGAGCTTGCTGAACCTGGGCATGGCACGATTGGGGATGGGTGACCTCGCCGGTGCCGAGGCCGCGATGCGCCGTACCATCGTCATCCGCCGAGCGATCTTTCCCGGCGACCACGTGACCACAGCAGCGGCCCTCCGTGCTCTCGCCGTCGTCCTGGCAGTTCGCGGCCCCGCCGACGAGGCCGAGGCGGTGGCGAACGAAGCGCTGGCGATGTTTCGCCGCCTGCGCGACGAAGAGCATGCCGACGTCACCAACACCCTCTACGATCTGGGCAATGCTCTGTACCTCCGCGGAAAGCTCGATCAGGCGGAGGCCACCTATCGCCGATCCCTCGAGCGTCGAAGAGCTTCCCTCGGACCCGGTCATCTCCTGATCGCGACGAACTTGCTACGCCTCGGCAACGTGTTGATCGACCTGGATGATCTCGAAGGAGCTGAACGAGCCCTCACCGAAGCACGAGCGATCATGAGCGCCCGCCTCGCCCGCGATCATCTTTTTCGTCTGCGACTCGACATCGTGCTGGCACGACTCGACCTCGCCAGAGGCGATGCCGCGAGCGCTCGAGATTTGCTGGAGCGAGATCTGGAACTCGCCCGTTCACGTCTCGGCAGCGATCATTACATCGTTGCAAAGTTGATGCTCACACTCGGCCGTGCTCATCTAGTCCTCGGTACGCCGGAAGCCGCGGCGGAACCTCTAGAGCGCGCTCTGGCAATCTACCGCCAGGTACTACACCACGGCGATGCCAGAACTACTTCCGCATTGGTGGCGCTGGGACGGTGCCAGCTCGAATTGGGTCGCCTCGACGAGGCGCGGGCAACGTTGCGCAAGGCCCAAGAGCTCCTCCTCAGCAAAGAGCCCCCCCGCGCAGACCTCCTCGATGAAGTCAGGAAGGCCTTGGGCCGAGTGCCGGGGTCCGGTGAAGGGATCCGCAGCACGTCGATGTCCAGTTCTGGCCACGATTCTCGCGTTACCTGACGAGCGCATCTTTTCGCGCTACCCAATCACTTGCCGGCGGCGGCTCGCCGACTTCGCCGCTGCCATGGGAAAGGAGTGTCCGAATGAAGAAGCTTGCCATCCCGCTCATAATGCTCTGTAGCCTGGCCCTTATCGCCGCGCCCACGCTGGCGAGAGAGGGCGCCGTCGCACCGGCAGTAAGCAGCGCAGCCTCCACCACGGCCGGCGCACCGAACGCGCTCGCCACGGCGCCAGTTGAAATCTTCGGCGTCGCAGCCGTGGGGGCGTTTCTCGCCGCGGCGAGCGGTGATTATTGCAAGATCACTGTACGATGCGATTGCGGATCCGGAACAATCTCCTGTAAGGGCCCCCTCGGAACGTGCCGATCGGGAGGTTCGAGTTGTAACGAATGGGTCCAATGTGGCTCAGGCGACTTCAAACGATGCCCAACGGACCCTCCAGAATGTCCGCCCAGAGATTCTTGCGTAGAAGAGGCTCGCTGCAACTGCAGCGAGCAATGCGGCGACGGCACCTGCATCGGCGGCCGTTGCGCCTGTTTCTGAGCAGTATCTGAGCCGACCGTGATCCTTGCCCTGCCGCGTGCGGCGGGGCATCCGTCCTTGCGAGTTTTCCGAACGTGCGCTTCCTCGCTAGTTGAAGACTGCCCAGCTGAAGATTGCGGCTTCAGGGTAACCTCCAAGAGGCGCGCAAGAATCACCCTGCTTCGTGTCCAGCTCGGAGCTTCAATCGCGCGTAGCCTTGTAGACAAAACAGCTGACCCTCGTGCGAGCTATGCCGCGCACGGGGCTGTCCAACACAACGACCGTCATGGGACGGACACTGACGAAGAGGAGAACCGCCATGAGGAAACTGGCATCGAAGTTGTACGCCGCAGCGCTACTCGGCCTCACCTTGACCGCACTCGCTGAGCCACCCGAACCCGTATTCCATGACCCAGCGGTCATAAGGGATTCGGAAATTACGAGATCCGTCGGCGCCAGGGGTTCAACCGGAGCGAATCTTCTGCTTTACGCATTGCCGGATCATCTGAACTATGATGACGCGACGCTGACGATCGACGTGGTAAAGAACGGAGAGGTGCTTTCCTCGGAGTCGATTTCGCTAGCCTTCGGAGATCGTCTCGATCTCTCGAAGGATGCGGCTAATCCACCACAGAATCCGATCATCGACTTGCTTACGACCAGGCCAGGATTGAAGAAGCGTCTCATGGCAGCGGGTACAGGCGAAGACGTCGAGCTCATCGTCCAACTCGACGGCTCCTTCTTGGATTCGTTCACGTTGGCCGAGTTGCTCGAACGCCAGGACGTCCTGCGGCGACGCATCCATTCTCTTGCGGACTTCACTGCTCAAGAACGCCTCGGCGTTCCCGTCAGCAACCGGGCACTCGCATCCGGATTCGTTGCCAAGGCATCCTCGTGCAGAGACATGTGCGAGCAGCAGGAAGAAGATTGCGAAATCTTTCGCTGTGAGGCCGACATCGGCTCTCCCTCCCGCCGCTGCTTGAGAGGCTGCGAGGAGGAATTTCTCGAGTGCCTCGAGTTCGAATGCGGCATCTGCCAACCGAGTACGACAACGACGGAAGACGTCAGATTAATCGGCGAAATCCCTACAGGCCAGCTAGCGTGCGACTTCGGCACACCGCCGTTCCAATACGAACGCATCGATCAAGTGTTCGAACTCACGACCACGACCAGGACGAAGAACGCCGATTGCACCGTGACGGTGACCACGGAGGTTCGGATAGGCTTTGGAAGCTGCTGGCAGTTTAGAAGCTCCCAGTGCCTAACGTCGCGTCATACAGCCGGTCCGTTCTGCTGATCCCTCAACCGAGCTGGGGCCTCCTCCGATGATAGTCCGTCGCCTGCTGGTAGGCGTGGGCGACGGCGAGGAGGGGGCCCTCGCCGTAGAGATTGCCGGTGAAGGTGATGGAGACCGGGGTGCCGTCGTCGCGGAAGCCGTTGGGCAGCACCACCTGGGGGTGGCCGGTCAGGTTGGTGAGCAGCAGGTTCGAGCCGCCGAAGGAGGGGGTGAGGTAGACGTCGACCTGCTCGAAGAGCTCCGCCATCTCCGCCATCAAGAGGGTGCGGATGCGGTTGGCGCGCAGGTACTCGACCGCCGGGATGAGCTGCCCCTGGCGGAAGACGTTGGGCCAGGCGCGCTCGATCTGGCGCACCAGCAGCTCGTCGCGGCCGGAGCGGGTGAGCTCGTCGAAGGCGCAGGCCGCCTCGGCGGTGAGGATGAAGGAAAGGGCGCCCACCGGGTAGCTCTCCGGCAGCTCGATCGGCCGCAGCTCGAAGCCGGCGGCGGCGAGCTCGTCGAGGGTCCGCCGGTCGATCGCCTGCCACTCGCGGGCTCGGGCGGCGGCGCCGGCATCGTCGATGCCGGCGCCGCGGTCGCGGTCGAAGAGCTGCGGCACGTAGCCCACCCGCAGGCGCCTGGGGTCGCCGTCGTAGGGCCAGGCGAAGGGCCGGTCGACGGTGGTGGCGTCCTTGCCGTCGCGGCCGTGGAGGTGGGCGAAGACCAGGGCGCAATCCTCCACCGAGCGGCAGATCGGGCCGATCTTGTCCATCGACCAGGAGAGGGCCATGGCGCCGTAGCGGCTCACCCGGCCGAAGGTCGGGCGCAGGCCCGAGCAGCCACAGCGGGTGCAGGGGGAGACGATCGACCCCAGGGTCTCGGTGCCGAGGGCGAAACCGACCAGGCCGGCGGCGGTGGCCGACGCCGACCCCGCCGACGAGCCGCTCGAGCCCTGCTCCGGATTCCACGGGTTGCGCGTCCGGCCGCCGAACCACACGTCGCCCCAGGCCAGGGCCCCCAGGGTCAGCTTGGCGACCAGCACCGCTCCCGCCTGCTCCAGGCGCTCGACCACCGTCGCCTTCTCCTGCCGCACCTGGTCCTTGTAGGGCATCGCCCCCCAGGTGGTGCGGGTGCCCGGCACGGCGAAGAGGTCTTTCGCCCCCCAGGGGATGCCGTGCAAGGGCCCGCGGACGCGGCCCTGGGCGCGCTCGCGGTCGGCGCGCGCCGCCTGCGCCCGGGCCAACTCTTCGGTGAGCGAGATCACGCACTCGAGCTGCGGATCGAAGCGGCGCAGGCGTGCGAGGTAGAGCTCGGTCAGCTCGACCGACGACACCTGGCCCGAGGCCAGGAGACGCGCCAGCTCGGCGACGGAGGCGAAGGCCAGCTCGTCGTCGCTCTGCGGCCGCTCCAGGCCGCCGCCGGCGACCGGCCGCAGGGGCCGCCGCTCCACCGGGCAGCGGGGGCTGCCCGGTGCCGGGTCGAAGTGGAGCGCCGGGGCGACGGCGTTGTCGAGCTCCACCGCCCGAATGCGCTCGAAGTCGGCGGTCATCTCCGCCAGGCCGCCGGTCATCAGCCGGCGCTCCTCCGGCGTCAGCTCGAGGCCGCTGATCCACTCCGCCCGCTCGATCATCTCGCTGGTCACCGCCGGCGCCGCCGGCTCGGCGACCTGCGCCACCAGCGCCCGCGCGAAGACCGCGCTGCCGCTCGCCGCGGTGAGATAGGCCAGCAGCCGGCGGCGGCTGAACCCCTCGTACGACGCTCCGCCATCGTCCTTCATGGTGCGCTCCTTTCGGTCGACCGGGCGAGCTTATCGCCAGGGGGCCGCCCGGGGGAGCTGCGGCCGGCGCAAAAAGCGCTCCTCCCCCACCACCCGAGCGGGGAGGGCGAAGTCGTAGAGCTCGAGGCCGCCGTAGAGCGCCCGCACCCGCCGCCGGCCGGCGGCGTGCAGGCGGCGGGCGCGGTCGCTGGCCAGCCGGCCGTCGTCGTCGAAGAGGACGACGTCGCCGGCGGCGGGCACGTCGCGGGCGGCGCCGGCGAGGGTGAGGGCCGAACCCGCCGGCCGCAGATCGACCAGCACCGGCGGCCGGCCCTGCGCCAGGCGGTCGAAGAGGGCGTAGGGCGAGAGGTGGAGACGGGGCTCGAAGGGCGGTACCGGCGGCGGGCGCTTCATCGGGCGCGGCCCAGGCTGGGCTCCAGCTGGGGATTGTTCTCGCGCGTGTCGAAGGCGCTCGGGTCGTCGTCCGGAGCGCCGGCCATGATGCGCCAGGTGGTGAGCTTCTCGTCGACCTCGCGCAGGCGGCCGGCGATCAGCCGGCAGAGCAGGCGCATGAAGGGCAGGGCGGTCGACGGATCGACGGTCAGCACCTCTTCGAGGGTGCGCTGATCGAAGGCGACGACGGTCGCCGGGCCGTCGTGGGCGATGGCGTCGGCGGAGCGCGGCTGGCCGTCGATCAACGACATCTCGCCGAAGAAGTCGCCCCGGTCGAGGATCGCCAGCGCCTCCTCGCCGCCGCCGGGGATGAACTTGCTGATCCGCACCTGGCCCTCGAGCACGACGTACATCTCTTTGCCCTCGTCGCCCTCGCGGAAGAGCCTCGTGTCCTTGGGAAAGCGCTTGACGTCGGAGAAGTTGGCCAGGGTGGCGAGCTCGACGCCGGAGAGCCCCTGCTCCTCGAGCAGCTCGAGGCGCTCGCCGGTGCCCACCGCCGGGCGCTCGTGCCCCGGCGGCTCGGCGCTCGGCTCGGCCGGCGGCCGTTCGTCGCCGGAGAAGAAGGTGCGCAGCTGCTCGTTGGTCTGCCGCAGCTTGGTGGCCAGATCCTGCCAGAAGATCTGGTAGAGCTTGACCCCCAGGGCGGGTTCGCCGGCGACGAGTTGCTCGAGCTCGCCGGCATCGAGCCGCAAGAGGACGCAGGCCTCGTCGGCGACCGCGTCGGCGGAGCGCTCGGCGCCGGCGACGAAGCCGATCTCGCCGAGGAGGGAGCCGCGGGCGACGTGGCCGAGGGCGACGACGCCGTAGCCGGTACGGCGCTCGATGCGCAACCGGCCGTGCTCGAAGAGGGCCTCCCCCGGCGCCAGCTGCTCGGCGTGGGTGACCTCGGTGAGCTGGAAGAGCTCGACGTCGTCGAGGGGGTCGAGGGGCGGCATGCGGCGCAGGCGGGCGGCCAGCTCGATGCGCCCGGCGTGGGGCGACGGCTGGGGCGGACCGGCGTCGTCGCCGCGATCCTCCAACAACCGCTCGCGTTGCCACTCGAGGCGATCGAAGGCGGTCTGGAGCTTGTCGCGCTGCTCGTGGAAGCGCGTCACCAGGTCCTCCTGCGACATGCGCAGGATGGTCTTCAGCCGGCGGATGCGCTTCTTCAGCCGCTCGCGGTGCTCGCGTTCGCCCTCCTTGAGCAGCCAGAAGGCGTCGATCGCCGCCTCCAGGGCCTCCGGATAGTGCTCGCGCTCGTACTCGGCGCGCGACAGGAGCTCCACCAGCTCGCGGTCGAAGGGATTGTAGCGCCGGGCGCGGCGCAGCTCGTCGGCGGCGGCGTCGAATTCCTGTTTGGCGAAGAGGATCTTGCCGTGCAGCTTGTGGACGAAGGGGTTGACCACCCCCTTGGCGCGGGCGATCTCCAAGCACTGCTCCGCCTGGGCCCGTTTGCCGCGCTCCTCGTACAGCGCCGCCAGGCCGAAGAATTGGAAGGCATCGATGGCGTTGCGCCGCACGTGCTCGAGCAGGTTCTTCCCCAGGTCCATCTGGTGCTCGCCGCGCCGCTGGCGCTGCTGATTGCGCACCTGCGCGAGGCTCAGCTTGAGGCCGAGGTTGTCCGGGTCCAGACGCTGGGCGATCTCGAAGAAGGCCGCCGCCTCGTCGAAGAGATTGCGGTCGAGAAACTGCTTGGCGAGCGCGATGACCTGCTCGATGTCGACCGTCGCTGTCTTGCCCTTGCTCATCGGCCCGCGTCCCCGTCCTCGGCGGAGACCCCGCGCCGCTGGCGGCGCCGGCTCCGCTGCTCTACGAATCGGACCGAAGAGTCTAGCACTTCGCCGGCGGGGATGCTGGTACTCCGGCGCCGCCGGCGGCAGCCTGGAGACCACGTGCCGCCACCTCGATCGCCATATGGCGCCGTGACTATGATTGAATTGGGGGCGATCGAGTTTGGTGCGTTTGAAGTCAGGGGCCCGAGCATGAGCAGCGTCGATCCGAGGAGCGAAGACGAACGGGCGTCGACCGCCGAGATGGCGTGGCGGGGCATCGAGCGCTGCCGCCAGGGCGACTGGCGGGAGGGGCTGTACTGGCTCGGCCAGGCGGCCGACGCCCGCGACGCCAGCCAGGAGCTGCCCAGCCTCTTCTTCGCCTACCTCGGTTTCGGCATGGCGCGCTATCAGGGGCAGACGCAGCAGGGCCTCCTGCTCTGCCGCCACGCCCTGGAGCTCGAGCTCTACCAGCCCGAGAGCTACTACTTCCTGGCCCGCGCCCACCTGCTGGCCGGCGACCGGCGGGCGGCGTTCGACGTGGTCGAGCGCGGCCTGCAGATCGACCCCACCCACGAGCAGCTGCTCAAGCTGCGCGACCAGCTCGGCCGCCGGCGGCCGCCGGTGCTGCCGTTCCTCCAGCGCCGCCACCCCCTCAACCGGGTCCTCGGTCGCCTGCGCCACCACTGGCACCAGCGGCGGCGCCCGTCCGCCGGCTGATCCGCCCCCGGCGACCCCGAACGGCCCGTCCCCACCTCCCCGCGGACGCCCTTGGCGCGGCTGCGGCGGCGGGGTATACTCGCGCCGTTTCCGAGCGGACATCCCGGACCGACGACGCCGGTCGCAGCACCACAGAGGAGCGGAGTATGGCGAAAGAGGATCGCGGACAGTGGAGCGGCAAGCTCGCCTTCGTGCTCGCGGCGGCCGGCTCGGCCGTCGGCTTGGGCAACATCTGGAAGTTTCCCAGCGAGGTGGCGCAGAACGGCGGCGCCGCTTTTCTGCTGATCTACCTGGTGTGCTGCTTCCTGGTCGGCTTCCCTCTGATGTGCGCCGAGCTGGCGATCGGCCGTCACACCGCCAAGGACCCGGTGGGCGCCTTCCGCAGCCTCGCTCCGCGGCGACCGGCCTTCGCCCTGATCGGCGGCTGGGGGGTGCTGTGCGGGGTGATGATCCTGTCGTTCTACTCGGTGGTCGCCGGCTGGACCTTCTCCGGCATCTTCGGCGAGCTCTTCCGCGGTCTCGGCAACGCCGAGCTGGCAGCCTGGTTCGAGGGCGCCACGCCGGGCTTGCGCGGCGCCCTCTTCGCGGTGGCGTTCATCGTCGCCACCATCGTGATCGTCGCCGGCGGCGTGCGCGGCGGCATCGAACGGGCGACCAAGACCATGATGCCGGCGCTGGTGGTGATCCTGCTGATCATGATCGCCTACGTCGTCGGCCAGGAGGGGGCGCGGGAAGGGCTGGCGCGCTACCTCAAGCCCGACTTCTCCCTCATCGACGCCAACCTCGTCTTCCAGGCCATGGGCCAGGCCTTCTTCTCCCTCTCTCTCGGCATGGGGGCGATGATCACCTACGGCTCCTACCTGGGCAAGAAGCAGAATCTGGCCCAGGCGGCGGTCTTCGTCACCCTCGCCGACGTCGGCATCGCCTTCCTCGCCGGCCTGCTGATCATGCCGGCGATGTTCGTCGCCCTGCACGGCGGGGTGGAGATCTTCGACGACGCCGGCAACCTGTTGCGCGAGGATGCGCTGATCTTCCAGGTGCTGCCCAACCTCTTCGAATCGATGGGCAGCGTCGTCGGCATGATCTTCGGCGTCTCCTTCTTCGTTCTCCTGTCGATGGCCGCCCTGACCTCGACCATCTCCCTGCTCGAGGTGCCGGTGGCCTACGCCGTCGACGAGCTGGGAGCACAGCGCAAGAAAGCGGCGTGGGTGATCGGCGGCAGCGTCGGCACGCTGTCGGCGGTGATCGCCTTCAAGCCGGGCCTGATCGGCCTGCTGGCCACCATCTTCAGCGACGTCGGCCTGCCGCTGGGGGGGCTGGCGATCCTGCTCTTCCTCGCCTGGGTATGGCGGACCGACAACGCCATGGCGGAGATGCGCCAGGGTTTCGAGGGCGTCGACGACAGCTTCTTCGGCAAGGCCTGGCCGCCGCTGGTCAAGTACGTCTGTCCGATCCTCATCCTGATCGTCCTCGGCACCATCCTCGCCGCCAAGTTCTAGGACCAGCCGCCGCCGTCCGGCCGGCTTCGGGGCCCGCGGCGCGCGGCGGCCCGGCGGCCGGCACGCTGGACCCGACGGCCGGTGGATGATAGGGTCTTGCGGTCCGCCCCCCCGCCGGCGGAAGGGACGTTCCTGCCCGCCAGTCCCGTGAGGAGCCCACAGCCGAATGAGTCGAGCGCATCCGAGTCCACCCCACCCCACGACCCCGTCTTCCCGTTCCGCCCCGCGAGCCGGCCTCGCCCTGGAGGTGACCGGCGGCGAGCTGGCGATCTGCCGGCTCGCCCCCGGCCGGGTGCCGCGATGGGCGTTTCGCGGCGACTTCATCGCCATCACCCGCACCCCGGACGAGCTGTCGGTGGTGTGCGATGCCAAGTCGGTGCCCAAGCGGATACGGGCCGAGCACGGCTGGCGCGCCATCCGCGTCGTCGGCCCGCTCGATCTCTCCCTCATCGGCGTCCTGGCGTCGATCGCCGTGCCCCTGGCCGAGGCCGGCATCGGCCTGTTCTCGATCTCCACCTACGACACCGACTACGTGCTGGTGCGCGCCGCCGCCCTCGACCAGGCGGTGGCGGCGCTGACCGCCGCCGGCCACCGCTTCGACGTGCCGCCGGAG
>RFGL01000128.1 GCA_003697015.1 Acidobacteriota bacterium | reverse complement strand
GGGTGGAGGAGGAGCGCCGCGACCGGCCGCACGTGGCGGCGGCGGTGGACGGCGTACGGCGGCGACTGGCGGCGTTGGAGGCGGGCCTGGATTCGCCGTCGGCCAGCGGGCCGGCCCTGGCCGAAGAGGCCGAGGCCGTCGCCCGCGCCGTCGCCGCCGCGCGGCGGAGCTTCGCCGCCGAGATCGAGCTGGCGCAGGCCGCCGAGGCCGCCCTCGCCCGCGCCCGCTCGCGCTACCGCGCGGTCGCCGACCGCGCCTTCGGCTACGGCCTCCTCGCCGATGCGCGGGACGCCCGCCGGCTGCTCGAAGACGCCGAGCGCGCCGCCGCCGACCGGCGCTGGGATCGGGTCGTCGAGCTCGCCCAACAGGCGGAGAGCGCCGCGGCCGAGGCCGAGGTGCGGGCGGCGGAGGAGGAACGCCGCCGCCGCGCCGAGGACGAGCGTCGCTGGGCCGCCCTCCAGGCCGCCCAGGCCGCCCGCACCACCACCCGGCGTGCGGTCACGAGCGTCCCGGCGTCGATCGCCAGCAGCCGCTCTTCCTTCGGCTCCCGCCCCTCCCGTTCCGGCGGCTCGCGCTGGGGCGGCAGCCGTTCCGGCGGCTCCCGCTGGTAGTGTCCCGGCCGTTCGGCTGTGCCGCCGATCACGTGCCCTCGAGCGGCACCCGGCGCAGGCGCAGGGCGTTGCCGATCACCGACACCGAGCTCAGGGTCATGGCGGCGCTGGCGATCATCGGGCTCAGCAGGAGGCCGAAGAAGGGGTAGAGGACGCCGGCGGCGATCGGCACCCCGAGGGTGTTGTAGGCGAAGGCGAAGACCAGATTCTGGCGGATGTTGCGCATCGTCGCCCGCGACAGGCGGCGGGCGCGGACGACGCCGCGCAGGTCGCCCTTGACCAGGGTGATGGCGGCGGACTCGATGGCCACGTCGGTGCCGGTGCCCATGGCGATGCCGACCGCGGCGCGGGCCAAGGCCGGGGCGTCGTTGATGCCGTCGCCGGCCATCGCCACCACTCTCCCCCGGCGCTCGAGCTCGGCCACCACGTCCCCCTTCTCCTCCGGCAACACCTCGGCCCGCACCTCGTCGATGCCCAGCTCGGCCGCCACCGCGGCGGCGGTCGCCCGGCTGTCGCCGGTCAGCATGACGATGTCGATGCCTTCCCGGCGCAAGGCCGCGAGCGCTTCCGGGGTGGTCTTCTTGATCGGATCGGCGATCGCCAGCAGGCCGGCCACGGCGCCGTCGACGACGGCGAAGACCACGGTCTTGCCCTGGCGGCGCAGGGCTTCGGCGCGCTCCGGCCAGTCGCCCGGCGACACCCCGAGCTCGGCGAGCAGGCGGCGGTTGCCGAGAGCGACGTCGTGGCCCTCGACGCGGCCGCGCACGCCGCGGCCGGTGGTGGTCTCGAAGTCCTCGACCGCGGCCGGGGCGAGGCCGCGCTCGCCGGCGCCGGCGACCACCGCCCGCGCCAGGGGGTGCTCGCTGGCGCGCTCGAGGCTCGCCGCCAGACGCAGCAGCTGCGCCTCGTCGACCTCGGGTGCCGCCACCACCTCGACCAGCCGCGGTCTGCCCTCGGTCAGGGTGCCGGTCTTGTCGACCACCAGGGTATCGACCTTCTCCATCCGCTCGAGGGCCTCGGCGTTCTTGATCAGCACCCCGGCCTGGGCGCCGCGGCCGGTGGCGACCATGATCGACATCGGGGTGGCGAGGCCGAGGGCGCAGGGGCAGGCGATGATCAGCACCGCCACCGCGTTGACGATGGCGTGGGCGAGGGGCGGCGGTGGCCCGAGGGTCAACCAGGCGGCGAAGGTGAGGAGGGCCACCAGCACCACCGCCGGCACGAAGACCTCCGCCACCCGATCGGCGAGCTGCTGGATCGGCGCCCGGCTGCGCTGGGCCGCGGCCACCATCTGCACGATGCGCGACAGCAGGGTCTCGCCGCCCACCCGCTCGGCCCGCATGACGAAGCCGCCGGCGCTGTTGAGGGTGCCGCCGGTGACCTTGTCGCCGGGGCCCTTGTCGACCGGGATCGGCTCGCCGGTGAGCATCGACTCGTCGATGGTGCTGCGGCCGTCGACGATCTCGCCGTCGACCGGGATCGATTCGCCGGGTCTGACCCGCAGGAGGTCGCCGGGGCGGATGCGCGCCACCGGCACCTCGTCTTCGCTGCCGTCGTCGCGCAGGCGGTGGGCGGTTTTCGGCGCCAGGTCGAGGAGGGCGCGCAAGGCCCCCTGGGTCTGGCTGCGGGCGCGCAACTCCAGCACCTGGCCGAGGAGCACCAGAGCGGTGATCACCGCCGCCGCCTCGAAGTAGACCGGTACGGCGCCGTCGGCGCCGCGCATGTTGGCGGGGAAGACGCCGGGGGAGACGGTGGCGACCACGCTGTAGGCGTAGGCGGCGCCGGTACCGAGGCCGATGAGGGTGAACATGTTGAGGCTGCGGCCGGTGATCGACGCCCAGGCACGCTGGAAGAAGGGCCGGCCGCACCACAGGACCACCGGCGTCGCCAACAGCAGCTGGATCCAGCTCAGCAGGCGGCTGCCGGCGGCGGCGTGGAGGGGGGCGCCGGGCAGCAGGTCGGACATGGCGATGGCGAGGAGCGGCAGGGAGAAGACCGCCGCCACCTTGAACCGCCGCCGCATGTCGATGAGCTCCGGGTTCTCCTCCTCCTCGGCGGTGACGGTCAGGGGCTCGAGGGCCATGCCGCAGCTGGGGCAGGGACCGGGCTCGTCGCGCCGCACCTCGGGGTGCATCGGGCAGGTGTAGATCACCTTCGCGAGCGGCGTGACGGGCTCGAGGGCCATGCCGCAGCTGGGGCAGGGGCCGGGCTCGTCGCGCCGCACCTCGGGGTGCATCGGGCAGGTGTAGGCGGCGCCGGCAGGGGCGGCGGCCGCCGCCGGCGACGAGCCGTCGAGGTAACGCTCGGGCTCGTCGGCGAAGCGTTGCCGGCAGCCGGCGGAGCAGAAGAAGTAGGTCTCGCCGCCGTGCCGGTAGTGCTCGGCCCGGGACGTCTCGACGGTCATGCCGCAGACCGGATCGCGGGTCGGTGCGGCGCTGGCTGGGGCGGGTTCGGGTGCCATGGGTGGATGTCTCCTCGGGTGCTCGGGTCAGGGAGCGGGGCGCGCCGCCGGGCGCGACGACCAGTGGACGTGGACGATCCGCCAGCCGTCGTCGCTCCGCCGCAGGATCATGGTCTCGGCGTCGCGGCTGTCGATGGGGCGGTCGCGGAAGGTGCCCTGGGTGCGGCTGCGGGTCAGCACCCAGGCGGCGTCGCCGCGGATCTCGCTGCGGCGATCGATCACCGTGCGCTCGACGGCGGCGGCGAAGCTCATGTCGGCCCCCAGGTGGTGGCCGGCATACTCGTCGCGCGACAGCTCGGCGCCGCCGGACTCGAAGATCGTCACCGCCGGCGACAGCAGCTCGAGGGCCGCCTCGCGATCGCCCTCGGCCAGGGCGCGGTGGAAGGCGTCGACGGCCTCTTCCGGCGTCGTCGGTGCGGCCAGAAGAAGGAGCAGGGGGAGGGCGGCGAGTACGGTCGGATGGCTCATGGCGATTCCTTTCCGATAGGGCTCAGTGGTCGCTCAAGGGGGTGATCACCAGGCGGTGGATGCGCACCCTGCCGCGGCCGTCCAGCAGCAGGCCGCAGCGCCCGTCCGGCGGGGGTGCGACGTGGCCGTGGACGACGGTCTTGCCGTCGAGGAGGCCCTTGAGGTGGCGTCCGGCAGCGGACGCCGCGAGGGTGAAGAGGGTCGGCGGAACGGGTGCTCGGCCGCGATCGAGGACTTTTTCCTCGCCGTCGCGGCGGTCGAGGAGCACCGCGTCGCCGCCGGTCGACAGGGTGAAGAGGCCGAGACCGTCGTCGCGCACGTGGTGGGCGACGCCGACGGTGCCGTCGAAGTCGATGCGCTCCAGGCCGAGCTCGACCTGGACGTCGCCGAAGGTCTCGGGCAGGAGGAGCAGGGCGCGGCCGTCGGCTGCCAGCACCAGGCCCGGCTCGGCGTCCGCTCCGCCGCCGGGGGCGACCGCCCGCACGGCATCGTCCGGCGTCCCCGCCGCCGGCTCGAGCAGGGTGCCGAGGGCGGCGGCGTCGCCGGCTACGGGCCGCCAGCTGACGGCGCCCTGGGGATCTCGGTGCAGGCGCTGGCGCGGATCGCTCCGCGCC
>RFGL01000127.1 GCA_003697015.1 Acidobacteriota bacterium | reverse complement strand
GCGGTGGGGGTGGCGGCGGCGGCGAGTTGGGCACCACCGTGATCGGCTTCGGGCTGGTGAAGGTGACCTGCTCGGCGCCGCGGCTGATCCGCAGCCGGGGGTGGAAGGTGCCGGCGGAGCCGTAGGCGTGGACCGAGATCGGCGTCGACGACTGCTGCTCGAAGGAGCCGTCGTTCTGCCAATCGTACTCGTAGGTGTCGGGGTTGCCGTTCACCTGGTGGGTGAAGCTGATGTTCTCGCCGATGCTGAAGCTGCAGATGCCGAAGGGGCAGGCGGCATCGAAGGCCAGCACCTCGAGCGGGTCGATGACGGTCTCGTCGATGGTCACCGACAGGGTGGTCGGGCTCACCAGGGGGGTCGGCTCGACGCAATTCGAGATCGTCACCGAGACGTTGAAAGTGCCGGCGGCGCTGTAGAAGTGGACCGGGTTCTCGCCCTCGGCCTCAGTGGTGAAGCTCTGGGCCGGACTGCCGTCGCCGAAGTCCCAGGTCCACTGGGTGGCGCCGGTGGTCTGCACCCGGAACTGCACCGCGCTGCTGCTCGGATCGGCGGGGGCGCCGTCGTAGGTCTGGGGCGAGGTGAAGCCCAGGGGATTGAGGGTGTTGAGGGTGAACGGCAGCGTCACCGTGTCGCCGGTCGGATTGGCGTCGTTGGTCACCGTCAGCTCGACGGTGTAGTTGCCCGCCGGGGTGGTGCCGCCGGTGGGCCAGTCGAAGGTGGTCATGCCGGTGCCGCTCTGGGCGAAGACCTCGGCGGAGGACGAGTCGAGGATGCGCCAGGCGTAGGTGATCACCCCGCTGCCGCTGACGCCGTTGGCCTGGAAGCTCGGCGTCTGGCACACCGACCACGACGTGCTGCCGGTGATCCCCTGCACCATCGCCGGCACCGGCGCCACGTTCTCCCGCACGTGGACGTCGAAGATGGTCAGGCCGGCGCGGTAGAAGTACTTGCCGTTGAACATGCCCTTGCGCGGGGTCATGGCGTTCAGGCCGTGGTCGTTGTTGGGGTAGTAGTCGCCCCAGTAGTCGACCGTGGACCCATTGCAGAGGTCGGTGTAGGTGCCGCCGCCGTCGGTGATCTCGGTGATCTGGTTGGTGGTGCCGAGGGTGGTGAGATCGAGCAGCTGCTCGATCTTGCTGCCTTCGTTGGAGAAGATGTCGTAGCCGAAGTAGAGGAAGGGCGTGCCCTCGCTCTCGGAGAAGGTGAGGGAGTAGTGCGACGCCAGCAGCGGCCCGGTCGGGAGGGTGTAGACCGGCGCGCCGAGGCTGGTGCAGCCATCGTTGTCGAGGCAGTGGCCGACGTCGTAGATCTGGATCGCGTCGCCGGCGTAGATCGCCAGGTAGTTGCGGCCGCCGAGCTGGAAGAGCTCGACCGCGTGGGAGATCGACGGCAGGCTGGTGTCGTCGAGGCGCAGGGCCGCCGACACCGGGCCGGAGCTCGACATCTCCCAGATCTGTACGCTCAGGGGGAAGAAGAAGCTGCCCTGGGCGTCGGTGATCGCCAGGTAGGCCTTGTCGCCGATGGCGAGGGCGTCGATGTAGCGGTTGCGCGGCGAGCCGTCGATCACTCCGAGGTAGATCCCCGGGCAGACGGAGCCCTTGTTGTCGAGGCAGGGGGTGGAGCGCGCCGCCGCCTGGGTGACGTTGTAGACCTCGATGCCGTCGACCGAGGAGTGGAAGGCGTAGACCGTGCTGCCGAGCTTGGCCATCCGCACTTCCCGCGTGGTGCTGCCGACGTCCTGGTAGAGCTCGGTGAAGCTGCCGTTGGCGAATTTCCAGATCGACGGGCCGATGCCCCCCAGGCCGGAGACCGACACCCAGTACTCCTGGCCCAGGCCGGTCGGATCGATGGCCGCGATGTCTTCGAGGAAGACGTCGTTCTCGCCGAAGCCCGGGAAGCTGAGCCACTCGTTGAACCCCGGCAGCCCCTCGCGTTTGTCCAGGCGCACCGGGCTCTCGGCGTTGGCGCCGCCGATGTCCCAGGCCTGGATGCCGGAGTTGTAGACCATGAACAGGGTGTCGCCGACGATGTCGAGAGCGTGGAAGAGCTCCAGGCCGGTGCCGGCGAAGGGGAAGATGAAGCTGTCCCAGCTGGTCGAGTCGCGCTCCGCCGGCAGCTGTTGGCCGGGCAGGCCGGGGCGAAAGCCGTCGGGCCACAGGCGTACGCTCGGTCCGTTGTCGTCGCGGAATTCCGGCACCGGCGTCGCCACCATGTTGCGCCCGCAGGCCTGCCCCCACACCTCCCCGGGCAGGGCCATGGCAACGAGCATCAAGGTGGTGAGGATCGCCGGCAGACTCCGGCTCCGTCGGCTGTGTGTGCGAAGGCTCATCTGCTCGTCTCCGTGCCGGCACGCCCGCATCTGCTCCGGCGTGCGCGCGCAGTTTCTACAAGAGGTTGGATCGTCTAGTCGACCCAACGGCGAGGGGCCGTGGCCGGTGCAACGGCGGCCGGCGACCGCTGACTTCCCTGCTCTCGCTCCCCGGACCGGACTCAAATAATAGACGCGAAGCTATATGTTAGCACGCCATCAGCGGCGTTGCAACCATGGCGCTCAAGATAGAAGAAACGGGCCCGGCCATCGCTGGCCGAGCCCGTTTCGTTGACCTCTGAAGGGACCGGAGTCCCGCTCAGAATCACGCCGTAGAGCTTACGGCGAGAATTCCGGCAGGTCTCCCATCACCACCGGGTTCACGTCCTGACAGGCGTTCGACAGCTCGATCGCCTGCAGGCCGACCGAGAACTCGCCGAGGGCACTGTGGGTGACCGCGACGTAGCTCTGGGCCAGGGTCGGACCCGAGACCGGACCGCCAAACGGGAAGCCCGGATGGCCGGCCGGCAGGTTCAGGTTCAGGTAGCACCAACCGAAGTTGAACGGCACCTGGAGGTCGCCGACGCCGAAGTCGAGGTGGTTGGTCTCGAGCGGGAAGCAGGCCGCGTCCGAACCCGGATCCGGCGGCGAGATGACGCCACCGGGGCCGGCGAAGCAGATCGTGACCACGCTCTCGGCCTCGTTGAAGCACACCACCTGGGTCTCGTTCAGCGGGCACCAGCTGGGGCCGGCACCGCTGCCGGTCGCGCACAGGCCGCAGGCGAGGCCGCTGTTGACCTCGGCGACGGTCGGATCGACGGTCGAGTCGCGCCACACCGTCAGCTTGGTGCCGCCGGTGAAGGGACCGCCGTTCAGGTAGCGGGCGCCCCAGGTCGTGCCGAGGGGCTCGCGGTTGTCGATGAAGCCGATGTCCTCGGTGTAACGGCCGTAGAAGGTGTAGTTGGTCACGCCACCGATGAAGCCGTCCTGGGCCTCGATGTGGACCAGCGGCTCACCCTGGGCGAACGCGTTCACCGGGTCGAGCTTGAAGTAGTCGCCCCACAGCACGTTGTTGTTGTTGATGACCGACGGGGTGCCGGTGTAGTAGGCGTTGTCGTTGGGGAAGAGCGTGCTGCACTCGTTGACGCTGTCGACCGTGACGTAGCCGCGGGCGATGGTACCCGCAGGGCAGCTGACCGGGCTCGACGAGGTGTCGCAGCTACCGGCGCCGTTGAGCTGCTCGCCCAGGCAGTTGCTGCCGCTGATCGGGTAGCCGGCATGGCCGTTGGCGACGCGGTTACGGGCCGCCGAGGTGACCGCCGGGTTGGTGAACGGCAGCACCGGGTCGCAGGACGGGCTGAAGGCGCCCGCCGGATCCCACGCCGGGTTGTCCGAGCCGCCCGGCACCGCGTACTGGTGCGGGCTGATGGTGTCGGCCGGGTCGCCGGTCGGGTGAGCGGTGACCGGCAGGTTGCCGAAAGCGATGATGTCGCAGAGGTTGATCGTCTGGATGTCGTACCCGGTCAGGTAGACGTCGAAGTCGATCGTCGGCAGCGACCAGTCGGTCCACAGGGTGATGTGGGCCAGGGCCGGCGCGGCCGAAGCGTTGTTGACCGAGAACAGGGTGTTGATGCCGCCCTCGGCACAGTCGGGGGTACCGTTGCCGTCCGCATCGCCGATGTCCACCTTGAAGTTGGGCAGCAGCAGGGTCGCGGCGGGCACGGAGTCGATCGTGCACATCTCGGCGACGGCTGAGCCACCCAGCAGCAGGAGGCTGGCGAGCATCAGGATCAGTGTGACTCTCTTCATACCTGGATTCTCTCCTCAGGTTTCTTACGTGAGTTCAGCAATTGCCACAGTCATCCACGGAGCCGCCTCACGATCGGGGCTCCGTACCGTGGCACGAAAGGCTGAGAGACTACCACTCGTCTGCGTAAGAGCCATCACCTCCTGTTGAAAGATTCTTACGAGGCTTGCAATCCGTTTGTCGTTTGCGCTCGCGGCGGGCACAGGACTCGCATCCGACGCCTGTTGCCCGAACCTACCTCACCAGACGACGCCCGCGGAGGGGTTGTGGTCAGTTGAGCACCGGAGTTGACGTTGTGCCTAGCCTGCCACGGATCGTCAGCTAGCGATTAGGCCTACCCTAGCCGAAGCTCGCGCCGCATGTCAACACCCTGCGGGCGGGTTTTTTTGCTAGAGGAGCATAGAGGCGGCGGGGCGCGATCGCCGCGCCCCGCCGCCCCCAACCGCTTGGGGTCCGCGCCCTGGGACCTACAAGGTCTCGTCGCTCCCCGGTTCGCCGGCGCCGGGTTGATCGGTGCTCTCGGCCGGCCGCGGCACGGCCTTCCAGGCGCGGATCCGGCCCTGGCCCTTGCAGCCTTGGGTGAAGAGGCCGGGCACGCCGGAGAACCCCTGGGGCTCGCCGGCGAAGGCGGCGATGACCTCCGGACGGGCGTCGCCGTCGAGGTCGACGAGGTGCACGTCGTAGCCCTCGCAGCCCTCTTCGGGGGACGGCAGCTCGGGGGAGAGCTCGCGAGCCACGCCGCCCGTGCCGTCGCCGAGCAAGGCCCAGACCTCACCGTGGGCGTTCAGCGCCACCACGTCGGCATTGCCGTCGCCGTCGAGGTCGCCGGTGGCGAGGGCGGTGACCCCTTTGCGCGCCTCTTCGACGTACAGCGGCCGGCGTTCCCAGGTGGGCTCCTCCCCCGGCAGGTAGCGGTAGACGTCGATGCCGCCGCGCCAGACGCCGAGCTCGTTCGACAGATAGCCGAGGAGCAGCTCGTCGCGGCCGTCGCGGTCGAGGTCGGCGGCCGCCGCGGCGCGCAGGAAGGCGCGCGGCCGCAGCGCCGGCAGCTCGGCGGTCCGCAGCTCGTCGCCGCCGGTGCCGAAGCCGATGATCTGCGCCGAGCCGGCGCGGGCGCTGGCGATGGCGGTGTCGCGCAGGCCGTCGCCGTTCCAGTCGCCGAAGGTGAAGTCGGTGCCGAACTCGCGATCGCCGCCGCCGACCTGATGCGCCTCCCAGGTGCCGTCCCCCTTGTTGCGGTAGAGGACGAAGGACAGGGATTCGTTGAGCATGCGGCTGCTCGACGGACCGGTGAGCTCGGCCTTCGGGCCTTCGCCGAGGGCGAGGATGTCGAGCTTGCCGTCGCCGTCCCAGTCGAGCAGCTCGAGGCGGCGGGAGGAGAAGCCCGAGACGTCGTCGCCGCGGCCCGGCACCTTGAAGTCGATGCCTTCGGTCCACGGCTCGAAGTGGCCCCGGCCGTCGCCGACGATCGCCAGAATGCCCCGCAGGTGGACGCCGAGGACCATGTCCAGATGGCCGTCGCCGTTGAGGTCGCCGGCGGCGGCCGCGCCGTAGTCGTAGGGCAGCGCCGGCCAGCGCGCCTCGGACCACCAGCGCCAGTTGCCCTCGCCGTCGCCGAGCAGCACGTTGGGCCGCGGGCTGCCCTTGCGGCTGGGGCCGAAGACGACGTCGAGGTGGCCGTCTTCGTTCATGTCGGCGACGTCGAAGGTCTCGCGCCATTGGCCGACCTGGGGCAGCCCGCGGTCGAAGGGCACGAAGAGCAGCCGGTCGACCTCGCCGGCCGCCACCTCGTAGGTCTCCGCCGCCGCCGCCCGCTCGGCCCGGCGGTCGGTGGCGGGGGGCGGCGGCGCCCGCCGCGCCTGGAAGGGGGTGCCGTAGACCTTGACGGTGAAGAAGTCGTCGTCGTACTCGACGACGTCGAAGATCACGCCGCGCGGGAACTGCACCTTGGTCTTCGCCTCGTCGATCCAGTGGTAGGCCCGCTCGACCCGCTGCACCTTCTCGATGCGGTAGTAGCGGCCGGTCTCTTCCTCGTAGTGCCAGCCCTCGCGCTCGGCCCGCGCCCGCAGGTCGTCGGCCGGCGGCGCGGCGCTCTCCTCCGCGGCGGTACCGGCTTCCGCCGGGGGCGTCGTCGCGCCCGGGTCGCCGGCGCTGCCGCCGGCCAGGACGATGGCGGCCAGGGCGGCCAGCAGCGCCGGCCAGCGCGGGGGGGTTCGGTCGCTCGTCGCGATCGCTCGACAGCTCATCTCGCTTGCTCCTTCGGTCTGGCGCCCCGGAGGCTGCCGGGGCTCGGTGCCGTCTTCGCCGGCGGCGGAACTCTATCCCCAGCGGCGCCCGGCGGTGGTCAAATTCTGGTCAAAATCGCTCAGATCTCGTCGGCGAAGCCCGGTGCCAGACGGCGGAAGAGCCCGCTGCCGGCGACCAGCAGCAACAAGGCGACGAGGGCCAGGCGGCCGGTGCCGTCGACCCACGTCGTCTCGCCGCCGAGGAACGCCTGGCGGTAGAGGCTGACGACGGTGGTCAGGGGATTCCACCCCACCCAGCTGCGGAAGCCCTCCGGCACCTGGCTCAGGGGGTAGACGATCGGCGTCAGGTAGAACCAGGCGGTCATCACCAGGCTCACCACCTGGGCGGTGTCGCGGAAGAGGGTGTGGAGGCAGCAGAGGATCAGGCCGCAGCCGAGGGTGAGGGCGACCTGCAGCGGTACGGCGAGGAGCAGCAGCGGCAGGCCGCCGGCCTGCCCCTGGCCGGTGGCCAGCAGGTAGGCGGCGAAGACCCCGCCGGCGATCGCCGACTGGATCAGGCCGCCGAGCACCACCGCCAGCACCAGCACCTGGGCCGGGAAGCTGACCTTCTTGACCAGCTGCGCGTTGTCGGTGATCGCCGTCGCCGAGCGCACGATGCCCTCGTGCACCGCCATCCACGGCACCAGGCCGCAGAAGAGGAAGATGGCGAAGTTCTTGGTGCCCTCCTCATCGCCCAGGGGGATGCGGAGCACCATGGAGAAGACGTAGGTGAAGAGCGCCAGCTGCCACAGGGGCTGCACCAGCGGCCACAGGAAGCCCAGCAGGGAGCCGGCGTAGCGGCTCTGGAAATCCCGTTTGACGAGCTCTTTGAGCAGGAAGAGGCGTACGGTCACGTCGGCGGGCTCCGCGGCGGGCGCCAGAGGCTACCAGGGGCTGCCGGGTGCCGCAAGCCACCAGCCCCTCACCACCCTCTCCTCACCCTCCATCTCCGTCCGATGTCCCAGGGCTTCCGGGGCGAGCCTCTTTCTTGGTAGACTCCCCGTCCTCGATCCGCGGGCGGAAGGCCCTTGCTTCTTTTGCCATTGTGGCATAAACTAGCCGGGTACGCCTGAGCTCGCTTCAGTGCTCCCGCAGGGGAGCGCGACCGAGAGGACCGATGAGTACCACGACGACCGTCCGCCGCGACTTGCTCGGCCCCGAAACCCAGGCCCGCCGCCGCAGCTTCGACGAGCTGCGCCGCGCCGGCCAACGAGCCACCCGCAGCGGCCGCCTGCAGGAGGCCCTACGCTGCTTCGAGGGGGCTCTGGCGCTGGCCCGGGAGGAGGGCGACCAGCAGCTGATCGACCTGGCGACCTGCCTGCGCAGCGGCGTCGCCATCGCCCTGGGGGAGCACCGGGAGGTGCGATCCCCCCTGCGCGACATCCTGATGCGCAGCGCGTCCTCCGAGGTCGGCTTCCTCGCCGCCGACAACCTGTCGCGCTCGTACGAGATCACCAAAGACTTCAAGAAGGGTCTGTTCTACGCCAAGGTGGCGCGCAACCACGCCCGCGCCAGCGACAATTCGGCCTGGCTGGCGGCGACCTTCAACCAGAGCGGCAACTGCCTGCTCGGCGACAGCTTTTTCCAGGAGGCGGCGGAGGCCTACCAGCAGGCGCTGGCGCTCCTGCCCGTCCGGCTGTCCCTGCCCCGCGCCATCCTGATGCTCAACCTCGGCTACTGCCAGAGCGTGCTGGGCAATCTGCGCCGGGGTTTCGAGCTCGGTTTCAAGAGTCTGCGCTGGTTCCGCCGCCTCGGGGCGCGGAGCTATCAACCCTGGTCCCATCTCGACCTGTGCTACGCCTACCTCCAGATCGACCGCGCCGACCGCGCCCTGCGCCACGGCCGGCGCGCCCTGGAGATGGCGGAGAGGAGCGGCGAGCAGGACCTGATCAAGAATGCGCTCTTCATGCTCGGGGAAGCGGAGCACGCCGCCGGCGAGGTGGCGGAGGCCTACGGCTGCTTCAAGCTCCTGCAGCGATCGTTCTACCCCGACGCGCCGCAGCTGGCCGAGCTGATGCTCGCCGTCGACATGCGGCAGATGGTCAATCTGAGGGCCTGATCATGTACACCCGACGGCGATTCATTCGGCCAGCCATCCCCCTGGTTCTGCTCTCGCTGCTCGCCTCGCCGGCGGCGGCGGAGCCGGGAGTCCTCGGGCCGGACGGCATGATTTTCCGACTGCAGAACGATCTCTACGGCTCCCTCTTCCCCGACGGCACCGCCGCCGATCCGGCGAGCCAGGTCCTGGCCCTCGACGTGCTGCGCCCGGACGGCGCCAGCGAGCGTTTCCTCGTGCCGCTGACCGAGTCCTTCTCCGCCGAGACCGCCCCCAGCCTGGTGCTGGAGGATCAGACCGGCATCGCCTACCTGCTGTGGGAAGGCCTGCAGAACGGTTTCCATCCCAAGCTCTATCTGACCAGCTTCGACGGCATCGGTTGGGGCCAGCAGATCGAGATCTCCAGCGACCCCTTCGCCCGCAAGAGCCACCCGCAGTTGGTGGTGACCCGGGAGGTGCGTCCGGCGGCGGCCCTGCCGGGCGAGGACGCCGCCGCCGGCAGCCGGCTGGTGATGCACGTGGCGTGGTCGGAGGAGAACGGCGCCGGCGAGGTGCGCAAGCACTACGCGCCGATCGTCATCGAGGACGGCGAGCATCTGCGCTGGCCGCCGATCTGGGATCTGGCGGCCTTCCTGGCGCCGGAGGAGGGTCCGTTCTCCGACAACGCCGACGCCCTGCGCATCGCCCCCGGCGCCAACGCCGGAGCGGTGGTCGCCGCCTGGATCACCGGCGACGGCAGCCGCGTCGCCACCGCCGAGGTCGAGCTGGTGCCGTGGGCGCTGGAGGACCTGGCGGCCAAGGCGCGGGCGCAGATCATCAACGGCGGCGTGCGGCGTAAGAGCCGGGTGGTGCTGGCCGGAGAGCTGCGCGACATGATCCTCGCCTACCCGGGTCTGCACGAGGCCACCCTGCGCTACCTGGCGGAGCGGGTGCGCGAGGTGTTGCTGGCCGGGCCGGGCGGCGCGGTGGATCCCGAGGAGCTGCCGGCGTTGGCCGGCAAGGCGCGGGCGCAGATCATCAACGGCGGCGTGCGCTTCAAGGCCAGCGGCCTGCTCGGGCCGGAGCGATTCGACGTCGTCGAGGTCGGCCGCCCCAACGATCCCGAGCGCCCGCACCTCTTCAAGGTGACGGTGCTCTCCGAGCGTCCGGCACCGGAGCTCGGCGGCCGGCCGGTGCTCTACCTGTCGCCGCGCGGCAGCTCGCTGATCGTCGCCTGGGACGAGGAAGATCGGGTGCGTTACGTCGAGAGCCGGGAGGACGGCTGGGGCGACCCCCAGGCCATCGTCCTCGGCGACGGTCTCGACCGCGACGCCGCCCACGGCCTGCTCGCCGCCCGCGCCCAGAGCCGCTGAAGCGGGGCCTCACCGAGATCGCCGGTGGGCTTGACAGCGGATCCACTCGGCGCTACTATCTTTGACTCGCCGGTGCGGCAGGCCCCCTTCGGGCCCGCCGCGACGGCACCCGGACGCGGGGTGGAGCAGTCCGGTAGCTCGTTGGGCTCATAACCCAAAGGTCGCAGGTTCAAATCCTGCCCCCGCAACCAATCTCGACGATTTCAAGCCAGGCGGAAACGCCTGGCTTTTCGCATTGCGGCGAAAGGTCGTCCCGCTCAAGCGTGGAGAGCCAGGAAGTGCCGCCGGTAGGTGGCCTCGCGGGCGTTGAAGCGGCGGGCGGCGAGCTCCGGCGCCACGGCGCCGTGCTGGAAGCGACGTTTGGGGAAGATCGGCATGTCGATCCCCAGGTGGCGGCGCAGGCCGCGGCGGACGATCTCGCCTTTCAGCCGGTAGAGCCGCTGGTGATCGCCGCCGGTGAGCTCGGCGAAGGGGATGGCCTCGGCGGCCGCCACCACGGCGGGGCGGGTGAAGGGGGAGAAGCCGACGAAGCCGCAGGCGCGGGCCGGCGCCCAGCCGCGGACGCAGCCGCGCGACAGGCCGCCGCTGTAGGTCAGGGAGTGCTTGATGGCGTCGACCCCCCAGCCCTCCTGGTAGAGCATCGGGTTGTTGACCACGCTGCGGATGGTGAGCTCGGGGTTCTCCTCGATCGGATAGTCCTTCAGGTTCTCGTCGCCGCCGTCGCCGTCGACCAGCAGGCGCCAGTCGGGATAGCGGGCGCGGATGCCGCGGCAGAGGGCGAGCGCGACCGCCGCGCACTCGACGTCGAGGGGTTTGTAGTCCTCGATCAGCTCGACTGCGGCGAGCGGATCGATCGCCGCTGCCGGCACCTCGATCGCCTCGCCGAGGAACTCGAGGTCGAGCTGGCGCAGGAAGCGCCGCGCTTGCACCAGATCGGGGCTGGGATCGCCGTCGCCGGCGCTCAGGGTGAAGGCCTTGAGCCGCGCCGGGCTCTGGCCGCGGGCGAGCAGCTGGTGGTAGACCGCCAGCAGCACCGCGCCGCTGTCGACGCCGCCGGAGAAGAGGACCCCGAGGGGCTCGTCCTCGGGCACCGCCGCCAGCCAGTCGCCGACCTCGTCGAGCAACGCCCCGGCGTAGCGCTCGCCGATCCGGTCGAGGTCGGCGGGCAGGGTGGCGCGCGGCGGAGCGAAGAAGCGCCGGTAGCTCGGGTTGGGATCCGGGCAGCCGACCAGCCGCAGGGTGACGACGTGGTGCGCCGGCACCATGCGGGTATAGCTGGGGTGGAACTGTTCGCCGTAGCCCTCCTCCTCCAGCACCGCGCGGATCGCCGACATGCGGTCGGCGACCACCAGCATCGGGCCGCCGGCCTCTTTGGCCAGGAAGTAGCGCAGGGGCCGGTCGAGGCTGCGTGCCAGGCAGACCCGTTCGCCGTCGCGGGCGACCAGGGCGAACGAGCCGCGGAGGCCGCACACCGCCGCCGGGTCGTCGCTCAGCAGCCGCCGGCGGGCTTCCTCCAGGCCGACGCCGAGCAGCTGCTGGGCGGCGGGGTCGGTGCGGTCGATGAGGCGTGCGATCGGTCGTTGCATGGCGCTCTCCTCGGCGTCGGCGGGCGGCGGGGTGCTCGCCCGCCGGCCGAGTATACGTACCTTCACCACCAGATCACCGGCTGCGGCTCCTGCCATGCGGCACGGGGGAACTGCTCCGGGCCGGTGCGGCGGTAGTACTTGCCCCCGCTCAGGCGCTCGCCGGCGATGCGCTCGAGGGCCTGGCGGATCTGCTGCCGCTCGGCGGCCGACAGCGGCGCGCCGGCGTCCGCCGGCTGCGGCGTCTGGGGCTCCGGCGACTGCGGCGGCGGTGGCTGCTGCCCGCCGGAGGCGCCGCCGTCACCGGTGCCGTCGCCGCCGCCGGCCGGCGGCGGCGACGGGCAGTCCTCGGGCGGGGCGGCGATCCGTTTCTCGACCTCGAGCAGCCGGCGGATCAGGACGCGGCGGTTGTCGGCGGCGCCGCGGCCGACGGGGCCGTCGTCGCCGTCCAGTTCGACGGCACCGGCGAAGCGCCGCAGGGCGGCCTGCCACAAATCCCGGGTGCGCTCCAGCCGACAGCCCCGGGGATCGCGCTCCGCCTCGCCCCAGCGGTAGAGCACCACGCCGTCGTCGTGGTGGGCCGAGGCGAGCTCGGGATCGAGCTGGAGGGCGCGCTGGTAGAGGTCGTGGGCGGCGGACCAATCCTCCGCCCGGGCGCGGGAGCGGGCGAGGTTGTAGGTCGGGATGGTGGGCCGCGCCAGCAGGGCGATGCTGCGCTCGAAGTGCGGTCGGGCGTCGTCGTGGCGGCCGAGGGCGTCGAGAGCGAGGCCGCGTTCATTCGCCAGGTGGGCGTACCACAGGGGGCTGTCGCAGCCGGCGACGAGGAGCGCGATGGCGAGCAGCACGGCGGCCGGCCCGCGGCCGCCGCCCCGGGCCGCGGTGGGAGCGGGGGCGGCGACGATGCGGTCGAGATCGAAGGCGGTGGCGGCCGGCGGCCGGCGGCCGGCGAGCAGACCGTCGGCGACGAAGAGCAGCAGGAAGGCGAGCAGCGGCAGGGCGCTGCGGTCGCGGCGGCCGGCGCTGGCGGTGCGTCCGCCGCCGCGGCTGCTGAGGATCGCCTGCCGCAGGGTCGCGACCGCTCCCGGGCCGGCGACGGCGAAGCTGCCGCCGGTGCGTCGCGCCATCCGCCGGAGGTGCTCGTCGGCGCGCCGGGTGTGGTACTCGGCCAGCACCCGGCGTTCGCTCTTCTTCGCCGCCACGTCGCGGAAGTCGTAGATCACCCGGCTTTCGCCCTCCGCGCTGCCGACGGCGACGGCGTGCACCGGCACCCCTTGCCGCTCGAGGGCCTTGAGGGGCTCGTCGTAGGCATCCTCGAAGCCCTCCGGGAGCTCGCCGTCGCTCAGCATCACCGCCTGCAGGCCCGGCGCCCGATCGCCGGCGAAGTGGACGACGGCGTCCAAGGCGCGGCCGAAGCTCGAGCCGGAGCTCTGGTAGAAGGTGTGAGCCTCGAGGGCGGTGATCGCTTCCAGGACGAGGGGGCGGTCGGCGGTCGGCGGCAGGTGGACGGTGGCGACGCCGCTGAAGCTGACCAGGGCGATCTCACGGCCCGGCGGCAGGCCGGCGAGGAGCCGGCGGGCGAACCGTCGCGCCAGCTCGAGGCGGTTCTTCGGCGCCTCCTCGCCCGCACTCAGGGGGGCGACGTCCTCGGCGTACATGCTCGCCGAGGCGTCGAAGACCAGGACCAGCGGCCCGTCCGCCGCCGCCACCTCGGCGTCGCCGGCGGTCGAGGGGCGGGCGGCGGCAGCGATCAGCAGCAGGCCTGCGAGCAGCAGCAGGAGCATGTGACGCGGCAGGGAGCGGCGATCGTAGCGGCTGAGAAGAGGTCGGAAGCGCGCTGCGACGCGGGCCTCGATCCAGCGCCACGCGCGGTATTGGAGGCGCCAGAAGTAGAGGCCGAAAGCGAGCCAGGGAAGCGCCAGCCAGAGCGCCAGGGGGTGCTCGAAGTGGATCACCGCAGGGGCCTCCGCAGGACGATGCCGGCGAGCACCAGATGGAGGGTGAAGAACCCCAGGGCGGCGGCGGCGCACGCGCTCGTCCAATAACGCCTGCTCTCCACCGTGCGCCGCTTGAGCGGGGCGTGCTCGAGGCGCGACAGCTGGCCGAAGATCGATTCCAGGGCGCCGGCGTCGGCGGCGCGGTAGTAATGCCCGCCGGCGTGGGCGGCCACCGCTTCGAGCTGGGCGTCGTCGAGCACCGCCAGATAGGGGTTGTCGCCCCCCACCCGCCGGCCCTCGAAGGTCACCGGCACCTTCTTGTCGCCGCCGATGCCGACGGCGTAGAGACGGATCGCCCGTTGCCGCAGGTAGCGCGCCGCCAGCAGCGGATCGATGCCGCTGTTGGAGGCGCCGTCGGTGATCAGCACCACGGCCTGCCCGCGGTGCTCGAGACGCGCCTTGACCAGCCGCTCAGCCGCGACCAGCAGGGCGTCGCCGATCGCCGTGCCGCCGCTCTTGGCCTGGTCGATGGCGTGCACTCCGGCACTGTCGAGCAGCGCCTCGAGCACCTGGTGATCGGTGGTCAGAGGGCTGTGGACGAAGGCGTCCTTGGCGAAGATCACCAGGCCGACCCGGTTGTGGCCGCCGCGGGCGATGAAGTCGCGCGCCACCCGCTGGAGGACCGCCAGCCGGTTGGGCTCGAAATCGGTCGCCAGCATGCTCAAGGAGACGTCGAGCACCAGCACCACGTCGATGCCCTCGTCCTCCACCAGCTCCAGGCTGGCGGCGTGGTAGGGGCCGGCGAGGCCGGCGACGACGCTGGCCAGGAGCAGCGCCTCGACGACCGGCTGGAGCCAGGCCAGGCGCCGGCGGCCGGCGGCCGGCCGGTATTGCAGGGGGGCGTAGGGCACGGCGTCGCGGCGCCGCAGGTAGAGGCGCCAGAGGACCCACGGGGGCAGGGCGAGGAGGCCCCAGAGCACCAGCGGCCGAGCGACGGCGAAGGCCTCGCTCACCGCCGCCTCCCCGGCCGCGGCGGCAGGCCGCTCACCGCCACCGCTTCGGCCAGCTCGCAGATGCTGTGGAATTCGTCGGCGCTGGGCTCCCGGCGGCGGAATTGAAGCTCGGCGAGAAGGGGGAAGAAGCCCGCCACCGCCTGTTCGCCGAAGGCGGCGGCGATCTCCCGCGCGGTCAGATGGGCCAGGCGGCGGCCGCTGGTGCCTTCGACGTGCCGGCGCAGCAGCCCGGCCAGGGCGTGGCAGCCGACGCGGAACCGCCCGGGGCGGCCGTAGCGCCGGCGGATGGCTTCGATCGCCTCGTCGACGCCGCCCTCCGCCGCCGCCGGCGGGGGTGCTTCCGCCGCCGCCGGCCGCCGCCGCCAGCGCAGCCATGCCCACCAGGCCAGGAGCAGGAGGGCCAGTCCCGCCGCCACCAGGGCGCGATGCGGCAACGGCTCCAGCAGGTGGAGCGGCTCGCCGAGGCCCGCCGGCAGATCGCTCATCCCCTCACCCCGCCAGGCGGCGCTTGCGGTGGAAGAAGCGGTCGAGGGCGGTGCGGACGGGGAGGTGGGTGGGGAAGGAGGCGCAGGCGATGCGGTGGCGGGCGCAGGTGCGGCGCAGGAGACGCTGGAGCTCGTCGAGGGTGCCGGTGGCGCCGGGGTGGAGGGCGCCGCGGCGGCGGCCGGGGCCTTCGGGGGCATAGGCGGGAAAGACGACGTCGCGGCTGGTTTCGTACTCCAGCGGGTCGTAGACGTGGAGCAGGGAGACGTCGTGACGCGGCCGCAGGTAGTGGAGGTCTTGCGGCAGGTCGTGGTCGATGAAGTCGGAGATCAGGAAGACGACGAAGCGCCCGCGGCGGTAGCGCTCCAGGGCGTGGATGGCGGCCCGCGGGTCCGACTCGGTCACCGGCCGGCGCCACGCTCCGGCGTGCTCGAGCAGGGCGCGCAGCAGGCGGAAGAGCTGGGCTTTGCCGGCCCGCGGGTAGCTCTGCGCCAGCACCCGGTCGGCGAAGAGGACGTAGCCCAGGCGGTCGCCGGCAGCGCTCGCCGAGGCCGCCAGGGTGGCGGCCAGCTCAACCCCGTACTCGAGCTTGGTCCTGGCCTGGAAGCCGCTGTGCATCGACGGGCTGACGTCGAGGGCGATCCACACCTGGCGCCGGCGTTCCTCGAGGTGCACCTTGACGTAGGGCTCCCCCAGGCGGGCGGTGGTCGCCCAGTCGATCCGCCGCGCCGGCTCCCCCGGCACGTACTTGCGGCTCTCGTGAAAGACCATGCCCTGGCCGCGGATCGCCGTCCGGTAGTCGCCGGCGAGAACGCCGGCGGCGTTGCGGCGCGCCACCAGCTCCAGCAGGCGGACCCGCTTGAGCAGGGCGGCGGTACCCGCGGCCGGGGTCGTCACGGCACCTCGACGGCGTCGAGGACCTGGTCGACGATCGCGTCGCTCGCCACGCCCTCGGCGTCGGCGTAGTAGGTCAGCAGGATGCGATGGCGCAGCACCGGGTGGGCCACCGCCTTGACGTCGTCGGGCTCGACCGCGTCGCGGCCGTCGATCAGGGCGCTGGCGCGGGCCGCCTGAGCGAGGGCGATCGAGGCCCGCGGCGAGGCGCCGAGCTCGACGTAGGGGGCGAGCTCGAGGCCGGCTTCCTGCGGCCGGCGGGTGGCGTGCACCAGCTCGGTGGCGTAGCGGATCAGGCGCTCTTCGATGAAGACCCCGCGCACCGCCGCCTGCAGCGCCTCGACCTGGTGCCGGGCGAGCAGCTCGCGCACCGCCGGCAGCTCCTCCTCGTCGATCACCAGGCGGACGATCGCCCACTCGTCCGCCGCTGCCGGATAGTCGACCCGCAGCTTGAGCAGAAAGCGGTCGAGCTGAGCCTCGGGGAGGGGGTAGGTGCCTTCCTGCTCGATCGGGTTCTGGGTGGCGAAGACGATGAACGGGGTGGGTACCGGCAGGCTCTCCTGGCCGATCGTCACCTGCTTCTCCTGCATCGTCTCGAGCAACGCCGACTGCACCTTGGCCGGCGCCCGGTTGATCTCGTCGGCCAGCACCACGTTGGCGAAGATCGGCCCGCGCACGGTCTCGAAGGTGGCCGAATGCTGGTTGTAGATGCGGGTGCCGACGACGTCCGCAGGCAGCAGGTCGGGGGTGAACTGGAGGCGGCGGAAGCGCAGCTGGCAGATGCGCGCCAGGAGATTGACGGCGCGGGTCTTGCCCAGCCCGGGCACCCCTTCGATCAACACGTGGCCGCCGGCCAGGAGGCCGACCAGGAGGCCGCGGATCAGCCCGCCCTGGCCGATCAGGCCGCGTTCCATCTCCTTCTCGACGTCGCGGAGCAGCTGGCGGCTGGCGGTGGGATCGATCGCTCGGCTCAAGGTGGCTCCGGGAGGGCAGGGGGGGGTTCGCCGCCCCACCCTACACCAGTTCCCGCGGGGTGCAAAAAGACGGCCGCTCGGTGGATGAGCCGAGCGGCCGCGGAAGAGGCGTTGCGGGCGGGAGGCCGCCCGCGCGGCGATCGACCGGTCAAGGTCGCGTCAGGAGACTCACGGGCTGATCGGCGCCGGCTCGACGACGTCCTCGCGGATCGGCATCGGATTGCCGTCGACCGGCACGTCGACCATGTGCAGCTTCATCCACTCGACGTCGATCGACGCTCCCAGGCCGAGGCCGCCGGCGCCGCTGGCGGCGATGTCCTTGAACGGGCCGATGAAGTCGACCGGTCCCAAGGGGCGGGTCAGGGCGGTGAGCGAGTCGCTGGTCAGCTCGCTCTCGATGCCGCTGCTGCCGTCGCTGCGCAGGCGCCACAAGACGTGGCGCTCGAAGGCGTTCTGGCTCTCGAAAGTGTAGACCCCGGTCACCTTGAATTGATCGTTTTTCACCACGATCAGCAGATAGCCTTCGAAGAAGCTGCCGTTCTGAGTCCCGAGGCCGGCGGCGATGTCCGGACAGCCGAATTGGGTGGTGCCGAAGCTGGGGATCCACCGGCTGCCGACGAACTTCAGGCCGTCGTAGACGTCCGGCTCGCTGACGTAGAAGCTGATCGTCTGGTGGTCGAGATTCAGGTTGAGGACGTTGAAGGTGGTGGCGTAGTTGCCCGGTTTGACGTGCTCATAGTAAGGATTGAGTACCGGGTTGGGGTCGTTCAGCAGCGGCACGTTGCCGCGCTGAAAGCCGCAGACAAACTTCGACGGGAAGAAGTTTACCTTGATCACCGGCACCGGGACGGGGTCGATGGATTGGCCGGCGGCCGGGGCGGCGGCGAGGATGGCGCCCACCAGAGCGAGCGCTGCGAAGGGGGTTGGGCGAACATTGCTTGACATCGTAGCTTTCTCCAACAAAGCGGGTTTCCGTGGAGACGCGACTCTCCTCGATCCTTCCCTCAGTGATCGATCCAGCCGGATCGCTAGCTCAGATCGGTTGATCCATCGTTACGGGCGGTGCTCGGGTCTGCATCGTCGGTCCCTCCGTGTGCTGGGAGACGCGGCGTCGCCCAGGCTGGGTCGGAATGCTGCGTTCCAATAAGGTATTCGACGCAGGGGGTGCGCTTCTGACAAGAAAGATCACCCCCCGGCGTCGAGCCGGGGGGTGATCAGAGGACGATGGTGCGAGGGAACAAAAACCAAACGGAGTCGCGTCGGTGAATGCGAGGGGGCAAAGGGACGGACCCGTCAAAAGGAACCGATCAAGAGCGGGCTGACGGCGGAGCTTCGCTCCTGCACCCCGGCGTCGACGGTAAAGAGGATCTCCACCCGCCGGCAGCTGCCGAGGGGAACGTTTTCGATCAACGCCAGATCGCCGTGGCGCAGCGGAGCGCCGTCCAGCTGCACGGGGTAGTAGACGTCGCATACCCGCAGCACCGGGTCGTGCAGGGTGAGCGCCGGAGCGTGGTGCTCGTCTTCGATCTCGAGCACGACGGTGGAGAGCGGCAGGGGCAGGGGAGGGAGCAGCTTGGCGCCGGGGTGCGGGCCGCCGGAGCGCAGGTTCGATCCCCCTCCACCGCCGCTGCAGTGCGGGCAGAGGATGGTGCTGGGTTGGGGGAAGAGCCAGGGCTTCCTCGACCGGCAGTGATAGGGCTGCGGCGGGCAGTAGGCGGCGGGCGTCGCCGCGTCCGTCGTGCCGGGGGGCGCGCCGCAGGTCTCCCCCGGGCACGGTTGCGGCGCGCCGAGGGCGAGGACGCGGGCCACCGGCGGCAGCACCAGCGGCGGCAGCTGCGGCACCTCCGGCCGCCACGGCGCGCAGGGGGCGCAGCTCTCGCAGGCCGCCGCCAGCGCCGCGCACAAGGACGCCCGCCGCGCCTGCGGCCGCTCGGTGGAGCAGGGCGGCCGGCCGGGGCCG
>RFGL01000011.1 GCA_003697015.1 Acidobacteriota bacterium | reverse complement strand
GGCTTCGCCCTCCACGCCGCCGCCGCCCGCCTGCGCCGGAGCGCGGCCGGCACGGCCTCGTCCGGCGACCGACGGAGCGACGCCGGCGAGGCCCTGCGCGCCCAGGGCGTCGCCCGGCCCCGGCGCCTCCTCGCGGTCCTGGCCCCGGGCTGCTGGTGAACGCCGGGCCGTCGTCCTCGATCCCCCCCGCCGCACGGTCGGATACAATCCCAGGCGTCATGGCCGCGCCCGACAATCCCCCTGCCGGCTGGCGCGCCTATCGGCGGGAGATCGCCTTCCTCACCACCTTCGCTCTGGTCCTCGGTCTGGGCTTCTCGCTCCTCGCCCTCCAGCCGGTCAACGACCGCTTCGTCGTTCCCTTGACCGCCGGCATCGCCCGCTTGAGCGGCGCCCTGCTGGCGCTCCTCGGCCAGGACGTGCGCATGGCCGGCACCCAGATCATCAGCGATCGCTTTGCGGTCAACATCGAGAACGGCTGCAACGGCGTCGAGGCAATGATCATCTTCCTGGCGGCGGTGCTCGCCTTCCCCGCCTCCTGGCGGGCGCGCGCCGCCGGCCTGCTGCTGGGGATGGTGGCGATCCAGCTGGTCAACCTGCTGCGGGTGGTGGCGCTCTTCCTCACCGGCGTCTACTTCCGCGACTTCTTCGACAGCTCGCACACGGTGGTCTGGCAGACGGTGGTGATCCTCTTCGCCCTGCTGCTGTGGCTCTACTGGGCCGGCCGCTGGGCCGCGCCGCGACCGGCGCGGATCGCCGAATGAGCCGGACGAGACGCAAGCCGCCGGCGCCCCAGCCGGCGCCTCTCGACCTGCGGCGCTTCGTCCCCCGCCTGGTGCTCTGGCTGCTGCCGGCGGCCGCCGTCTGGGCGCTGTTGACGCCCTTCTACAACCGCTTCCTGGTCACCGCGGGGGAAAATCTGGTGCGCCTCACCGAACGCCCGCCGGTCACCCGCCTGGCACAGACCCGCACCCACTACGCCGTCGTCGCCCGCAGCGACTTCCACTCCTCCCGCGGCAACGCCGGCTCGCTGCGGGTGACCGACGTCCACTTCCCGCTGATCCTGCTCGGCGCCTTCTTCCTCGCCGTGCCCGGCGTACCCTGGCGACGGCGGCTGGAGAATCTCGGCTGGGCCGTCCTGCTGTCGATCTTCTTCCACCTGATCTCGGTCCTCTTCTGGGTCAAGTTCATCTACGCCACCCAGCTCGGCGAGTGGAGCGCCGCCCACTACGGCCCCTGGAGCCGGAATTTCTGGGGCTTGGGCAAACACCTCCTCGACCTGCCGTTCAAGTTCGCCTGGCCCCTCGCCCTGTGGTGCGCCTTCTACCTGCGGCTGCTGCAGCCGGCGCCGCGCTGACGGCCCGCGGCGGGCGGCGGCCGCCGCCATGGGGTATCCTCGGCCGCGGAGATCCCATGGATGCCATCGACGCCACCCCATCGCCCCCCGCCGGCGACGTGCTGCGGGTCCTGCTCAGCAAGGATCAGGTGCGGCGCTACTACAACAAATTGGCGCGCTTCTACGACCGGCTGGCGGAGGCCAGCGAACAGCCGATGCGCGACGCCGGCATCGAGCTGCTGGCGCCGGCGCCGGGGGAGCGCCTGCTGGAGATCGGCTGCGGTACCGGCCACAGCCTGACGGCCCTCGCTGAGCGCACCGGCAGCGGCGGCGCGGTCTACGGCGTCGAGCTGGCGGAACGCATGCTGGTCGAAGCCCGCCGCCACCTGCGGCGCCGGCGATCCGGCGGCCGGGTGCTGCTGGTGCAGGGCGACGGCGAGCACCTGCCCGTGGCCGGCGCCAGCCTCGACGGCATCTTCATGAGCTTCGTGCTCGAGCTCTTCGATACCCCCGCCATCCCGCGCCTGCTCGCCGAGTGCCGGCGGGCGTTGCGGCCGGGCGGACGGCTGGCGGTGGTCGGCCTGTCGAAGGAGGGCGACGACAGCCTGCTGCGCAAGGCCTACGAGTGGACCCACGAGCATTTCCCCAACCTCCTCGACTGCCGGCCGATCCACGTCCGCACCAGTCTCGCGCGGAGCGGATTCTCGATCCGCGCCGCCCGTCTCGAGCGGATGTGGGTACCGGTGGAGGTGGTGCTGGGGATCAACCCCGAACCCTGATCCGGGGCGGCGGGCTCAGCGCAGGCTCTTGGCCACCCGAAAGCCGGCATCCGGCAGGGCGAGCCGGGGATCGGCGGCGCGGCGCAGGGAGCACGACAGCTGCTCCGGCGGGGTGCGGAAGGAGCCGCCGCGCAGCACCCGCGGCGACGGCTCCCCGGCGTCCTCCGGCGGCCGGCCGAGGTCGTCCAGCGGGTAGGGGCGGTAGAGGGAGGCGGTCCATTCCCACACCCCGCCGAGCATGGCGTAGAGACCGAAGGGGTTGTAGCGCTTGTCGCGCAGCCGCGGCAAGCGCCGGGGGTCGCTGTTGCCGGCGTGCCAGGCGTGCTGGTCGAGGGTCTCCGGGGGCTCGAGGTAGAGCCGGCCGGAGGCGCCGCCGCGGCAGGCATGCTCCCACTCCACCTCGGTCGGCAAGCGCATCGGCTTGCGCGACACCTCGGCGTACCAGCGGCAGTAGGCGGCGGCGTCTTCGTAGCTGACGCCGACCGCCGGGTCGTCGTCCTCCGGCGCGTGGTCGGCGCGCAGGTACCCGGGATCGAAGGCCTCGAACTGCTCGTTGGTGACCGGCACCTTGCTGAGGTAGAAGGGCTCGACCTCGACGGTGAATCGCGGCCGGGCGTCGGCCTCGTCGCCGCCGACGGTCACCGTACCGCCGGGCACCAGCCACAGCAGGGGACGAGGGTAGCGGGTATACGCCTCCCTCACGCTTCCTCCGGGCCGAAAAAAGTCGCCGCGGCGGCCACCCGGCAGGGTACGAGCGACCGCGCACGACGACAAGGAGGATGGTTGCACCCCGGCCGGCCGCAGGGGCCGGCCAGTCTGTGACCATTCACATTCGAATATTCGCATATTTCTAAGCAAAAAGCAAGGGGCTCTCGCCGCCGGCGCGCGGCGGCGCGCCGGAAGGCCTTACGACGGCGCGTAGCGCAGGTCGATCTCACCGCCCTCAACCCCGACGGTGACGGTGCCGCCGTGCTCCAGGGCGCCGAAGAGCAGCTCCTCGGTCAGCCGGCGCTTGATCGTGGTGTCGATCACCCGCGCCAGCGGGCGGGCGCCGTAGGTGGCGTCGTAGCCGCGCTCGGCGAGCAGCGACCGCGCCGCCGGGGTGAGCTCGATCCGCACCTTCTTCTCCTTCAGCTGCTGGCGCAGCTGGTCGACGAATTTGTCGACGATCAGGAGCATCACCTCGGGGCTCAGGGGCTGGAATTGGAGGCGGGCGTCGAGGCGGTTGCGGAACTCGGGGGAGAAGAGGCGCTCGAAGGCCCGCTCCCCCTCCGCCTCGCGGCGGCCGCTGGCGGTGCCGAAGCCCGGGGCACGCTGGGCCATCTCGCGGGCGCCGACGTTGGAGGTCATCAGCAGGATGACGTGACGGAAGTCGGTCTGCTTGCCGTTGGTGTCGGTGAGGGTGCCGTGGTCCATGATCTGCAGCAGGATGTTGAAGACGTCGCCGTGGGCCTTCTCGATCTCGTCGAGCAGCAGCACGGCGTGCGGGTTCTTCGACACCGCCTCGGTCAGCAGGCCGCCGCGGTCGAAGCCGACGTAGCCCGGCGGCGCCCCGACCAGCCGCGACACCGTATGGCGTTCCATGTACTCGCTCATGTCGAAGCGCAGGAATTCGATGCCCATGATCGCCGCCAGCTGCCGCGCCACCTCGGTCTTGCCCACCCCGGTGGGGCCGGTGAGGAGGAAGGAACCGACCGGTTTCTCCGGCTCGCGCAGGCCGGCGCGAGCCACCTTGATGGCGCTGACCAGCTGCTCGATCGCCTGATCCTGGCCGAAGACCACCTTCTTGAGCTCCCCTTCGAGGTCGCGCAGGCGGTCGCGGTCGTCGCCCTTGACCCGTCTGGCGGGGATCTGGGCCATGGTCGCCAGCACCTTCTCCAGCTCCTCCACCCCGACCATCTTGCGCCCGGCCAGGGCCATCGCCGCCCCGGCTTCGTCGAGCAGGTCGATCGCCTTGTCCGGCAACCGCCGGTCGCGCAGGTAGCGCGAGGCGAGGGCGGCGGCGCTCTTGACCGCCGGCCGGGTGTAGCGCACCCGATGGTGCTCTTCGTAGCGGTCCTTGAGGCCGAGGAAGATCTTCACCGTCTCGTCCACCGACGGCTCGTTGACCTCGACCTTCTGGAAGCGCCGGGCGAGGGCCTGATCGCGCTGGAAGGTCTGGCGGTACTCCTCCCAGGTGGTGGCGCCGATGCAGCGCAGGGTACCGGCCTGCAGCGCCGGCTTGAGGAGGTTGGAGGCGTCCATGGTGCCGCGGCCGGCGCTGCCGGCGCCGATCACGGTGTGGATCTCGTCGATCGCCAGGATCGGACGTTCCATCGCCTCGAGCCCGGCCAGCACCGCCTTGAAGCGGTTCTCGAAGTCGCCGCGGTAGCGCGTGCCGGCGAGCATCGCGCCGAGGTCGAGACGCAGGACGCGCGAGCCGCGGAAGGGCTCCGGAACCTTGCCTTCGGCGATGCGCAGGGCCAGGCCCTCGACGAGGGCGGTCTTGCCCACCCCCGGATCGCCGACGTAGATCGGATTGTTCTTGCGCCGCCGCTGGAGGATGTGCAGGGTGCGCTGCAGCTCCCGGCTGCGGCCGATCAACGGATCGAGCTGGCCGGCCTGCGCCATCGCCGTCAGATCCTGGGTGAAGGCGGCGAGGGCTTCGTCCGGCGGCGTGTCCTGCAGATCCTCCTCTTCCTCCTCCCCCACCGGCATGCGACCGGTCTCCTGCGGCACCCGGGCGCCGGGAAAGGTCGGCTGCAGCTTGGAGGCGCCGTGGGCCAGGTAGCGCACCACGTCGAAACGCGACACCCCCTCGGCCTCGAGCATGCGCACCGCATCGGCCGAAGGCTCGGCGAAGAGGGCGACCAGCAGGTCCGAGCCCTCGAGCATCTCTTTGCCGGCGCCGGTGACGTGGTCGCGGGCGCGGCCGATCACCCGCTGGAAGGCGAGGCTCGGACGCGGCCCTGCGATGCGCTCGCCGGCGACCGGCTCGATCTCTTCGACCAGGTAGCGCTCCAGGCGCTGCTTGAGCCGCTTGACGTCGGCACCGGCGTGGCGCAGCACCGCCGCCGTCTCCTCGTCCAGGCAGAGGGCGTAGAGGAGGTGCTCGAGGGTGGCGTACTCATGACCCCGGCGGTCGGCCTCGCTGACCGCCAGGGAGAGGGAGATCTGGACGTCCTGCGACAGTTTCATCACCCGGCTCCGGCTCAGTCGGCGGCCTCGGCGGTGACCAGCAGCGGCATGCCGTTGGCCTGCGCCTCGGCGGTCACCTCGGCGACCTTGGTCTCGGCGACCTCGCGGGGATAGACGCCGGCGACGCCGACCCCTTTGTAGTGGACCTGAAGCATGATGTGCGTCGCTTCGGCCTCCGTTTTGTGGAAGTGCCTGATCAGCACCTCGACGACGAAATCCATCGTCGAGTAGTCGTCGTTGTGGAGCAGAACCTTCCAGCGCCGCGGCCGTTCGGCCCGCTGTCGCCGCCGTACGGCGACGTCTCCCTGGCGCTCTTGGTCAAGCCTTCCCATACCCTCCATACGTTACGGCAGCCGGCCGCCGGCGGGCAAGTCTCGGCTGCCGCCGGTCGAGCCGCGGGCGAAGGTCGAGGGCTGCTGCTCCGGATCCTCGCCGCGGTAGACGAAGAGCAGCTCCTGCAGGCCGTTGCGCAGCTGAAAGAGGCGCAGGGGGGCGAAGCCGCGGAAGAGCTTCTCGATCTGGCGCGGCGTCAGCTGGGGCGGCGGCAGGCGCTGGTCGGTGGCCACCCGGTAGACCAGGCGGTCGCGGCCGGCGATCTTGAACTGCACCGGCGTCGGCGGGATCGGTACCTTGGCGGAGGCGATCAACAGCACCCGGCTGCCGGGGCACGACAGGCGACCCAGACGCGCCACCAGCGGGGGGATCTGGGAGGGCTCGAAGTAGTGCAGCAGATCCCACAGCAGGATGGCGTCGTAGGGCCCGTCCTCGGGCAGGGCGATGCGCTCCACCGCCGGGAAGCGGTAGATCTCGGCCCGCGCCCCGTAGGTGCCGCCGCAGCTGCGGAAGAGGTCCTGGATCTGCACCCGCTCGACCAGGCGCGAGAGGAATTCGACGTTCTCGGTCGACGACGGGCCGAAGTCGAGCACCGAGCGCGCCTTCTCCCCCGCCAGGCCGTCGCAGAGGGTGGCGAGCCCCGGCGCCCGGTGGACGCCGCTCTCCAGACGGGTCGGGCCGGGGGGCTCCCCCCGCGGCTTCGGATGCGAGAACGGCCAGCGCATGCGCCTCACCCGTCCCCCGGGCGGCCCGCGACGCCGGCGCCGGCGGCCGCAGGCGCGGCGCGACCGGCGTGGTGGATCGGCATGGCCATCCCGCTCCGCCTCAGCGCAGGTAGGAGGCGCCGTTGACGTTGATGATGGTCCCGGTGGCGTACTCGCCGCCGTCCGCCGCCAGGCAGCTCACCCAATAGGCCACGTCGTCGGCGGTGGCCACCCGCCCGAGAGGGCTCTGGCGCGCGATCGCCTGCGCCGCCTCGCCGTCCAGGTAGGGCCGTGCCATCGCCGTCTCGACGAAGCCCGGAGCGACGGCGAAGACGTAGATGCCGTGCGGCCCCAGGGCCTGGGCCAGGCTCTGGCTGAGGGCGTTCAGACCGGCCTTGGAGGCGGCGTAGGCGACGGCGTCGGGCTCGCCGCGGAAGGCGCCGCGGGAGGAGACGTTGACGATCCGCCCGCCGCCCTGGCGGCGCATGAGGTGGGCGGCGCAGTAGCAGGCGTTGGCGGCGCCGACGAGGTTGACGGCGAGGGTGCGCTGCCAGTGGGCCTGCCAGTCGTCGTAGCTCACCTCGTACGGCGGGTGAAGCTGGTAGATGCCGGCGTTGTTGACCAGCACGTCGAGGCGGCCGAGCTCCGCCGCCGTCCGCTCGACCATCGCCCGCACCGCTGCGGCGTCGCGCAGGTCGGCGCCGAGCAGCCGGTGGCCGTCGCCGGGCAAAGACGCCATCAGCTCCTCGGCCGCTTGCCGGTTGCGGCCGTAGTGGATCCCCAGGCGCGCGCCGCCCTCGGCGAAGCGGCGGCAGATCGCCCGTCCGATGCCGCCCGAGGCGCCGGTCACCAGCACCGCGCGGTCGTCGAATCGCATGGCAGGCTCCGAAGGTCTCAACTCGGTTCCGGGGGCACGCCCCCCGAAAAGGCCCCGGGTAGCGTACCATCGACCACGCCCCGTCCCAACCGGGCGCGGGGCGGGAGAACGCCGTGACCGAGACCGTCCGCATCAAGCTCAAGCCGGGCCGCGACAAGGCCCTGCGCCAGGGCCATCCGTGGCTCTTCTCCGGCGCCGTCGCCGGCGTCTCCGGGCCGCCGTCGGCCCCGATCGCGGTGGTCGAGGACGCCGCCGGCCGGCCGATCGGCAGCGGCTTCTACAGCCCCCGCTCGCAGATCCGGGTGCGCCTCCTACGGCACGACGACGGCCCGGTCGACCGGCGGCTCTTCCGCACCCGCTTGCAGCGGGCGCTGGCCCTGCGCCGGGCGCTGGTGCCGCCGGAGACCACCGGCTACCGCCTGGTCAACGCCGAGGGCGACGGCCTGCCGGGCTGGACCGTCGACCGCTACGGCGACCTGCTGGTCAGCCAGATCACCGCCGCCGGCCTCGAGGCCCTGCGCGACGAGGCCTACGCCGCCCTCGACGAGCTCCTCCCCGGCCTCGACCTGGTGCAGAAGAACCGCTCCCGCGCCCGCCGCCGCGAGGGCCTGCCCCAGGCCGACGAGCAGCTGCGCGGGGAGCCGCGGGAGGAGGCCCTCTTCCGCGAGTCCGGCCTCGCGTTCAGCGCCGAGCTCGGCGGCCAGAAGACCGGCTTCTACCTCGACCAGCGCGACAACCGGCGGCTGGCGGAGAGCCTCGCCGGCGGCCGCTCGGTGCTCGACCTCTTCGCCCACGGCGGCGCCTTCTCCCTCTACGCCCTGCGCGGCGGCGCCGCGGCGGTGACCGCGGTCGAATCCTCCCCCCGCCTCATCGCCCGCGGCCGGGCCGACCTCGAGCGCAACCCCGAGCTGCCCGCGGCGCGCCTCAGCTGGGTGCGGGCCAACGTCTTCGAGGATCTGCGCCAGCGCCGGGAGCGCTACGACCTGGTGATCTGCGATCCCCCGTCCCTGGTCGAGAAGCGCTCCGACAAGAACGCCGGGGCCCGCGCCTACAAGGATCTCAACCGACTCGCCCTCGCCCGCGTCGCCGGCGGCGGCTTCCTCCTCACCTTCAGCTGCTCCGCCGCCGTCGACGCCAGGCTCTTCCGTCAGATCCTCTTCGCCGCCGCCACCGAAGCCCGCGTCCACGCCACCCTCCTGCGCCCCTTGGCCGCCGCGGCCGACCACCCGATCGCCATCACCCACCCGCAGGGCGAATACCTCAAAGGCTGGCTCCTCCACGTCCCCGGCCCGGCCGACTGAGACGCCGCCAGCGGCAGCCGCTATACTCCAGGCGCAGGAGGAACGAGATCCATGATCACGCGGATCCACGCCGACAACTTCCGCTGCTTCACCAACTTCGAGCTGCGGCCGCAGAGGATGAACCTGCTCCTGGGCGACAACGGCACGGGCAAGACGAGCGTCTTCGAAGTCCTGCAGCTGGTGCGGGAACTGACGGTCTTCGGCGGCCGGACGCCGGACCTCTTCGCCTTTAAGAAGACGCTATGGGACCAGCGTGAGATCCAAAGCTTTGAGCTCGACGTCGACGGCCCGGACGGCAGCTTCCGCTACCGCCTCGAGATCCTCCACCGGCCAGAAGACGCTGCCAATCCCTCGATCCAGGCTGAGAAGGTCGAACTGGGCGGCAAGCCCCTCTACCGCTACGGCGGCGGCGAAGTCCACCTCTTCGACGACAACCACGCTCCGGGAGCGATTTTCCCCTTCGATTCCAATCAGAGCTTCCTGCCGCATTGGGGAAGCCAGAACGCCAAGCTCCAGTGGTTCAAGTCCTTCGTCGCCGGCATCAGCATCTTCCAGCTGAATCCCTTCGCCATGGACCTTTTCTCGCAGCGGGACGAACCGTATCTGACGTTGAACGGATCCAACTTCGTCTCGTGGCTGCGGTATCTGAACGATGAATTCCCGCAAGCCAAAGTGGAGTGCGAAAAGCAACTTGCAGAGATCCTGCCGGGATTTCAACGCTTCCGCTTTCAAACCATGGGAGATCGCAAGGCACTGGTGGCCGATTTTCAGCATCCGGACGGCACAAGCTACGGCCTGCTTCTGAACCAGCTCTCGGAGGGCCAACGGATCGTGGCGATCCTCTACTCCGTGCTCTTCGGCCTCGGCGGCGTCGCCTCGACGCTATGCTTCGACGAGCCGGAGAACTTCATCTCCCTGCCCGAGGTGCAGCCCTGGCTGCAGGGCCTGCGCGATGCGATCGAAGACGGCCCGGGCCAGGCGTTGGTCATCTCCCACCACCCCGAAGTCATCGACTACCTGGCCCCCGACGGCGCGTTCCGCTTCGAACGCCCGACCGGCGGCGGCGTCCGCGTACGGCCCTGGCAGCCCGAGCCCGATCTCGAAGACGTCATGAAACCGTCGGAAATCCTCGCTCGCGGGGGCTGAGGGTGGCCCGGCACCGCCTGCGCGGCGTGCTGCTCTGCGAGGACGTGGAGCACGAGCGATTCTTCCGTCGCTTGCTGGAACGAAGGTGGTTCGGCAAGGGCAAGCTCCGGATCGAACGGATACCCGACCGGCGCGGCGCTGGTGATGCCTTCGTGCTCAAGAGGTTCGTACGGGAGCTCAAATTTGCCCGTAGCAAGCGGCAGGAGAACTACGCCCTGGTCGTCGCCATCGACGGAGACCGTCACAAGCTGAAGGGCCGCATGCAACAGCTGGATGAGGAGGTCGAAAAGGCTCGCCTTGCGACGCGGACGAAGGACGAAAAGGTCACAATCTTCGTCCCCACCTGGAGCGTCGAGACCTGGGAACTGTGGCTGTGCGGCGACCGCACGGTGGATGAGGACCGGGACTTCGAGAAACGATTCCGTACGTGGACGCGACAGGGCAAGGCGTCGGCGAAGCAGGCGGTAGAGGCTTGGTTTCAGCTCTCTTCCTCACATCCTTCCAACGATCGGGGCACCGAGAAAGACCGACTGCCGTCGCTGGCTGCCGGCCGCGAAGAGGTCCGCCGGCTCGACGGCTAGCCCGAAGTTCCCAGCTCAATAGCCCCTAATTCCGCTGTAAGCCTCTCGCTTCTAATGAGTTAGGGGAATACGTGTCTATATGTATGTACCCATGTAATT
>RFGL01000126.1 GCA_003697015.1 Acidobacteriota bacterium | reverse complement strand
CGCCGGCGCCCAGCGCCTCGTGGCCCTGCTCGACTCCCTCTGAGTCGGCCGCCGGCGAGGGTGCCGAGCTCGGGCCGGAGCGTGTACCATGTGCGGCTATGAAGCTCACTCTGCCGCAACTGCAGGCGGCAGCGGACGTCGACCTCGGCGTCAGCTCCCCCCTCCTCATCGACCAGCAGCGGGTCGACGGCTTCGCCGACGTCACCGAAGATCACCAATGGATCCACGTCGACGGCGAACGGGCGAAGGACGGCCCCTACGGCACCACCATCGCCCACGGCTTCCTCGTGCTGTCCTTGATCCCCCGCCTGTTCTTCGAGCTGGTCGATCTGAGCGACGCCGGCGTGGTGGTCAACTACGGCGTCGACAAGCTGCGCTTCCTGCAACCGGTGCCGGTGGGCTCCGAGATCGAGCTCCACGCCCGCCTCGCCAGCGGCCAGAAGCGCCTCGGCGGCGCCTTCTGCCGCGTCCGCTGCGACGTCCGCCTGCGCGCCACCGGCAAGCGGGCGGTGACCGCCGAGCTGCTGCTCCTGGTACTGCCGGCCCCCGATCAGGACGGCGCCGCGGAGTGAGCGCCGCCGGCGGCGATCGCCCCCGGCGGCGCGACGGCGGCGGACCTCAGCCCTGCGGCGTGCCGTAGCGGTAGCCCTGCCGGGCGCGGACCTGGAACTCGCGGTTGCGGGTGCGTACGGTGACCACCTGATAGCCGGCCTCGCCGGCCGGGTGCTGGGCGCGGTAGCTCAGCAGGTAGTAGCCGTTGTTCTCGTCGGCGATCTGCCGCAACGGCGTCAGGTAGTTGACCACGTTGTCGTAGAACTCGCCGCCGGTGTCCTGCGCCAGCTGGTTCATGAAGCTGGCCTGCAGGCCCTCCACCTCACTGCGCTTGAGGTCGATGGGATAGACCGCGACGTTGTGGGCGTTCAAGGCCTGCTGCATGCGGGGATAGAAGCGCGGGTCGCCCTTGGTGGCGCCCGACACCAGCTGCAGCTCGCCGAAACCGGCGGTGAAGAGGAGGACGCTCTTGCGCCCCTGGATGTCGGCGGTCGCCTCCGCCAGCACCCGCAGGCCGTCGTAGATCTTCTTGGTCTGGTTGCGCAGCGCCTTGCCCTCCGGGAGGTGGGCGAGGAGGGAGGGACGGCGCGCGGCGAGCTCGGCCTGCTCCGGCCGGCGGGAGGGCCAGACGTTCTTCGGCCGCTTGCCGCGCATGGCGTCCTCCACCGCCTGGATCAGGGCCTGGCGATCCTGGGTGAAATCCTGGTGGATCAGCAGGCTGGTGTCGTAGCGCACCACCGCCACCCAATCGCCGCCGAGCATCTCCTTCTCGATCCACTCCTTGGTCCGGCGGGCGGCGTCGAGCTGCTCGCGCAGCACCACCTGCTGCGCCAGGCCGTCGAGCCGGCGCTGGTCGTGGAAGAAGAAGATCAGGTAGCGGTCCGCCGGAACCTCCGACGGCCGCGCCTGCTCGTCGAGGTTGAGGCGGTTGCTGTAGAACGCGACGCCGGTGATCTCGACCGGATTGCCGTTCTCTTCGACGATGAAGTCGTCCTGGTTGAGGCCGACGATGACGTTGCCGCTCTTGTCGGTCACCAGGACGTCGAGCAGCACCTCGGTGACTTGGATCTGTTCGCGAAAGGTGGTCTTGGTCTCCTGGGCAGCGCCCGGCATCGGCAGGAGAAGCGCCGCCAGCACCAGCGCGGCGGGCAGGGTGGATCTGGTCATGGTCATGCCTCCAGCGGGTGGAACGTCGGCTCGCGTGGCGCCAGCCGTTTTCAGCGATGCTCGTCGGGACAAGCAAGACCCGGGCCAAGGCGCAAAGCCCGGCTCCTGCGCCGTCCGCGGCTGGGGATCGTCCTCTGTAGCGTACACCACCGACCGGCGCGGCGACGCCGGCGCGGCCGGCCGCCGGCGCGCTCCTCGATCTCCTTCAGCCCCTTGACGCGCCCCTCGGCGGGCGGTATTCTTCCGCGTCCCGGCGGCGCCCGCCGGCCGGGATCTCACGGGGCGTAGCTCAGCCTGGTAGAGCGCACGGTTCGGGACCGTGAGGCCGGAGGTTCAAATCCTCTCGCCCCGACCATCCTCCCCCGATCTCCCGACCGACCTGGCAGCACGTGGCGAGAGTCGTCCGCCGGCGAGGACGAAGAATTTTTCGCCCGAATCGAGGCGGAGATCCGCAGGCGATTCGGGAATCGTCGAGGATCTCCAAACGAAGATTCGGCGGAAAAGGCTCGTCCGCAGCGCGGTCGGAGTTTTGCCACGGGCTGCTAGACGCCCAGCAGCACGCCGCGGGCGCTGCGGCCGCTCAGGCGCGCCAGGGCCTTGACGTACCAGGCGAGCTGCTGGCGATACCGCTCCTCCAGCCGGCGGACGCCGGCGTCGGTCTTGAAGTCGACCACCAGCCAGCCGGCGTCCTCGGGGAAGGCGAGGTCGATGGTGCCCTCGAGCAGGCGTCCGCGCTCGTCGCCGACCAGGAACGGCGTCTCGCGCAGGACGCGTTCGGCGGCGGCGGCCTGGCGCAGCAGGGGGTGGGCGAGAGCGGCGCTCACCGCCTGGGCAGCGGCCTCGATCTCGGCCTCGGGAGCTTGCAGCACGCGGCCGTGGAAGCGGGCGAGAGCGGCGACGTCCCCCTCCCCGGCGACGAGGTCGACGTCGCGCAGCACGGTGTGCACCAGGGTGCCGAAGCGGCGGCCGTGGGGCCGGCCGGCCGGACGCGGCAGGATCTCCACCCGCAGATCGAGGAGGTAGAGGTCCTCCGGCTCGCCGGCGTCGGAGACCGCGACCACCGTCCGGCTCGGACTCTCCCCCGCTTCCAGGGCATCGTCGCGCATCGTCTGCCAGCGCCGGAAGCGCCGGCGGCCGGCATCGGCGGCGTCCTCGTCCCGCGGGCTGAGGATGTTCTCCTGCTGGATCCCCAGCCGCGCCTGCACCCGGCGAGCGAGGAGCTCCGCATCCCACCACACCACCTCCGGTCCACCGCTCTCCGGGCGATGGAGGCCCGGCCGTACGGAACGCTCGGCGCCGCCGCCCATCTCCTGCGGCCGGTCGAGCACCGTCCGGTCGCCGAAGGGCGGGCATCCCGGCGCCGGGCGCGACCAGCGCCGATTCTCCGGCGGCGGGTAGATCGCCTTGTAGAGCGGCGCCAACCAGCTGGTCTCGAAGGGCTCGTCGCCGACGGCGGTCACCGCCAGCAGGTCGCGCGCCCGGGTGGCGGCGACGTAGGCCAAGCGGACGCCCTCCGCCCGCTCCCGCTCGAGCTCCAGCTCGGCGTGCTCGATCAGCTCCCAGGGGGCCCAGCCGAGCAGCCGTTCCGCGACGAGGCGGCGGTCGACGTCGATGTGACGGCCGGCCTCGACCGGCGTCAGACGGGCCGTGAGGTCGGCCAGGACCACCACCGGAAACTCCAGCCCCTTGGCCGCGTGCACCGTCATCAGGCGGACGCCGTCGGCGCCCTCTTCGAGCACCGGCGCGTGGCTCGCCCCCGGCGCTTCCGCCTCCTTCGCCAGGCGCTCGACGAAGCCGCGGAACGACAGGCCGCCGCGCATTTCGAAGGCGCGCGCCAGATCGCGGATGCGCTGCACGTTGGCCAGCACCTGATTGCCCGCCGGCCACAGGGCGAAGCCGGCGTGGGCGCGGGTTTCGGCCAGCAGCTGGTGCAGGGTCTCGGCGATCGGCACCAGGTTGCGCCGCCGGTGCAGGCGGCGGAGGAACGCCAGGGCGTCGGCGATGGGGACGAGCTCCGCCGGCACGTCGCCGGCGGCGGCGATCGGATGGAGCGGCCCGACCTCCGTGCGGTAGCGCAGCAGCAGGCGATCCGGGATGGCGAAGAGCGCCCCCTTCAGGGTGGCGAAGACCGCCAGCTCGTCGTCCGGCCATTCGACGGCGGTGAGGGCCGCGCGCAGGGTTTCGATCTCCTCGCGCTGAAAAAACGACCGGCCGCCGACCAGCAGATGCGGTACGCCGCGCGCCTCGAGCTCGCGTACGTAGGGTTGGGTGACGTCGCGGCCCCAGGTCAGGAAGCGGCGGAAGAGGACGGCGACGTGACGCGGCGCGATCGGCACCTGCCGGCGACTCTCCGGATCCTCGATGGTCCAGCCGCTGTCGTTCACCAGCCAGGCGATCCAGGCGGCGACGGCAGCGGGCAGGCAGGCGTCGATCTGAAAGCCGGTGATGCGCGAATAGCCGTACGGCGACGGCGCCGGCAGCACCACCAGCGCCGGCTGCTCGCCGCCGCCGGCCCGCACCGGCTCGAGGGGCACGTAGGACGGCTGGCCGCTGGCGCGATCGCCGCTCATCTCCGGCGCGAAGGCGGCGTTGACCGCCGCCTGCAACGCCGGCAGGGAGCGGAAGCTGCTGGTCAACAACACCACCTCGACGCCGGCCGCCTCGAGTTGGTCCTTGAGGCTCTGGTAGAGGCGCACGTCGGCGCGGCGGAAACGGTAGATCGACTGTTTCGGGTCGCCGACCAGGAAGAGCTTGCCGGGCACCGGCCTGACGCGCCGCCAATCGTCCACCTCCGGGTCGTCGGCAGCGAGCAACAGCAGGATCTCCGCCTGCAACGGATCGGTATCCTGCAGCTCGTCGACGAAGAGGTGGGTGAAACGCCGCTGCAGGACGCGGCGCACCTCCGGCCGGTCGCGCAGCAGATCGCGGGTGGCCAGCAACAGGTCGAGGAAGTCGAGCTGGCCGGTGCGCTGCTTGAGCTCCTCGTAGCGCTCGACGACGCGCAGGAGCTCCCGCTGCAGCAGGGCGGCGAGATCGGCGTTGGCCGCGCGCTCGAAGGCCTCGAGCTCGGCGATCATGCGATCGCGGGCGCGCTGCACCTCGTCGCGCGGCACGCCGGCGGCGAACCACGGGCCGCGCCCCTTCCAGCCCCGACTGCGCTTCAACGACCGCAGCAGGCCGATCAACCGCGCCTCGAGCTCGTCGTAATCGCGCCGCGGCGGATCCGACACCGCCTCCGTCGCCTGCAGCCAGGCCCAGAGGTCGTCCGCCGGGCGGATGGCGCGGTGCAGGTAGTCGCGGCGGTTGGACGACGCGCGGACGTAGCGCGCCAGCCCTTCCAGGCGGACGACCAGGCGATCGATCTGCTCTTCGCGGTCGAAGGGCCGGCGCTCGAACGGCGCCGGGAAGTCGCGCCAGTCGACCAGCGTCCGGCCGGCGTCGCACAGGCGGTCGAGGGGGCTCTTGCCCTCGGCGCTGCGCTGGCCGGCGAGGCGGCTCAAGGCGCGGCGCAGGCCTTCGGGCATGTCCGCCAGGCGGCGCTCGACCCAGCTGCGGAAGGCGCGCTCGTAGAGCCGCGCGCTCTCCTCTTCGTCGATCTCGGTAAACGCCGGGTCGATCCCCGCCTCCACCGGCCGCTGGCGCAGGATCTCGGCGCAGAAGCCGTGGATGGTGCCGACGTGGGCCTCCTCCAGGCGGGCGATGGCGTCCTCCAGCCGCGCCCGGGCCAGCTCGTCGGCGGCGACGGCGCGGCACTCGTCGAGCACCTGGCGCAGGCGCAGCTTGAGCTCCCCCGCCGCCTTGCGGGTAAAGGTGACCGCCACCACCCGGTCGACGACGCTGCGCCGCGGCTCGTCGTCCGCCGGGGTGCCCTCGAGCACCGCCACCAGACGCCGCACCAGCTGGGTGGTCTTGCCGGTGCCGGCGGCGGCCTCGACCAAGAAGCTGACCTCGAGCTCGGTCTCGATGCGCCGGCGGGCGTCGGCGTCCTTGAGGGTCGGGGTGGGGGCGGGCACGGCGCCACCATTCTACGCCGCGGCGGCGGCCGCGCGCTCGGAGCGCGCCGCGGCGGCCGCGATGACGGATTGCGGTAGGATCGTTCCGAAATCATCACCGCGAGCAGGTCGACCCGGTCCCGGGCGTGCTCACCCGGCACGACCCGGCGGGCGGCAAGGCAGCTGGGACGAAACGGAGGCACGACGTGAGCGATGCACAGCGGCCCGAAGTGGGGGCGATCACCTGGTTCGACCTGACGGTGGTCAATGCCGAGGAGGTGCGCGACTTCTACAGCGAAGTCGTCGGCTGGCGCTCCTCGCCGGTCGACATGGGAGGCTACGACGACTTCACCATGCTCGCCCCGGCGAGCGGCAAGGCGATCGCCGGCGTGTGCCACGCCCGCGGCGGCAACGCCGACCTGCCGCCCCAGTGGCTGATCTACGTCACCGTCGCCGACGTCGAGCACAGTGCCCGGCGCTGCGTCGAGCTCGGCGGCACGGTGATCGCCGGCCCCAAGACCATGGGCAACGACCGCTACTGCGTGATCCAGGATCCCGCCGGCGCCGTCGCCGCCCTCTACCAGCACGGCGTTCAGTCGTAGACCCCGTCGGCGAACCAGTCGCCGCTGGCGCGGTCGCGAAAGATGCGGTAGAGGACGCCGCCCTGGAGCTCGACGTCCCAGTACTCCCGCGCCAGAGGCTCCTTCGTCCACCATCCTTCCTCCAGCGTCCACGGGCCGGAGGCCACCCGCACGGCACCGGCGATGCGCGGTCGCCGGGCGCTCCCGTCGCCGGCCAGAGACTTGACCTGGCGCGGACGGGCACGCGCCGGCGGGGCGTCGTAGGGGGCGGCGGGCTCGGCCACCTGATCGGCGGCGGCGGGCTCCGGAGGCGGGGCGTCGGTGATCACCTCGAGAGGGATCGGCGGGCGCAGCACCCGCACGCTCAGCAGCCCGCGGCCGGGGGGCGGCGGACGGTGCTCCGCCGGCGGCGGTGGCGGGGCGTAGGGCTCGAGGGCGAAGCGTTCCGGCCGGTGACCGTCGACCGTCCGCGGGGCGCCGATGCGGCCTTCTCCGAGGAGGGTGAAGAGGCGGGCGAGGGTGGTCGCCAGCTTGTCGGGGGCGAGGGCGGTCGGCCCGAAGAGCGTGAGCTGGGCGTGGCGCGGGCGATCCGGGTGAGCGGTGAGGGTGAAAGCGCGCAGGGCGGCGCCGGGCGGCCGGCGCTCGAGATCGAGGGAGAGGAGGGTGAGGAGGGTCTTGACCTCCCGCGTCGGCGCCGGCAGGGTGAGCGTGCGCTCGTCGTGGCCGTCGGGTTCGAGGGCGAGGGAGAGCTCGAGGCGGGCACAGCCCAGGCCGCAGCCGGCGAGACGCGCCACCAACCGCTGGAGGGCGGCGCGGGCGACGAAGACGAAGGGTTCGAGGTTGGTCAGCGGCCACTCGAGCTCCATGCCCTCGCGGAAGGTGGGGGGCGGCTGGCGCGGCATCAGCGGCTGGGGGTCGCGGCCGCAGGCGATGGCGTGAAGCCGCCGCCCCGCCTGCCCCAGCCGGCTCGCCACCTCGTCCGCCGGCAGGCGCGCGAAGTCCCCCACCGAGCGCACGCCCCAGCGTTCGAGAATGGCCAGCACCTGGCTTTCGCCGGTCAGCTGCGACAGTTCCAGAGGAGCGAGGAAGGCGGCCTCCTCGCCGGCGGCGACCCGGGTCGGCGAATGCGGGCGCGCCGCCGCCAGACGCGCCGCCAGCTTGCTGCTGGCGATCCCCACCCGCACCGGCAGGCCGGCCCGCTGCTCGACCTCGCGGATGACGGCACGCCCCAGCTCGAGCTCCGGATCGTCGCCGGGGTAGTGGCCCTCGAGGCCGGTGAGGTCGAGATAGACGCGGCCCTCGCCGGCGTCCTCGACCCGCGGCGAGATGCTCTCCGCCACCTCCAGCAGGGCCTCCTGCGCAGCCTGCTCGCAGCTCGCGTCGCGGCCGCGGGCGACCAGCCGCGGCAGGCGGGCCCGGGCCTGGGGCAGGGTCAGGCCGGCGGTGATGCCGGCGCGGCGGGCGAGGCGGGTGGCGGCGACCACCCGGGCGCGTTCGCCGTTGCCCTCGAGGATGGCCACCGCCTCCTGGGCCAGCTCCGGCTCGCTGCGCAGGCGGGCGGCGAGGGGGAAGAGCGGCACGGCGAGGCAAGCGATGCGAGGCGGCGACGACATGGCGTGATCCCTCCCCGTTCCCCTCAGGCCACCGCCCGCCGGACCGCCGCCCCCGCCTTCGTCGCCGCGCCGCCGCAGCCCGCCCGCTCGTCGTCGCCGGCGGCGGCGACCGCCGACTCCAGATCGAAACGCAGGGCGACGCACGCCCCCGGCCGCCGGCCGCGGTCCTTGAGCACCGCCAGCCCGGCGCGCAGGCCGCAGAGCAGGGGCGGTGCCCCGCCGCCGGAGCGCCACAGGCTGCGCCGCCGGCCCAGCTCCAGCACCACGGCGGCCGCCGTGCCGCTCGCCCGATAGGGGCTGGAGACCACCAGTGCCGTGCGCCGGGCGCGGGCGGCGCGCGCCAGCCGCAGCCAAGCCGCCTCGGCGCCGCGACCGCCGGCCAGGGGCGGCAGGCCGAGGTCGACGACCACCAGCGCCGGACCGCAGCCGAGGACGGTCTCGGCGCCGGCCAAGGCCTCCTTGATGGTGCGCGGCCGCAGCCACAGCAGACGTTCCAGATCGACCCCGCAAGCCCGCGCCGCCTGGGGGTCGAGCCCGTCCCCGAGGTCGACCAGCGCCGCCGCCTCGCCGCTGCCGGTCACCGCCGCCAGCAGCGCGAGAACGAGAGCGAAACGGCCGCTCGAAGGGCGGCCGACGAGCTCGACCGTCGCCCCCCGCCGCAGGCCGCCGGCGAGGAGCTCGTCCCAGGCCGCGACCCCGGTCGGCAGGTGCTCCGGCCCGCCGCGGCGGCGATCGCGCACCAGCTCGCGGGCGCGCCGCACGTGCGGCGCGAGCTCTCGGGGCAGGGTGAAGCCGGAATGCATCGGCACAGTTCCTCGGAGCGCCCGCCGGCAGGGCGGCGTTGCTCGGCCCGGCGCGCTCCCGCTTCGCCATTGTAGGCGTAAACAAAGCGTAAATCAAGCCCCGAAGCTCCGCCGAATCGGAAATCGGCGGCAGAGGCAAAGCATTGCGCGGCCGTCCAAATCGTTTGACGCCCCCGGCTGCCCCCGCATTTTCGGGCGGCCGGCGGGGACGCTGCAGCGCGGCTGTCCGGGGGCGCGCAATCCCTTGTCCGAGCCGGCTCGATCCCCGGCCAGGGAAGGAACAATAACTACAATGAATTCAGTATTTTACGAAAATCTTCCGGGGTTGGCAAGGGGCTTGAAAACGAGCTGAGGCGTGAAGCGAAAACCTTTCACCGAAAGGGGGT
>RFGL01000125.1 GCA_003697015.1 Acidobacteriota bacterium | reverse complement strand
GCGACCGCCGGGGGCGGCGGCGGCGCTGCCTTGGGCGGTGGTGGTGGCGGCGGCGGCGGCGGCGGCGATTCGATGCCGAGGGCCGCCGGCGGCACCACCCGCACCAGGGGAACGTGCTCGATCACCCGCGGCGGCTCTTGGGAGAGGCTGTTGAGGACCCAGAAGAGGCCGATGAGGAGGCCGTGGAGGAACAGCGAGAAGGCCAGGGAGCGACGCTCGTCGGCGGGGCCGACGAGGCGCCGGCGCTGGTCGAGAATGCGGTCGACGGTGGCCACGTCAGCGCTCGTGCTCGAGGATGTTCTCCGTCACCAGACCGATCTGGCGGATTCCCCCCTGGTAGAGCAGGTCGACGATGGTGACGAACTCGCCGTAGCTCACCTGCTTGTCGCCCTTGAGGAAGACCTGCTTGTCCTGGCGCCGGGCGAGGATCGGTTGCAGGGTCTCGACCAGCACCGTCGGATGGACCGGCTGGTCGCGGAGGTAGACGATGCCGTCCGCCCGGACCGACAGCACCAGCGGATCGTCGATCTCGACCGGCAGATTCTCCGCTGCCTCGGTCTGCGGCAGGTCCACCCGGATGCCCTGATGCAACATCGGCGCCGTGATCATGAAGATGATCAGCAGCACCAGCATGACGTCGACCAACGGCGTGACGTTGATGTCCGACATCACCGCGTCGTCGTCGTCGCGCAGGCTCGGGGTGTAGCCCATCGGGTGGTCTCCTCAGGTGAAGTTGCGCTCGGTGAGATTGAGGAATTCGAGCACGAAGTCGTCCATCTGGCTGCGCAGCATGCGCATGCGGAAGCCGAAGTAGTTGTAGCCCACCAGCGCCGGGATGGCGGCCGCCAGGCCGGCGGCGGTGTTGATCAGGGCCTCGGCGATGCCCGGCGCGACGACGTTGATCGAGGCGCTGCCGCCGGCGGAGATGGCGTCGAAGGCGACCATGATCCCCCACACCGTGCCAAAAAGACCGATGAAGGGCGAGGCCGATGCCGTCGTGGCCAGCAACGGGGTGCCCTTGCTCAGCACCCCGAGCTCGACGCCGATGGCGCGGCGCAGGCTGCGCTCGACCCCGACCAGGGAGCGGATGCGGAAGGCGGTGCCCTGGGTACCGGCCTGGCGCGCCGCCTCCTGGGCGCTCTTGACCTGGGCGTCGATCTCGGCGTAGCCCGCCTGGAAGAGGCCGACCAGCGGCGTGCCGAAGAGCCGCTTGGCGGCGGCGCTGACCTCGGAGAAGCGCTTGCTGCGGCGGAAAACCTCGAGAAACTCCGCCCCGTGACGCTCGGCGCGACGGTACTGCAGGGCCTTGCTGATCATCACCGACCAGGAGGCGACGGAGAGCACGGCGAGGATGGCGAAGACGAATTTCGCCATCACGCCGGAGCGCAGGAAGAGCTCGATCACGTCGAGCTCGGGGGGCGGCGTTTGAGCGACGAGCAGCAGCGATTCCGCGGTCATTCCGTAGCAACCTCCCTTTCCCCTCAGGCCGCGCCGGAAGCTAGCACGGCGGGCCCTCGGGTGTCCACCGCCGGCCGGCGGCTAAAGAACGGCCATGCAAGAGCTTAGCCACGCCTTTTCGTACGGGGTAGAGCGTGATACGCTCGCCGGCCGTCCGCCGTCGCCGGCGCGGCGGCGGCTACCTTCCCCGCGTTACCCGAGAGGATCAGACGATGCGAATCGCGGTATGCATCAAGCAGGTTCCGGACACCGAGGCACGGCTGCGCGTGCGCAAAGACGGCCTTTGGGTGGAGGAGGAAGACCTGCCCTTCGTGATCAACGAGAGCGACAACTACGCCCTCGAGGAAGCCCTGACCATCGCCGAGAAGACCGCTGGCGAGGTGGTGGTGGTCAGCCTCGGCCCGGAGCGGGTCAAGGACGCTCTGCGCAAGGCCCTGGCGCTCGGCGCCAGCCGCGCCGTCCACCTCGCCGAGGAGGCCTTCCAGGGCGGCGATGCCCTCGCCACCGGCCGCGCTCTGGCGGCGGCCATCGCCGGCCAGGAGGTCGACCTGGTGCTCACCGGCTCGCAGTCCGACGACGTCGGCTACGGCGCCACCGGCTCGGTGATCGCCGGCCACCTCGGCTGGCCCCATGCCTGGCTGGTGATGGGATTGGAGATCGAAGAGGGCGGCACCAGCGCCCGCGTCACCCGCGAGATGGAGAGCGGCATGAACGAGATCTTCCGCCTGCAGCTGCCGGCGGTGATCGAGGTGCAGGCGGGGATCAACCATCCGCGCTATGCCTCCCTCAAGGGCATCATGGCGGCCAAGCGCAAGCCGATCGAGCGCCCGTCGCCGGCCGACCTCGGCCTCGAGGCGTCGCAGATCGGCGCCGCCGGCTCGCGCCTCGAGGTGCTCGAGGTCGCCTTCCCCGACAGCGGCGAGGGGGCGGAGATGCTGGAGGGCGACGCGGCCACCATGGCGCGGACGCTGGTCGAGAAACTGCAACGGGAAGCGAGGGTTCTGTGATGCCGGCGGTATGGATCATCCTGCAGCATCGTGAAGGGCAACTCCACCGCATGGCGCGGGAGGCGATCGCCGCCGGCCAGCAGCTGGCGGAGATCACCGGCGGCCGGCCGTCGGCGGTGCTCCTCGGCCACGGCGCCGGCGACGCCGCGACCGAGGCCGCGGCCTACGACCTCGAGCGGGTACTGGTCGCCGATCACCCGGCCCTCGAGCGCTACACCCCCGGCGCCTACGTCGGCGCCCTGGCGCCGGCGATCGCGGCCGCCGGGCCGGCCTACGTCGTCGCCCCCCACACCTACCAGACGGTCGACTTCCTGCCGCGCCTGGCGCAGGCCACCGGCGCCGCCCTGGTGCCCGAAGCGATCGCCTTCGAGCCCGGCGACGGCGGCCTGGTCTTCCGCCGCCCGATCATGGAGGGCAAGCTCCAGGCGAGGGTCAAGGTCAAGGGCGAGGGCCCGGTGCTGCTGTCGGTGCAATCCGGCGCCTTCCCCGCCGACGGCGGGCGGGCCGGCGAGGCGCCGGTAGCCAGCCTGGAGGTGGGGGAGATCGCGGCCGACCGCGAGATCCTCGGCGTCGAGCAGGTCGGCGGCGATCAGGTCGACCTGTCGAAGGCCGAGGTGGTGGTGGCCGTCGGCCGCGGCGTCGGCGGTGCCGACAAAATGAAGCCGATCGAGGAGTTGGCCGAGGTCCTCGGCGCCGACGTCGGCGCCAGCCGGCCGGTGATCGACAACGGCTGGCTGCCGCGCGATCGCCAGATCGGCTCGAGCGGCCAGACCGTCGCTCCGCGGCTCTACTTCGCCATCGGCATCTCCGGCGCCATCCAGCACCTGGTCGGCATGAAGGGCGCCGGCTGCGTGGTGGCGATCAACAAGGACCCCAGCGCGCCGATCTTCGGCGTCGCGCGCTACGGTCTGGTCGGCGATCTGCACGAGATCGTCCCCGCGTTGACCGAAGCCATCCGCGAGGCCAAGGGGTAAGGGCCGCTCGCCGGTGGCCGGCGACGGCGGGGCTCAGGTCCGGCGCCGGCGCGCGGAGCGGATCTGGACCGCCAGGCCGACGGCGAAAAGGGCGGCGAAGAGCGCCACCCGGGCCAGCTCATCGAGCCGGAGGCCGAGCGCGTCGACGGTGAGGGTGGCGCCGATCCACGACGAGACCAGGACCAGCGTCAGGTCGAAGATCGCCGTCGCCAGACCGATGCCGATCAGGGCGCCGGCCAGCGCCAGCAGCCACACCCAGCCGCCGAGCTCGGGGTGCCACGGCTGGCTCAGCCACAGGGCGCCGAGGCCGCCGGCGGCCAACCCGCCGAGGGTGATGGCCAGCTTCTGGGCGACGATCGCCAGCACCAGCCCGGCGACCCCGAGCACCGCCGCCAGGCCGAGGCGCAGGGCGTGGTCGGCCGGCGGCAGGAGCTGCTCGCCGACCAGCCAGCCGAAGACGAAGCCCGTCGCTCCCAGGGCCAGCCAGTAGAGCCGCCGGCCGGCGACCAGGAGCACGATGCCGATCGCCAGGCCGGCGAACGGGATGCCCGAGACGGGATGTGGCCATTCCATAGTCGTCGTTTCCTCGCTTCCCGCTCGACCGCGGCCGAGCGGCGGATTATCATGTCCCCGTTGACGTCCCCATCCGTTCAAACGCGCCGATCCGCCGGAGGTTGCAGCGCCATGAACCCGATCGATGCCACCCTCTTGAACCGCGGCCTGAGCTGGCGGGAGTACCGCGCCACGGTGGAGAAGAACGCCGACGTCTTCGATCGAGTGTACGACGATCCCGGCTTCGACGACGCCGACCTGGCGCCGCTGCACGCCGTGCCGCCGCTCACCGTCGTCGCCATCGGCGAGGATTGGTGCCCCGACGTCTACCACACCCTCCCCGCCTGGGTGCGGGTGGCGGAGCGCCTGCCGGGCTGGGAGCTCAAGATCTTCCCCCGCGACCAGCACCCGCAGTTGATGGACGCCTTCCTCTACCGCGGCCGGGCGCGGCGGGTGCCGGTCTACGCCTTCTACGACCGGCGACGCTACCTCCAGACCTGGTGGTCGGGGCGCAGCGCCGAGGCGCAGCGGGCGGTCGACGGCTGGCTCGCCGGCCGCACCTTCGACCAGCTCGAGCCGGCCGAGCGCGCCGCCCTCGGCAAGCGCCTCGACGCCGGCTACCGCGAGCGCTTTCGGCGGGCCAATTTCGACGAGATCCTCGCCCTGCTCAAGGCCTTCTTCCACCTCGGCCCCGACGGCGCCGGCGCCTGAGATGGCGCGTTCGACGCAGGCCGGCGGCGAGGCGTCGCCGGCGCCGGCGGCGCCCGCCGATCGCGGCCGGCGGCCGGCGGC
>RFGL01000124.1 GCA_003697015.1 Acidobacteriota bacterium | reverse complement strand
GCCGCCGGAAAGGCGAGCGCATCTGGGAGCTGATGGCCGAGCACCTCGCCGCCCTGGTCGAGCACCTCAAAGAGCTCACCCTGGACGAGATCCACGAACGCCGGTATTGAGGGGAAATCCTTGGCGGGAAGGCCCAGCGTTACGCCTGGAACAAGCGGCTACGCCCGGCGAACGAAGCCGGGGCTCACGTCACGGTGCGCCGAATCCAGCCGTGCTCTGCGAGCACGCGGATCGCGAGGTGGATCTGCCGAGCCGAGAATTGCTGCTTGTGCCGGCCCCAGGCGTAGGTCTCGGCGACGACGGCTTCGTCCGTCTCAGCATCTTCGCGGGTGGCAACCCAATGGACCGTGGCCAGGAGCTCCAGCCCGAACGGCGACTCAAAGCCTTCGACCAGCCTCGATACCCGCTCGAAGCGCTGCTTGGTCTGAGGATGAGCCGCCAGCGGCATTCGACGGCGTGAAGGCGACGGTGGCAGAGCATTGGAGAGTCCGGGTGAAGCGGCCGTCGTCGGCTTCGATGGTCAGGGCCAGGGGTCGGGGAGTTGGAGCTGGCTGCGGACGCGGGGGAAGGCGTCGAGGGACGGGCGGCGGTGAGGGTCTGGTGGCGCTGGCCTCGGGGGTGGATTCGCTGGTAAAACCCGGAGCGTACGGAACGCGTACCCGGGACGGAGGGATCGACCTCGTCAGGAGCCAACGCCGTGATCGCCAAGCGCCCCCACCTGCCGTTCGCCGCCGCCTTGCTCGCCCTCGCCGCCCCCGTCGTGACGGCGCGAGGGCCGGCGGAGCGTCTCGAGATCGTCGATCGGGCGATCGCCTACCACGGCGGCGAGCGCTACCGGGCGAGCGAAGTGGAGCTCGATCTGTGCTCCAAGTCGGGCTGCTTTCATCTCCGCTCGCGCGTCGACGGCGAGCGCTTCGACCACACGGTGACGGGCAAGATCCGCGACGGCGAGCGCCGGGTGCGGATCACCAACGAGACGGTCGAGGCGTGGCTGAACGGCGAGCCGGTGGCGGTCGAGCCGGCGGCGGAGCAGCGCCTGCGCGATTGGGTGATGGCGCGGGTGTACTTCCCCTTCCTGCCCTACCGGCTGAACGATCCCGGCGTCTACAAGCACGACCTGGGCCGCGAGCGCTGGGGGGAGCGCGAGCTGCACAAGGTCAAGGTCACCTTCTCCCCCGGCTCCTCCACCGACGCCGACGACGAATACCTCTACTGGTTCGACCCGGAGAGCGGCCGCCTGGAGCAATTCGCCTACAGCTACGACGGCGATCCCGGCGGCCTGCGCTTCCGGCGGCTGACCCATTACCGCCGCATCGGCGGCATCCTCTTCGCCGACCAGGAGAATTACGGCGTCGAGGGCGACGGCCTGCGGGTCGACCGCATCACCCCCGACTTCGCCGCCACCCTGCGCCACGTGTCGACGATCAAGCTGTCGAACGTCGTCGTCCGCCCCCTGGCGAGTCCCGCTGACGGTGGGTAGCGCCGGCGGGATCCACCCGGACGGCGAGGCGTCGTCTCCTTGGCCCGGGGCCACCTCCCGCCTGACCCCTCGTGCCCGGCCGCGCCAGGGACTGAAGTCCCTGGCTACCTTGGTGCGTCCCTGCGGGACGCCCGGAATTCTTTCGTCCCGCACGGGCGTACCAAGGTAGCCCGGGATTTTAATCCCGGGCAGGCGGGAGGCGGAAGGCGCAGCGAGCCCCCATCGCCCCACCTCAATCCGGTACGCGGACGGAGAAGCCGACGCCGACGAACCAGTCGTCGGCGGCGTCGGACAGACCGACGCCGCCGGCGACGTCGAGCTGCATGTTGTCGCGGATCAGGTAGGTGAAGCCGCCGTCGAAGGAATTCGCCGGACCTCCCGCGGCGCTGGTGGGGGCGGTGCCGAAGAGCTCGACGAAGGCGCCCCAGCGCTCGCTCAGACCGATGCCGAGAGCGAGGGTGTAGATGGCGCTCCCCAGGGTGCGCTCGCGGCCGTCGTCGCCGGCGCCGGTCTCCCACTCCATGCCGAGGTTGTAGCCCAGGCTCAAGCGCTCGCTCAGGGTGTGGGCGAGGGAGAGACGGAAGGAGGGATCGAAGGCGTCGGTGGTGAAGGCGTCCTCCCCCACCGGCACCGAGGAGGCGACGAGGAGAGCGATCTCCGGCCGCGCGCCGCGCTCCTCGCCGAGGTAGATCTTGGCCCCGAGCTCGGCATCGCCGGCACCGTCCTGGTCGAGGACGAAGGGCAGATCGCGGCCGCGCAGCTCCTCAAAAACCAGTCCGCTCCAGCCGATGCGCAGCTCGACGCGCTCGGCGACGCCGATGCGCACCAGGGTGCCGGGCAGCTCGTGGACCTCGAGACGCGCACCGCCGTCGTCGTTGCGGGTGAAGGTCCAGCCGGCTTCGATCTGGACGTAGCCCGGCGGCACCACCACCGACGATTCGGTCTGGTCCGGGCGATCGGTGACCAACTCGCCGGCCCCCTCCTGGGCGGCGGCGGGGGAGCCCAGGGCGATCAGCATGAGCGCCACGACCGGTGGCGTCTTGGTGGGTCTTCTCGTCATCGTCTCTCCTCCTCGGGGAACGCAGGTGGGTAGAGATCGAGCGTGGCGGGCGGTTGTCGCCGCCCGCCGGGATCGATCCTTCTGCTGTGTGCGATCAGCCGCCGCGGTCGGTTCGGAGCAGGCCGTAGGCGCGGGCCAGCTCCTCGACCGGGGCGTAGGCTTGATGGCTGGTTTCGACGTAGCCGTCGGGGCTGTAGACGTGTTTCAAAAGGTGGCGGTAGTCGGGTTGGTTGAGCTTCAGCATGGCGCGCTTGAAGGCCGCCAGGCGCTCCGGGTCGAGGCCCTTGCGGGCGACCACCACGTGCGACGGGATGAGGTCCGACTCGGCGATCCAGGTGACCTCCGCCAGCTCCTCCGGGCGCAGCAGCAGGTCGGCGAACTGGCTCACGCCGGCGGCGTCGACGAAGCCGTTGGCCACCGCCTGGATGGCCTGCTGGTAGCCGCCGGCGAAATAGACCGTGCTGAAGAAGCTCTTGAGGTCGGCATCGCGGGGCAGCAGGCCCTCGCGGGCGAAGATGTCGCGCGGGTAGAGGAAACCCGACTCGGAGATCGGATCGGCGAAGGCGATCGACTTGCCGCGCAGGTCGGCGAGGGTCTTGATGCCGCTGTCCTTGCGCACGAAGATCCGCCCGCGGTAGGTCGGGCTGCCGCGGTAGACCTCGGCCAGCACCACCTGCGCGCCGATCTCGTTGTGCGCCAGGACGTAGGGCAGGCCGCCCATGAAGGAGACGTCGGCGTCGCCGTTGCGCAGCGCCTCGATGGCGGCGGTGTGGTCGAGGGTGACGTAGCCCTTGACCGGCAGGCCGAGCTCGCTCTCGAGGTAGGCGCAGATGGCGTCGACGTCGCCGATCAGCTTCTCGGGGTTCTCCTGCGGCACGAAGGCCAGCACCAGGGGTTTGGCGTCCGGTGGCGCCGCCGGCAACGCGGCGCAGCAGAAGAGGGCGATCGTCAGGAACAGAGCGGTGCGTCTGATCATCGTCTTGTCCTCAGCGGAGGGATGGGCCGTAGAGCTCGGCCAGGCTCTTGTAGTTCTCGTAGCGGGCGGCCGCCGCCGGCCAATCTCCCGCCGCGATGGCGGCGCGGATGGCGGCGACGGCGTCGGCGATCTCGTAGACCTTGGGAATGACGGAACGATCCTGGGCGGCGCTGGCGTCGAGCCGCAGGTCGGGGCCGACGGTGTCGAGCAGCAGCAGAGCATGGGTCGCGTCGCGCGCCGGGATCAGGGTGTCGAGGGTGGAGAGAAAGGTCGAAAGCTCGGCCCAGGCGAGGGCGAAGGGGGTGTTCTCGTCGTCGAAGACCTCGTACGGCTCCTCCGCCTCCCCCACCGCCTCGAGGTAGGCGGTGAGATCGTCGACCTCCTGCGGCGTGAGCTGCAGCCGGTGCTTGTCGTCGAACCATTCGACGACGTCGCGCAGGGTCTCGAGGGAGCCGTCGTGGAAGTAGGGCGCGGTGTACTTGACGTTGATCAGGGTCGGGGTGTCGAAGAAGCTGTCGCGGGCGCCGGGAGCCGAGGGATCGCCGGAGCCGACGTCGTGCACCTGGCGGTCGATGAAATTGGCGCTGGGGACGTGGCAGGTGGCGCAGGCGCGCCCGCCGAGGCCGGGAAAGGGCTTGTTGAACAACGCCTCGCCGCGCCGCGCCGCCTCCGGAGCACGGTCGTTCAGGCGGCCGTCGGGCAGCAGGTAGGGGGACGGCAGCCAGTCGAACTCCAGCAGGTAGGCGACCAGGGCATCGAGCACCAGGGGGGTGGGCTCGGGACCCCCGAATTCGTTGACGATGACGTTGCGGACGAAGTCCCGCAAGCTGGCGAAACGCCCGTCGCGGCCGTAGGGAGCGGTGAAGCGCAGGCCGCGCAGGGTGGGGATGTCGAGGGGGTCGTCGCGCTGGTCGTTGAACCGCGGGTTGAAGTACTCGCCGTCGACGTCGACCGAACCCGCCTTGTGGCTCAGGCCGGGGATGAAGAAGTCGCGGTTGACGTCGCTGCGGTTGTGGCAGGTGGAGCAGGCGATGCCCAGGCTGCGCGCCGGCTCGCCGAAGATCCTCGGCGAATCGAAAACCATGTCGCCGTAGGCGACCATGAAGAGGTCGCGTTCGTCGTGGCCGCGGGCCTCGAAGTTGAGCCGCAGCAGGGGCAGCGGATCCTGGTCGTTGACGTTCGAGCCCGGCGGCAGCACGGCCAGGCGGCCGGCGACGCCGTCGTTCTCGATCGCGCCGCAGTCGACCGCCGCGGGCAGGGGCATGAGCCGCCCTCGCCCCGCGTCGCCGCGGGCGACCTCGTAGTTGTCGCGCAGGAAGGCCAGCACCTCGCTGCTGGCACGGGCGAAACGCTGCCGCTCCGGCGGCGTGGCGCCGGCGCCGAGCACCCCCGGGCTGCCGATGCTTGAGGTCAGCTCGAGCCACGTCCGGCCGAGGTGGCGGTAGACCTCCGGCGCCGCCGCTTCGAGGTACGGATCGGCGAAGGCGCGGTAGATGCGTTGGGCGGCCAGCACCTCGCTGCGGGCGACGGCGGGCCGGTCGAGGGCGGCCGCGGCGCGCTCGAGATGGGAACGCACCAGCTGGGCGACGGCGCGGGTCGAGGCGTCGTACAGGGCGCCGCGGTCGCGCTCGGCGATCGCCCGGCGGATCGCCGCCGCGTGGTCGATGCCGGCCACCGCCTGCGCCGGCGCCAGCAGCTCGTAGACCGTCTTGCCGGCGAAGCCGGGCTCGCGCAGCGGGGCGTCGTACTCGCTGGCGATCCGGTGCCAGGGGATGGGCTTGAGGTTGGCGTAGAACAGACTGCGGAGGTAGGCCGCCGGCACCGGATGCCAGGGCTCCTCGTTGACGATGTGGGCCACGCCGCCGGTGGCCGCCAGCATCAGGCCGGCGATCAGCAAGCCGGCGACGAGGCCGGGACTCGGTGTCGATTTCGCGGTTTTCATGTCGATCTCCTGCCGTCCACCCCGCCGGGCCCCGCGCTCGACGCGCAGGGGGCGACGGGGCGGATATTTTGGCACGAGCAAAGATTAATTTTGTCTACCCAAAAAGTCAACCCCTGATCCGTCGCCGGGGTTCCTCCGCCTCAGCGGGCCCAGCGCCTCACCCAGAAGGTGAGCTGGTCGAGGAGGGTCACCACCACCACCACCACCACCACCAGCACCACCACCCGCTCGAAGCGGAAACTCCGCATGTAGAGCTGGATGTAGTAGCCGATGCCGCCGGCGCCGACCAGGCCGAGGACGGCGGAGTCGCGGAAATTCATCTCCAGGCGGTAGACGGTGAAGGAGAAGATCTGCGGCACCGACTGGGGGACCACGCCGTAGCGCACGGTCTGGGCCCAGCTGGCGCCGGTGCCCTCGATGGCGGCGACGATGCCCGGGTCGGCGGTCTCGAACTCCTCGGCGTAGAACTTGCCGAGCATCCCCAGGGAATGGAAGGCGATCGCCAGCATGCCGGGGAAGGGCCCGAGGCCGACCGCCATCACGCAGACGAAGGCGACCAGGATGAGGGGGATGGAACGGATGAAGCCGAGCAGCCACTTGACCGGTTGGGCGATCCACGCCGGGGTGACGTTGGAGGCGGCGAGGAAGCCCAGGGGCAGGGCGAGGACCACCGCCAGGGCGGTGCCCGCCAGGGCGATCATCAAGGTCTCGACGGTGGACCGCAGGACGACGCCGGTGACGCTCCAGTCCGGCGGCACCATGCGGGTGAAGAAATCCCGCCAGCGCGGCCCGGAGCGGACCAGGGCCGCGAGGTCGACCTGGGACCACCAGAAGGCCCAGCCGACCAGGGCGCTACCCGTGAGCCAGCCGCAGACCTTGTAGCGCAGCCGCCGCGCGCGCTCCCGGCGCAAGCTGGTCATCGCTGCTCCTCGCTGGCCGGCCGCTGCGGTACACCCGCTGCGCGTCTTCGGCGGTGAAGGCTTCCGGGGGACCGTCGAAGACCAGCTCGCCGTCGGCCAGCCCGACCAGCCGGCTGGCAAACCGCTTGGCCAGCTCCGGCTGGTGGAGGTTGACGATCAGGGTGACGCCGCGCCGGGCGACGCAGCCCACCAGCAGCTCGAGGGCGTCCTCCGCCAGCTCCGGATCGAGGTTCGACACCGGCTCGTCGGCGAGGATGACGTCCGCCTGCTGCATCAGGGCACGGGCGATCGCCGCCCGCTGGCGCTGGCCGCCGGAGAGGGTATCGACCCGCCGCTCCCCCAGACCGCCGAGGCCGACCTCGTCGAGAATCGACTCCGCCCGCCGCCACTCCGCCGCCGGGTAGAGACCGACCAGGCTGCGCCAGGCCGGCACCCGCCCGAGGCAGCCGTGGAGGACGTTGTCCACCACCCGCAGGCGGGGCACGAGATGGAACTCCTGGTCGATCATCGCCACCCGCCGCGCCAGGGCGCGACGCTGGGCCGGGTCCGCCGGATCCTGCCCCAGGACCCGCAGGCGCCCGGCGGCCGGTGCCAGGCGCCCCTTGATCAGGCGGGCGAGGGTGGTCTTGCCCGAGCCGCTGTGGCCGAGGACGAAGAGCCGCTCGCCGGGCCGCACCTCGAGACGCGGCAGGTAGAGCGCGCGCAGCTCGCCGAAGCGGGCGACGACGTTGTCCAGCACGATCGCCGGCGGGACGGAGGCCTCCTGCCGCGGGCCGGAGACGGCGGTGCGCAGCACACGGGGCACGGGGCTCGAAGCGGCGGCTCGGGGCGGCGTCATGGTCGTCCTCGCGGCGTTGGATGGCATCCGATGCGACCGAAATTCGAATTTCCGGCCGTCGTGGACCGAGTTTAGATTAACCAAAAAATGCCGTCAAGGGGGCTGGGGATCGGCGGCCTCGGCTCGCTTCGGCCCGGCGGCGCGGAAGAGGAGGCGGACGCCGGTCGGTGGATGGCGCAGGAGGACGCGGCGGCCGTCGGGCCAGGTGACGGAGAGGGTGGTGGGAGGGGAACGGAAACCGAAGAGGGCCTCCGGCGCGCTGGTCGACTGGTAGGCGTCGCCGGCGAGGATCAGGCGGCTCTGCTCGCCGGCGGCGCTGCGCAGGCGGACCAGGGCACCGACGGCGGCGGCGGCAGGGCGCAGGCCCAGGCCCAGCCAGCCGCCGCCGGCGCCGTCGTTGCGCAGCAGCTGGAGCGGGCCGCCGCTGTTGGAGATCGCCAGGTCGGGATCGCCGTCGCGGTCGAAGTCGGCCCAGGCCAGGCCGCGGCCGACGTGGTGGGGCGCCGGAGGGACGGCGCAGGGCAAGGGGACGAAGCGCCGATCCGGGCCGGCGTCGTTCAACAGCACCAGGTCGGGCTGGGCGTAGGCGACGCTCTGGCGCCGGGTGTGCTCGCGCACGTGGCCGTTGGCGACGTAGGCGTCGAGGTCGCCGTCGCGGTCGAAGTCGGCGAGGGCCAGGCCGAAGCCGAGGAGGTTGAAGGACGGCAGGCCGAAGCCGCTCGGCACCGACACGTCGGCGAATTGCATGCCGCCGAGGTTCTTGTAGAGGGTGTTGGTCTCGACGTCGTAATTGGTCACCGCGAGATCCGGCCGGCCGTCGCCGTCGACGTCGCCGACGGCGAGGCCCATGCCGGCTTCCGGCAGGCCCTCCTGGTTGACCCCGGCACCGGAGAGGAACGACAGATCCTCGAAGGTGCCGTCGCCGCGATTGCGGAAAAGCGAGTTGACGGTCTGATCGTTGGCGACGTAGAGGTCGGGCCAGCGGTCGCCGTCGAGGTCGGCGAAGATCACCCCCAGGCCCTTGCCGTCGGCTCCGGCGAGGCCGGCGGCGGCGGTGACGTCGTCGAAGGTGCCGTCGCCGCGGTTGCGGTAGAGGCGGTCGCTGGCGCCGGCGAAGAGCCACGGAGCGCAATAATCACGTTCCCCGGCGTCGAGGTCGCCACAGAAGAGGTCATGGCCGAGATCGTAGATCAGGTACCGGGTGACGTAGAGGTCGAGGTCGCCGTCGCGGTCGTAGTCGGCGAAGGCCGCCGACGAGCTCCAGCCGTCGAGCCCCAGACCGGCGGCGGCGGTGCGCTCCTCGAAGGTGCCGTCGCCGCGGTTGACGTAGAGCGCATCGGGGCCGAAGTTGGCGACGTAGAGATCCACCGTGCCGTCGCCGTCGGCGTCGCCGGCGACCACCCCCTGACCGTAGCCGCGGTCGCCGGCGCCGGCGGCGGCGGGAATCTCGACGAAGCGCGGCGAGGAGGCGCCGCCCAGATTGCGGAACAAGCGATTGGCGCGAGCCGGATCGCCGGGCGGTGCATCGCCGGGCAGGGGACCGCTCTGCACGGCGTAGAGGTCGAGCCAGCCGTCACCGTCGAAGTCGAGCCAGGCGACGCCCGACCCCATGGTCTCGGGCAGTTGCTTGGCGCCGCGCGCCCCGCGCCGGTGCCGGAAGTCGAGACCGGCGTCGGCGGCGACGTCGACCAGGGTGATCGCACAGGGCTCCGGCACCGCCGGAGCCGCGCCCAGGAGGGCGATTGCCAGCCACAGCAGCTCCACGCATCGCATCGCCGAATCTTACGCCGGCCGCCACCTTTTTCCGGCCCCCGACAAGGTGCCACCCTTTTTTCGGGCTACGACCGCCCAAGCCAGGTGCCACCCTTTTTTCGGCCTGCATGCCTTGGGGAACTCGTGTATGCTTTTGCAAGCGTCTATCTTCGATCGACCATCATCGCGGCTCCATGGAACCTGAGGAGGCCTCTATGTCCCTGCCCGACAGCATCCCGCTGCCCAAGCTCTTCGACGTCATCGGCAACAAGGTTCCCCAGCTGCGGGGGCTGGCGGACAAGGCGGCGGAGTTGGAGAAGAAGGTGGGGACGAAGGCGTACGTCCTGCTCGACGGGCAGAAGCCGCAGCTGACGAGCGGCGACCTGTCGTTTCAGGTGCTCAACCAGCCGGTCACCTTCTCCGCCGAGCTCAAAGGCACGCTCAAGATCCACGGCGCGGCGGACGACGTCACCCTCTTCGATTCCGACCCGCAGCTCGACCAGCTCTCCCCCGCCCCCAAGCTCAGCGCTCCCGAGGGCACCAGCTTCGCCGACTTCTCCCTCGACGGCACGCTGAAGGGCGGGGCGAGCGCCAAGATCCCGGTGAAGGCCCTGACCATCTCGGCCCGCGCCGCCGCCGCCAAGCGCATCCGCTACCGCCATCTGCGGCCGGCGAAGGCCGGCGCCACCCGCTTCGACGCCTTCCGTGACCTCCTCGCCACCTCCCAGCTGCCGCACGCGGTGCTCGACGGCGAGCCCGATCTGACGGCGGGGGAGGTGCAGGTGCTCGAGACCTGGCTCAACCTCGACTTCGGCCTCGCCGCCAGCGCCGGCGGGGAGAAGCTCCTGAGCCGGCTGGTCGACCTCTTCGACGACGCCACCGCCGAGCTCAAGGCCCATGCCGAGTTCGCCTTCTCGGCCTCCCTCGGCTGGTCGCTCTACGACGCCATGCAGCTGGCGGTCGGCTCCTTCGACGTCGGCACCCCGGGGTGGGTGCGCCTGCGCCTCCAGCGCCGTCACCGCCGCCGGCTGACCTTCGGCGCCAAGCTCGACCTGCAGCTCTCCTACGACCTCGGCACCTCGGCCCTCGAGGACCTGGTGGAGCGCATCTTCGACCAGCTCCCCACCCCCCGCCTGCTCGGTGCCCTGCGCGAATTCGATCAGCTCTTCGCGCAGGGGGGCGCGGCGGCGGTGAAGCAGAAGCTGTCGTCCGAGGCGCAGGCGGCGGTGGCGGACTTCCTCGACGACGAGGGCTGGATCGACAAGCTGACCTCCGATCCCGCGGTGCAGCGGCTGATCGAGCTGAGCGGCAAGATCGTCTCGGCCTACGACGACCTCGACGAGAAGGTCAAGGACTTCTGGGACGCCTTCCTCGCCTCGGCCAAGATCGGCCGGGGCTCGAAGGCGCGGCGGGCGTTGCAGATGGTCGCCGACCTCCAGGAGCAGAGCATCGAACAGGTGATCGAGAAGCTGCTCGGCGACGGCGAGCTCAAGCAGGCCCTGGAGCTGCTCGAGACCCTGAGCGGCGAGGACCTCGAGGGGTTGGTGATCGGCGATCCGGACGAGGTGCAGGCGGCCCTCGACCGGGCGTCGCGGCTGGCGCGGGAGGCCATCGACTTCCTCGACCGGGTGCCGGAGGACTTCCTCAGCCGCCTGCGGGGCTTCGCCGAGCGCACCGGCATCGCCAGCACCCTGGCCTTCCTGAAGAAGAACCTGAGCTCGCCGGAAGCCTTGCGGCAGGCCGTCGACGCCCGGGTCGGCGGCCTGGTCGAGCGCGTCACCGGCAAGCTGCTGGCGAAGATCGACGATCAGGACCTCAAGAAGCTCGCCGCCTGGATCGACAAGGTGCTCGCCGCCTTCGACGAGGTGGACGAGATCGAGAGCGACGTCAAGAACGCCGTCTCGCGCCTGAAGGGCGAGCTCGGCTTCTCCTTCGGCGTCGAGATCAGCCGGGTGAGCGAGAGCTCGGCGGTGGTCGACCTGGAGATCGATCCGGCGAAGAAGGACCTGCGCCGGGCGGTCGACCAGGCCCTGGGCAGCGGCGACGCCGGGGAACTGATCCAGGCCCTGCCGCAGATGCAGGTCGCCGAGGGCGAGAAGGACGACGCCGACGAGGTGCCCTCCTACCGCCTGCGGGAGGCGATCTTCATGAGCCGGCGGGTGCGCACCGCCGCCTTCAGCTCCTTCATCTCCCTCTTCGGCAACACCAGCCGCCGCACCTCGCGCATCGACGCCGAGACGGTGCGGGTGGGCCAGGTGAAGGGCGAGCTGCGGCGCTGCGCCACCTACCGCGGCGGCCTCACCCGCAGCATCCTGGCGGAGGGCCAGAAGGCGACCGCCAACGGCACCGACCTCGGCATCTGGTGGCGCAGCAAGGCATCCGGCCCGGACGGCGCCCTCGCTTCCCCCTACACCGAGATCGAAAGCCAGAGCCTGCGCCTGTCCTTCACCCGCCGCGACCACAAGACCCTGCCCGCCGAGCTCCAGGCGATCGACGCCATGCTCAACGACCTCGGCTTCCTGACCCCGGGAGGGGCGCGCGCCGCCTCCCTGCCGGCGCCGCCGGTCCACACCCGGCTGTCGATCGACCTGCGCCTCGACGCCGCCTCCGTCGCCGCCTTCCTGCGCAAAGAAGGAAACGCCGGCGGCTTCAATCGCGACTACCGCAACGCCGCCCACCGCACCTTCGCCGATCCGTTGATCGTCAAAGACTTCGAGGGCGCGCGCCTGGGGGCGGTGCTGGCGGCGCTCCTCGAAGAGCCTTTCTTCGACGCCAACTGGACAAGCGACTTCATCCGCTTCGCGAAGAAGGGCTTGAACAAGCCCTGGCGGCTGGAGATCGACGGCCGGCAGGTGCAGGACCGCTGGGCCATCAAGAGGGGCTCCGACGCCAGCATTCGCTTCCTCGAGCTTCTGGAGTTGGTCCGTGACCGCGGCGGTGCCTTCAAACGCCTGCAGAAGACCGCCAAAGCCCTTGAGGAGCTGGGCGTCCGCCCCCTGCCCGCCGACCTGCGGCAGGTGGCGCGGCTCTTCGCCAACGCCATGGGCAAGGCGCTGATCAAGAAGTGGGACCTGCCGGCGTCGCCCCTCTGGCTGGTGTTGGCGCGGCTGTCGCGCGTCGCGTCGTCGTCGCTGCTCAAGGCCCGCGGCGTCGCCGTCCTGCGCTGGAAGCCGACCGGCGCCGGCGACTGGAACGAGCCCTTGGCCTGGCGGCTCGAGAACGGCCTGCCGGCCCACGATCAGGACACGATCTTCCCGTTCTGATCCTCAGGCCACCGGCTGCGCCTGGTGCCGCCGGCAGAGGGCGTGGAGCTCGTCGTCCGCCAGCACCTCCGTCGCCTCCTTGGCGCGGGCGAAGATCGCCCGCACCAGCTCGGGGTCGGCGGGGTAGCCGTGGTGCTCGAGCCAGCAGACGACGTTCGACTCGCCGCTCATCGGCCCGACCTCGATCACCTGCCGGCGGCCGACGTAGGACGCCGGCACGCTGGAGTAGATGCGGTCGGCGAGCCAGGCGTCGCCCTTCTTCTGCGCCTTGACGATCGCCGCCGCGTGGACGCCGGTGGCGGTGCGAAAGGCGTCGCGACCGACCACCGGATAGTTGACCGGAAGGGGCACGCCGGTGGCGTCGGCGACGGCGCGGCAGTACTCCGGCAGCCGCGTCAGGTCGCGGTCGCTCCAGCCGAGGAGGACCAGATTGACCAGCAGCAGGTCCATCGGCGTGTTGCCCACCCGCTCGCCGACCCCCAGGCCGGTGCCGTGGAGGCGGTCGGCGCCGGCTTCGGCGGCGGCCAGGGCGTTGGCCACCGCCAGGCCGCGGTCGCGGTGGCCGTGCCAGTCGACGGCCACCTCCTCGCCGGTCTCCGCCACCACCTGGCGGATGAAGCGCACCACCGCCCGGGCGCCGGCCGGGGTGGCGTGGCCGACGGTATCGGCGATGCATACCCGCCGCGCTCCGGCCTCGATGGCGGTGGTGTAGAGACGCCGCAGGTCCTCGGGTCGCGAGCGGGTCGTGTCCTCGGTGACGAACATGAAGGGCAGGCCGTTGGCGGTGCAGAAGGAGACCGCCTCGTCGGTCAGCTTGAGCATGCGGTCGAGGTCCCAGCTCTCGGTGTACTGGCGGATCGGGCTGGAGCCGATGAAGCCCGCCACCTCGACGGCGATGCCGGTGCGCTGGCTGATGTCGACGATCGGCCGGCAGTCGGCGATCACCGTCCGCGCCGCGGCGTTGGGCACGATCGGCAGGCGCTGGTCGGCGATCTCCTGGGTCAGGCGCAGGGTGTCCTCGAAGACCTGGGGCCCGGCGGCCGGCAGCCCGAGGTCGGCACCGTCGATGCCGAGCTCGACCATCAGGTGGAGGATGCGCAGCTTTTCCTCGATCGACGGCGTGCGCACCGACGGCGACTGCAGGCCGTCGCGCAGGGTCTCGTCGTCGAGCTCGACGTTCTTCAGCCGCTCGCCGTCGTCCTCGGGATGGGCGCGGTTCCAGTCGTAGATCAGCTCCGATTCGCTCGCGTGCATGGCGTGGCCTCCCGATGCCGGCGGGGGGTTAGACCCCGAGTATAGCGCCCCCGCCGCCGGCCGGCTGCGCCGCTCCCGTCCGGCGGCGATCCACAGACCCCGGCGCTCGGGGCCGTTCACGCTCGTGGTAACATCAGCCCGGCAGACGCGACCGCAAGAGAACGCTCACGAGGAACGCTCATGGCGACCGTTGAGGCCATCCGACGAAGCGAAGCGGTGATGACCGCCGAGCAGCTCGCGGCTCTCGGCGACGTCGGTCCCTGCGAGCTGGTGCGAGGGAGGCTGATCCGGATGTCGCCTACCGGCCATCTACACGGCTTCATCGAACGCAATTTCTGCGCCGCGCTGTCGGCCATCGTCCATCCACGGGGAGGAGAGCCCCTCGGGCGGGTGCTGGTGGGCGAGGTGGGAATCTACACCAGCCGAAATCCCGACACGGTGCGCGGTGCAGACGTGGCCTACGTCTCCAACCAGCGCCTCGCTCGCGTGCGCTCGCAAAGCTACCTCGACGTAGCGCCGGAGTTGGTGGTCGAGATCGTCTCCCCAGACGACCGCTGGACCGCGATCGTCGAGAAGCTCGACGAGTACTTCGCCATCGACGTCGAGCTGGTCTGGCTGGCCGATCCCCGCCGCCAGATCGTCCTGGCGTATCGATCGACCACCGAGGTCGAAGAGCTCGGCGCCGATGACTACCTCACCGGCGGAGACGTCCTGCCCGGCTTCCGCGTGCGGGTGCGGGAGCTCCTGGGCGCTTGATCCGGGGTCGAAGGCGGCCGCTCCAGCCGATCGCCCGCTCAGGGCCGGTACCAGAATCCGACGCTGAGGTCGAGGGGGTCGACCTGCAGCTCCGGGCCGCCGGCGTCGGTGGCGAGGTCGAGGTAGGTGGCGGCGAGGTGCAGGCCCCAGCGGCCGCCGGCGGCGAAGGGCAGGTCGAGACCGACCTCGAGGCCGGGGGCGAAAGCGTCGCTCAGATCGCGTTCGTGGGTCTCGCCGAAGATCATGAAGTGCGCCGGATCCTCGTCGTTCACCAGGTCGCCGAGGCCGGTGCCGAAGTCGACGAAGGCGAGGCGCGGGCTGAGGTAGAGGTCGGCGCGGCGCCCCGGGGCGAGGTGGAAGGTGGGGCCGACGACCAGGACCGAGATGCCGATGCCCTCGCGGTCCTCGCCCCGGCGCCCGCCGCGCTCGAGGGCGAGGCCGAGATCGAAGTCGACGAAGAAGGCGCCGCCGGAGAGGCCCCACCGCCGGCCGAAGCGGTACTCCACCTCAAGCCCCCATCCGCCGCCGGCGCCGAGACTCAGGCGGCTGGCGCCGGCGGCGACGCCGGGATCGGCGGCGGCGTCCTCGACGACGCTCGATCGCGAGTCGACGCCGAGAGCGTAGGCGCGCAGGATCAAGCGGCAGTCCTCGGGCGGGCAGTCCGCGGCGCCGATGGAGGAGAAGGCGGGGCCCAGGAGCAGGATCGCGAGCACGCCGCGCCGATGCCACGCCCGAAGTCGCACGTCCGAAGTCTTTCGCCGGCCGGTTCGCCCGCCATCATAGCGCACCAGCGCCCCGTCCGTGCTCGGCGGCAGCGCGGTCCGGGTTCTGACGCCCTGCTAGGATGGCGGGCAGAGATCCGAGACGTACGAACCTCGTTGCGAAGGAGGCACCGATGAAGCCTTGTCTTACCCGGCGGCGCGCCCTGCCGCTTGCTCTCCTTTTGTTGGTGGCGCTGGTGGCTCCACCGTCGAGCGCTCAGCCGACCCGCCTGCCGGGGCTGGCGGGCGACGCGCTGGTGGTCTCCGACGCCGACGGCATCCCCCACGTCTGCGCCGCCAGCGACCGCGACGCCTACCTGGTGCAAGGCTACCTCCACGCCCGGGATCGCTTCTTCCAGATGGACACCCTACGCCGCACCTTCAGCGGCAGCCTGGCGGAGCTGGTGGGGCCGGCGGCGTTGCCGTCGGACGTCCAATTCCGCACCCTGGGGCTGCGGCGGGCGGCGGAGGAGAGCCTCGCCGCCTACGCCGGCGCCGGCCTCGGCGAGCTCACGGCGATGTTCGAAGCCTACGCCCAGGGGGTCAACGCCTACCTCGCCCACCATCCCCTGCCGCCGGAGTACGGCGCCCTCGAGCTGACCCAGGCGGCGCCGTGGACGCCGGCGGACAGCGTGGTGATCGGCAAGGGCCTGGCCTTCGGTCTGTCCTTCGACCTCATCGACCTCGACCTGACCGTCCTCTCCGTGGCCTATTCCCAGGCCGGTGCGCTCCAGGGCTTCGACGGCCTGGCCCTGCTCTTCGACGACGTCGCCCGGCCGGCGCCCTTCGATCCCACGGTGTCGATCCCGCCCCTGCCGCCGATCAGCAGCAAGGCGATGGAGCGCCGGCTGGCGGTGCCGAGCCGGCGTACCGCCGAGCTGGCGCGGAGCTATCGCCAGCGGGCGGCCCACATCCCGTGGCTCGAGAAGGCCTTCGAGCGCCGCGGCGAGGCCGACGGCAGCAACTGGTGGCTGGTGGCGGGGGAGCATTCCGCCAGCGGCCATCCGATGCTGGCCAACGACCCCCACCTCGGCCTCGATACGCCGGCGATTTTCTACGAGGTCCATCTGACCACCTCCGTCGCGCCCGGCTGCGGCTTCGACGGCGACGGCGCCCTCGTCTTCCGCGGCGGCGGACAGAAGGGCGCCGTCGCCCCCGGGCTCAACGTCAACGGCGTCAGTTTCGCCGGCACTCCGGGCATCGTCCTGGGCTGCAACAGCGATGTCTGCTGGGGCGCGACCACCAACCCGATGGACGTCACCGACGTCTACCAGGAAGTGCTGGTGATCGATCCGACGACCGGCCTGCCGTCGGCCACCCTCTTCGACGGCCAGCCCGAGCCCCTGGTGCCGATCCCCCAGACCTACCTCGTCAACCTGCTGGGCGACGGCACCCCGGACAACCTGGCCGACGCCGGCCTCGGCCCCCTCGACGGCGGCCTCACCCTGGTGGTGCCGCGGCGCAACAACGGCCCGATCATCGCCCTCGACGCCAGTCAGCAGCCGGCGATCGGCCTGTCGGTGCAGTACACCGGCTGGCGCGCCACCTTCGAGTTCGAGGCCTTCCGTCGCTGGCAGCGCGCCGCCGACCTGACCGACTTCGTCGCCGGCCTGCAGTACTTCGACGTCGGCTCGCAGAACTGGGCCTTCGCCGACGTGGCGGGGAACATCGCCTACTTCACCAGCGCCGAGCTGCCGATCCGCGAGGATCTCCAGACCCTCGGCCAGCCCGACGGCGGGGTGCCGCCGTTCCTGATCCGCGACGGCACCCATGGCCTCAAGCACGAGTGGCTGGCGGTGCAGAACCCGCAACCGCAACAGGCCCTGGCATTCGAGATCCTGCCCTTTGACGAGATGCCGCAGGTGGTCAACCCCTTCCAGGGCTTCATCATCAACGCCAACAACGACCCGGTCGGCACCACCCTGGACAACGATCCCCTCAACCAGGTGCGGCCGGGAGGGGGCCTCTTCTACCTCAATCCGGGCTACACCAGCCTGCGGGTCGGCCGCATCGGCCGGCTGATGAACGACCTGCTGGCCGGCGGCGACAAGGCCACCGCCGACGATCTGAAGACCATGCAGGCCAACAACCAGCTGCTCGACGCCGAGCTGGTCTCGCCCTTCCTGATCAACGCCTTCGCCAACGCCAGCGCCGCCGGCGCCCCGGCCGAGCTGCAGAACCTGGCGGCGGACGGCGGCGTCGCGGAAGCGGTAGCGCGGCTCATGGCGTGGGACTTCAGCACCCCGACCGGCATCCCCGAGGGCTACGACCCGGGGGACGATCCGGCCAACCTGCCGGCGCCGGACGCGGGCGAGATCGCCGACAGCGTGGCGGCGTCCATCTGGAGCGCCTTCCGCGGCCAACTCACCCGCCGGGTGGTCGACGACACCCTGATCAACCTCGGCCTGGGGGACTTCCTGCCCGACGACGCCCTGGCCTACAAGGCGGTCTACCACCTGCTCACGACCTTCGACCAGGGCCAGGGGATCGGTGCCTCCGGCGTCGACTTCTTCCACGGCCCGGCCGGGCTGACGCCGGCGGAGGAGCGCGACTTCGTGCTCCTCGACTGCCTGGATCAGGCCCTCGAGCTGCTGGCGAGCGACGAATTCACTCCCGCCTTCGGCAACTCCACCGATCAGGACGACTACCGGTGGGGCTACCTCCACCGCATCGTCTTCGACCACCCCCTCGGCGATCCCTTCAGCGTGCCGGCGGCCGGCGGCTTCGAGCACCTGGCCCCCGATCTCCCCGGCGTCGCCCGCGCCGGCGGCTACCAGGCGGTCGACGCCTCGAGCCACAGCGCCCGCGCCGACGGCCTCAACAGCTTCCGCTTCGGCTCCGGACCGGCGCGGCGCTTCGTCGGCGTGCTCGATCCGTCGGGCATCGCCGCCGAGGAGGTGATCCCCGGCGGCCAGAGCGGGGTGCTCTCCAGCCCCCACTACGCCAGCCAGCTGAGCCGCTGGCTGACCAACGACTACCACCCGCTGCTGCTCACCGCCGAAGGCGTCGCCGGCGCCGCGGTCGAACGGCAGGAGCTGACCCCGCACTGCGTGCCCGGGCCGACCACCCTCTGCCTGCGCGACGACCGCTTCCAGGTCCAGGCCACCTGGGAGGTGCCGCTCCTCGGCCTCGGGCCGGCCGGCGCGGTCCCCGGCAGCTCGAGCTCCTCCGGCAACCTCTACTTCTTCAATCCGGAGAACTGGGAGCTGCTGGTCAAGGTGCTCGACGGCTGCGCTCAGAACGATCACTTCTGGGTCTTCGCCGGCGCTGCCACCAACGTCGGCTGGGAGCTGACCGTCGAGGACACCGAGAGCGGCGAGACCTGGACCATGACCAACCCTCTCGGGCAGCGCGCGCCGGCGATCGTCGACACCCGGGCCTTCGCCACCTGCCCGTAGCCCCCGAGGGGCCACCGGCGGAGGGCTGGAGCCCGAGCAGCCCGGGCGGGCACGAGCCGAGCTCGCGCCCGCCGGGGCCTCAGCTGCGCTTGATCAGCGGCAGCCGCGGGCCCGACCAACCGGGGAAGATGACGCCGTCGTCGTCGATGCCGAAGTGCCGCCCGGCGACCTCGGCGAAGACGCTGCGGAAGTCGGTGGTGACCGGCAGATCACGGCCCTCGAAGAGCGCCTCGCGGCGCAGCCCGGGGAAGGAGCCGTGCACCTTGCCGCCGTCGACGCCGCCGCCGAGGACGAAGAGGCAGGAGCCGTGGCCGTGGTCGGTGCCGCCGGAGCCGTTTTCCGCCACCGTGCGGCCGAACTCGGTCATGGTCATCAGCACCACGTCGTCGCGGTAGGTGCCGAGGTCGGTCCAGAAGGCGGCGATCGAGCGCGCCAGGTCGCGGGCGCGGTTGGCGAAGGTGCCGTTCACCGTCCCCTGCTGCACGTGGGTATCCCAGCCGCCGGACTCGGCGAAGGCGACCTCCAGGCCGACCTCCGACTTCACCAGGAAGGCGATCTGCATCAGGCTGCGGCCGAGGGGGCTCGACGGATAGTCCGCCCCCGGCGCCGGTCGATAGCGCTCGACGTCGAGCCGTTCCAGGGTGTCGACGGCTTCGAAGGTCTCGTGGGCGGTATCGTGCAGCAGCTTCTGCGAGGTCTCCTCGTAGAGCGCCTCGAACCCCTGGCCGGCGGCCTGCGCCGCGGCCTGCGCTCCCGGCAGGCGGACCCGCAGCTGGCGCAGGTCGGTGACCGCCAGGGCCGGAGCCGGGCCGTAGAGCGAGCGCGGCAGCGCGCGGCTCAACGACACCGCCCGGAAGGGGGTGGCGTCGTGACCCAGGCGGCCGGCGACCCGGTTCAGCCAGCCGTCGGCCGTGCCCTTGCGGCCCGGCGTACCGGTCTCCATGTAGTCCTGGGCGTCGAAGTGGGAACGGGTCGGATCCGGGGAGCCGACGGCGTGCACGATCGCCAGCTGGCGCTGGCGGAACAAAGGCTCGAGGGGCGCCAGCGCCGGGTGCAACGCAAAGCCCACCCCGAGATCGACGAGGGCCGCGTCGCCGGCGTTCCGGGCGGCGCTCATCGCCAGCCGCGGGCGCAGCTTGCGCAGGGCGGCGTCGTCGGTCGGGGAGACCGCCATCAGGCCGTCCATGGCACCGCGTTGGAAGATCGTCACCAGCACCTTGCGCCGGCGATGGGCTCCGGGCTCGGCGGCCGCCAGGGCGGTGCGGTGCAGGAAGCTCGGCCCGGCGCCGAGCGTGACGAGAGCGATGCCTCCAGCTTTCAAGAATGCTCTGCGATCGATCATGGTCGTTCCCCCTAACGGCGTTGGAATTCCGGTGAGCCGAGGATGACGCCGACCACGTGGCCCAGAGGACCGGTCGGCTCGGGCGGTGGCGGCGCCCACAGGTCGCGGCCCGGACCCCGGCGGCCCGGACGATCCGCGGACTCCGGCAGCTCCCAGTCGTCGTAGGCGCTGCTCGCCGGCGTCGTGTCGGCCGCGGCGATCTTGCGCCCCAGCTCGGGGTCGCGCACCACCGGTGCGAGGCGTTGGACGGTCTCCCGCGGATCGCGCTCGGGCAAGAGCAACGGCACGTAGACCTCGAGCGCTTCTTCCAGCGACTCGGGCTCGCGACCGCCGTTCAGGGCCAGGAGATCGAAGCGCACCCCGGGGATGGCGCCGGAGCCCAGCTCGAGGGCGAAGTTCATCCGCGACAGGAGCGCGCCGCTGTTGACCCAGAACTCGGCCCGGTCGGGGTAGCCGGTCGGGGCCTGGTAGGCGTAGAGCGGCTGGCCCATGCGTTCGATCCAGTGCAGCACCCCGCGCGGGTGATGGGCGTCGGCGTCGAGCGCCCGCAGGGCCGACGCCGCCAGCTCGAAGGGCGACTTGATCTTCTGCCGGCGGGCTTCCTGCGGATGCCAGAACTCCGGCGAGTAGGCCAGGGTGCGGACCATCGCCGCCAGGTCGCCGCCGGTCCTGGTGAAGGTCTCGGCCAGTCGGTCGACCAGGGACGCCGGCGGCTGATCGCTGACGAATCGCACCGCCAGCTTGGTCGCCAGGTGGCGGGCGGTGGACGGGTGGCGGGCCACCAGATCGAGCACCTGCAGGCCGTCTTCGATGCCGCGGCCGGGCGCCAGCTTGGTACCGAGCACGGTCTTGGGCCCGGCGTCGTGAGCGTCGGCGCGGAACAGGAAGTCCTCGCCGACGACGAAGCCGGCGCCGCGCATGCGCCGGGCCTGCTCCAGGCGCTGGGCGCCGCGCCGGTCGATCAGCTGGCGCGGCGGCACGAGGGTCCAGCCGGTGAAGGCCCGGGCCACCTCGACGACGTCCTGCTGGTCGTAGCCGCCGTCGACCCCCAACGTGTGCAGCTCGAGCAGCTCGCGGGCGTAGTTCTCGTTCAGGCCGCGCGGCCGGCGATCGGCCGGCGGATCG
>RFGL01000123.1 GCA_003697015.1 Acidobacteriota bacterium | reverse complement strand
GGTGGGGGCGTCGAAGGCGCCGGGGGGGACGTCGAGGACGATGCCGTCGGCGGTGGTCAGGGTGGTTCCGCCGGGTTCGGCGACGGCGCTCTGGAGGTCCTCGCCCATGTAGGGGCCGAGCTCGAGCAGGACCTCGTTGCCGCCGAGGATGATCACGTGCAGGAGGATGCGGTCGCCGACGGTGGCGGCGACGTTGAGCTCGAAGGCGCCGTCCTGGCGGACGTTGACCGACTCGGTGGCGACGAAGGCGGAGGTGTTCTCGACGAAGACCAGGGTGCCGGCGGGGGCGGCGCCGGGGAAGCCGCGGACGCGGGCGATGCCCTGGGGGTCGGGTTCGAGGAGGAAGATGCGGCTGGGGTCGACGGTGGCGGGGAGCTCGAGGGTCTGGGTGGTGAAGGCGGAGGTGACGGGCGGATCGAGGGCGAAGCCGAAGAGGTCGGTGACGGCGCTGGAGACGCGCAGCTCGTAGGTGCGGCCGGGGGCGAGGATGGAGCGCGGCAGGACGGTGACGCGGGCGCCCTGGTGGTCGAAGTCGATCTCGACCGGGGTGCCGGCGTCGTCGACGAGAGCGATGCCCAGGGCGAGGGAGGTGCGGTCGACGGGCTCGCTGAAGCGGAGGATGGGCTCGATGCCCTGGGGCACGACGGCGCCGGCGGCGGGGGTGATCTCGGTGACGAAGGGTCCGCGGATCTCGAGTTGGGGGTCGAGGTCGAGGCGGGCACCGGCGCCGGTGGCGGTGACGGCCACGTCGACGCCGTTGCCGTTGGCGGGGTTGGTGAGGGTGACGACGGCGTCGCCGAGGGGGAGGGGGAGGACGTAGCGTCCGTCGGCGGCGGTGAGCTGGACCCAGTCGACGGCGTCGGCCTCGACCAGGCCGCCGGCGAGGGGGGCGCCGGCGGCGTCGAGGGCGGTGCCGCGGAGGAAGGCGTGGGGGACGCTCAGGCGGACGAAGGCGAAGAGGCCGCCGCTGGTGACGCCGGGCCAGGGCAGGTCGGCGGGGTCGATGGCGGCGCTCTGCCAGCCGTTGGCGGTGGCCTGGAGCTCGGCGACGGCGCGGTAGCGGCTGCGGCCGGAGACGTCGATGACCTGGAGCAGGAGGCCGGCGTCGCCGGCGGCGGGGGGCGCGGGCAGGGTGAGGGCGAGGGTTGCGGGGCGGTCGAGGATGCGGCCGCCGAGGTCGAGCTCGAGGACGCCGTCGATGGCGGCGCCGCGGGGCGCTCCGAGGGGGAGGTCGGCGGCGGCGCGGCGGTTGAGGAGGACGGCGGTGGGGCTGGTGAGGGCGCCTGCGGGCACCTCGGCGCGGTCGCCTTCGAGGCTGGTGACGGTGCCGCCGGCGGGGCCGAGGACGTTTCCGCGCACGCTCTCGTCGCCGAAGGTGAGCACCGTCACCCGCACCTGGCCGCTGGCGACGGGGAGGAAACGGGAGCCGGTGGAGGGCTGGAGGCGGAAACGGGAGCGGGGCTGGCCGGCGGGGTCGCGGTAGAGCACCAGGTCGGCGCGGTAGGGGGCGCTGCGCCGCACGGTGCCGTCGCGCAGGGTGAGCTCTTCCTGGATCGAGAGGGTGAGGGGGAGGCCGCTGGCGGCGGGGGCGTTCATGACGTAGGTGACGGTGGCGACGGCGGTCTGCATGGGCAGGACGACCGGCGGCTCGAAGGTGACCTCGGCGGCGAGCACCTCGTCGCCGGCGGGGCGGGGGGAGGAGCCGAGGACCTCCCCCGCCACCGGCGGGGGCGGGGCGAGCTCGCCGGCGTCGGCCTCGAGGGCGGCGTAGGCGCCGGTGGCGCTGAGCTCGACGAGGACCTTGCCGCCGGCCGCCGCCTGCTCGCCGGCGGCGCGCCACTGGAGGGTGGCGAGATCGAGGCTGGCGAGGACGAGGACGGTGCCGTCGGGGGCGTCGACCGGCAGCTCGAGGGTGGCGGGGACGGCGAGGGGGGCGTCGCCGGCGTCGATCCAGGCGGCGCCGCGGGGGGACCAGCCGTAGGGGAGAAGGGCCGGCAGGGCCTGCTCTCCTACGGCGGTGACGCTGAGCTCGGTGGCGGCGGCGAGGGCGCCGGCGGGGAGGAGGAGGCGCAGGCCGTCGCTCTCGACGGTGCCGCCGGCGGCGCCGAGGACGTCGGCGGCGCTCACCGGCATGAGGCGCGGGTCGAAGACGTCGGCGCCGAGGCCGGCCTGGGTGGTGACGATGCGGAAGACGGGGCTGTAGCCCGGGCGGGCGATGGTCAGCTCGTGGGTGCCGGCGCCGACGGCCATCAGGAAGCGGCCGTCGTCGCCGGTGGTGAGCTCGGGCAGGGGCAGGGCGCGGGCGACGCCGTCGGTGGCGGTGATCACCACCCGGGCGCCGGCGAGGGGGCGGCCGGTGGCGTCGTCGATCACCGTGCCGGAGAGGAAGCTCTCCCCCAGCTCCGAGCCCAGGAGGCCGCTCCAGGGGAAGGCCAGGGCATTGCCCGCCAGGTCGGTCGCCGAGGTGGCGACGCTCAGGCGCACCGGCGCCGGGGGCAGGGGGGAGGCGGGGAGGAAGGTGGCGGAGAGGCCGTCCGCCGCCACCTCCACCGTGCCGCCGGCGGGGGCGCCCTCGAGCTCGACGGCGACGGCGGCGGGGAGCGTCGCCGGATCCATCGCTTCATTGAAGGTCACTTGAAGAACGCCGCCGTTCAGGCCGGCGCCGGTGACCTGGGGCGGCTCGCAGTCGTGGGTCACCGCCACCTCCAGCGCCGGCGAGACGTTGCCGAAGACGTCGCGGGCGGTGATCTGCAGGCGGTTGCGGGTGCCGCGGGAGAGGGTGACGGTGAGGCGGAAGGCGCCGGTGGCGTCGTCGGCGCGGGTGGAGGCGAGGCTCAGGCCGCCGATGACGCGGACGGTGGTCCCCGGCTCGGCGCTGCCGGCGAGGACGACCTCGGGCGCGCAGAGGTGGGACGGAGGCAGGGCGTCCAGGACCGGCGGCTCGGGGGCGCCGACGTCGGCGACGGTGAAGTCGAGGGCCGACGGCTGGAGCGCATTGCCGGCGCGGTCGGTGACGGCGGCGGCGAGCACCAGGCGGACGGCGGCGCGGGAGGGGAGGGGGGCCTGGGGCATCACCGTCACCACCTCCCCCGCCAGCTCGACGGTGGCGGGGATGGCGGCGCCGGCGTCGTCCTCGAGGCGGACGGCGCCGCCGGCCAGGGGCGCCAGGGGCTCGCTGAAGGTGAGGCGGAAGACGGTCTCGGGGGGGATCGCCAGGGCGCCGGCGGCGGGGAGGCTGCTCGCGAGCTCGGGCGGCAGCGAGTCGCGCACCACGATGCGGGTGTGGCTGCCGCTGTTGCCGCGCAGGTCGGTGGCGCGGGCGAGGATGCGGTTCTCGCCCTCGGCGAGGGGGATGGCGTCGATGGAGAAGGTGCCGCCGGTGACGGTGGCGGGCAGGCCGTTGACCGCCACCAGGACGCCGGGCTCGTCGCTCACCGTGCCGCTGACGCTGACCGCCGCGGCGTTGACCCGGGCTCCGTCGGCCGGGCTGGTGATGGCGACGACCGGCGCCTGGCTGTCGCGGCTGATGCTGCGGCTGGCGGAGCGCTGGTTGCCGGCGACGTCGATCGCCGCCACCTGGAAGACGTTCACCCCCTCCGCCAGCAGCACCTCGAGGGACCAGGCGTTGCCGGCCAGCGTCGCGCGCAGGCCGTTGACCTCCACCCGGTCGAGGTGGGGATCGGCGGCGGTGCCGCGCAGCACGATGCGCTCGGCCGGGGTCACCGTGCCGGCGGCGGGCTCGTCGACGGTGAGCTCGGGGGGCAGGGTGTCGAGGGAGACGGTGCGGCTGAGCTCGCTGGCGTTGCCGGCGCGGTCGAGGGCGCGGACGACGAAGAGGTTCGGGCCCTCGGCCAGGGGCAGGGAGCCGCTGAAGGCGCCGCCGGAGATCCGCGCCGGGGTGCCGCTGATGGTGATCGAGCGGATGTGGGGCTCGCTCACCGCGCCGGTGACCTCCACCGGCGACTCGCGCACCACCAGGCCGTCGCGCGGGGTGTCGATGCGCAGCACCGGCGCCACGGTGTCGCGGATGATGACGTGGAAGCGCTCGCTGCGGTTGCCGCCGTCGTCGGAGGCGACGATGACGAAGCGGTTGCTGCCTTCGACCAGGGGCAGGGGGCCGATCGTCCAATCCTCGCCGGCGAGCTGCGCCGGCCGGCCGTCGACCGTCACCGAGGTGGCGCCCATGGCCACGCCGCTGATCGTCACCTCGGCCTCGCGCTGCACGGAATTCGACGGCGGCAGGATTTGCGAAAGGATCGGCGCCGTCTGATCGACGCTGAACGCGACCACCGCGGTGGTGGCGTTTCCCGCCTCGTCGGTGGCGGTGACCTCGAGCAGGTGCTGCCCGGTGGCGCCGACGGTCGAGCCCGGCGCGAAGGGCGCGCCGTCGAGGAGGGCCTCGACCGTCACCGCGGTGGCGTCGGTGGCGGTGACGTCGACCACCGGCGCCGCGGCGAAGACCGCCCCGTCGTGAAGCGGCGCGCCGCCGGCGGTGATCGCCAGCTGCGGCGCCAGGGTGTCGAGGGTGACGGCATGGCTCGTCTGCGCCTCGTTGCCGGCGCCGTCGGCGGCGACGATCGCCAGGGCATTCGCCCCCTCGGTGAGGGCGACGCTGGCCGTGAAGTCCTGGCCCGTCAGGCTCGCCGGCGCCCCGGCGACCGTCACCGAGGCGAGGTGGGCGTCCGCCGCCCGGCCGCTCACCACCACCGGGCTCGCCCCGACCACCGCGCCGGCGGCGGGGGAGGCGACGGTGATCGCCGGCGCGGTGGCGTCGCGCACCACGGTGCGGCTCAGGCTCGCCTGATTGCCCGCCGCGTCGCGGGCGGCGATGGCGAAGAGGTTCTCGCCCTCGGCGAGGGGCAGGGGGCCGGCGGTGAAGGCGTCCGCCGCGAGAATCGCGGGCTCGCCGTTCACCGTCACCGACGCCGCCCCCGCCGCCCGGCCGGAGAGGGTCACCGTGGCGGCGGCGGTGAGGGTCCCCTCCGCCGGGCTGACGCCGGCGATCTCGGGCGCCGTCACGTCGATGGTGAAGGCGCGGCTCACCGCCGTCTCGTGACCCGCTGCGTCGCGGGCGACGGCGGTGAGGAGGTGCGCGCCTTCCGCGCTCACCGCCGTGCCGGAGACGAAGGCCGTGCCGTCGAGCTGGAGGTCGAGGGTGGCGGCGGTGGCGTCGGCCACCGTCACCACCGGCGTCACCGCCCGGGCGAGCACCGCGCCGTCGGGAAGCGGCGCGCCGCCGTCGGTGATCGTCACCTGCGGCGGGTCGGGATCGAGGGTGACGGCGACGCTGATCGAGGCGGCGTTGCCCACCGCGTCGGTGGCGGTGATGCTCACGCTCTGCGGCCCGGGCTCAAGCGGCACGGCGGCGCTGAACGAGGTGCCGGTCACGCTCGCCGGCACCCCGCCGACCCGCACCTCCGCCAGGTGGGGATCGCTCGCCTGGCCCTCCACCACCAGCGGCGAGGCGCCGATCACCGCCCCCTCCGCCGGCCGCGTCAGGCTGATCTGCGGCGCGGTCGAATCCCGCACCACCCGATGCGCCAGCTGGAGGACGTCCCCCGAGCCGTCGCCCGCCGTCGCGGTCAAGACGAAGACCCGCTCCCCCTCCGCCAGCGCCACCGGCCCGAAGCTGAAGGCGCCGGCCTGAAGCGGCACCTCCGCCCCGTCGATCGAAAGCGACGCCGCGCCGCTCAGCTGACCGCTGAGGGTCACCTCCGCCGCCGCCGTGAGCGACCCGTCCGCCGGGCTGATCGACACCAGCACCGGCACCGCCGCCGCCGCCGGAAGCGCCCCCAGCAGCAGCCCGGCGACGCAAAACGCCAGCCCCCGGCGCCCGGCCGCCTCCGCCGTCTTCCAAGCTGTGCTCCGAAAAGCAATCCCTACCGCATGCGAAATCGTTTGAAACCCGGCCCAACCCAACGCCGCCATCGTCCCGATCCCCCGCTTTTGTCCGCGCCTTTGACGAGGCAGCGATCGAAGCCCCGGGCCGACCCGAGACCGCCGCCGCCTCACTCGATCCAGCGGCAACGTAGCACAGCAGTCGAGAAAAAACGATCAGAATCCATTCACAGAATCTGACTGGATCCCGCCCCGTCACGAAACCTTTCGTTACAAAGCTATGAAGCAATAAGCAAATGATCGGGCCG
>RFGL01000122.1 GCA_003697015.1 Acidobacteriota bacterium | reverse complement strand
GGGCGCTTCAGCCGCCCCAGGCGGCGAGAAGGCGCCAGAGGCGGTGGTTGGCGCGGGCGCGGGCGGCGGACCAGCCGGGGGCGGGGAGGGCGTAGGGCAGGCGCGAGGCGCCGGGTTGGTGCCAGCGGTTGCCGTCGCCGGAGAGGTCCCACAGCAGATCGGCACCGGCGAAGCCGGCGGCGACGATGCCGGCGGCGGGATCCGTGCCGTTGCCGCTGAGCCGGTTGCCGTGGATCCGATTGCGGTCTGGATAGGGGTCGACGTCGTAGACCGAGCCGCGGCCGAAGAAGCTGTCGAGGCCGGCGACGGCGACGCCGAAGCTGCGGTTGCCGCGGATCTCGTTGTGCGCCACCTCGACGTCGTCGGCGGCGAGGATCATGATGCCGGTCCCCGGCGGCACCGCGGCGACGATGGCGCTGGGATCGGCGAAGTTGGGGTGGTTGTTGTCGTACACCCGATTCCCCACCACCCGGCAACGGCGCGACACCTTTGACGGCACGTCGGGCAGGGCGAAGACCAGGATGCCGCCGGCGTTGTCGTAGACCTCGTTGTCCTCCACCACCGCGCCGACCGAATTCTCGATCTCGATGCCGGTGACGTTGCCGTAGGCGCGGTTGCCGCGCACCACCACGTCCTTCGACTGGCCGACGTAGAGCCCGGCGTCGCGGGCGCCGGTGACCGTGCACCCCTCGATCAGCACGCCGATGGTCTCCACCGGATAGACGCCGTAGAGGCCGGTGCGCTCGAGGTGCAGGCGGCGGAAGACCAGGTTCTGGGCGAGGTTGATCATCACCCCGTTGGCGGTGAAGTCGCGGATCACCAGCCCCTCGATCACCAGATCCGAGGCGGCGCCGATGATGCCGTCGGCCAGCACCCCGCGGCCGTCGAGGACCGGCAGCTCGCCGTCGATCCGCCGGCCGATCAGCCGGATGCCGGAGACGTCGAGGGTCAGGCTCTGGTGGTAGACCCCGGGCATCACCTCCACCGTATCCCCCGGCCGCGCGGCGTCGATCGCCCGCTGGATGCTCTCCCCGGGACGCACCACCCGGCGCGCCGGCCCCTCCCCCGCTGCGCCGGCGGCAGACGGCGGGCCGGCGCCGGTGGCGGCAGACGCCGCCCCGGGACCGGCCGCGAGGGAGGCGGCGAGGGACGGCACCGCCGGCAGGCCGGAGGGCACGCGCCGCGGGATGGCGGGCCTGGCCGATTCGTCGGTCAGGGCGTGGAGGAAGGCGATCAGATCGGCCTTCTCCGTCGCCCTGAGGTCGAAGGGCCGGATCTTGTCGTCGAGGTTGGGCAGCTCGAGGCCCGCCCCGGCGCCGCCGCCGGCGGCGTAGAAGTCGATCACCTCCTCCAGGGTGCCGAAACGGCCGTTGTGCATGTAGGGGGCGGTGAGAGCGACGTTGCGCAGGGTCGGCACCTTGAAGGCGCGGTCGTACGCCCTGCCCCCTTCGATCTCCCCCCGGCCGAGGTCGGGGGCGGCGAGGTCTTCCGCCTCGGGGACGCCGATGACCTTGAAGTCGGCATTGGCGAAGGTCGGCAGGCCGTGGCATTCGAAGCAGCGCGTCTTGAGCGAGCGGAAGAGGTTGAAGCCGCGGCGCTGTGCCGGGGTGAGGGCGGCGACGTCGCCGGCGGCGTAGCGGTCGAAGGCCGAGCGCCGCGACGTCAGGGTGCGCTCGAAGGCGGCGACGGCGAAGGTGACGTGCTCGAAGGTGACGGCCTCGTGCGGCCGGCCGGCGGGGGCGCCGAAGGCGGCCGCGAAGCGTTCGACGTACTCGGGGATGGCCCGCAGCTGGCGTTCCAGCTCGCCGGCGTCCTCGGCCATCTCCCGCGGGTCCTGGATCGGATTGGCCGCCTGCTCCTCGAGATCGCGCGCCCGTCCGTCCCAGAACTGGCGACGGTTGAAGACCGCATTCCACACCGTCGGCGCGCCGCGGCGCAGGACCGCGCCGCCGCTGCGCTCGGGGCCGACGCCGCGCCCCCCGACCCCCATCGAGCGCCGCCGGCCGTCCGCCAGACCGAGGTCGGGATGGTGGCAATGGGCGCAGGAGAGGTCGTCGTCGCGCGACAGGATCGGATCGAAGTAGAGCAGCCGGCCGAGCTCGACCTTGGCCGGGGTGGTCGGATTCTCCGGCCGCTCCACCGGCGCCGGGAACGGGCGCGCCAACCCCTTGGCCGCGGCGATCCTGGCGAAGTGCTGCCGCCCGCGCTCGGCGATCTCCCGCGCCAGCTGGGGATCGCGCACCGGCGCCTCGAAGGCCGGGATCGGCAGGACGAGGAGAGCGGCGCCGGCGGCGAGCACGGCGGCGGGCACGGCGGCAAGCAGGCGGGGTCGCATGATTTTCCAACCTTAACAAAGCATTACAACCCCTTGACGGCCGGCGGCTCGGCTGCTACGAAGTTGTGGATCCAAACGGCGGAAGCCCTCAAAGCCCTCCAGGGCGGCGTGCCCTGGGGATCGTGTTCGACTCGCCGATCGGCCCCTGCCGACGGCGAACCCGAGAGGAGCTAGAAGGAAGATGAAACGAGTTCTCACCGTCTGCTTAGCCCTGCTCTTGGCGTTGCCCGCCTTCGCCGGCGAGCTCGTCAAGAGCACCAGCACCCGGATTCCGGGGCAATACATCGTCGTCTTCGACGACAGCCAGCCACCGCTCAAGATCTCGCGCCCGGCCTTTGCCGCCTCCCTGGCCAAGTCCTACGGCGGCGTCATGACGCGGCTCTACAACCACGCCCTCGACGGCATGGTGGTCCGCGGCCTCAGCGAGGCGAGCGCCCGCGCCCTGGCCGACAACCCGCGCATCGCCTGGGTCGAGGAGGACGGTCTGGTCAGCATTTTCGCCGTCCAGGCCAATCCGCCGTCCTGGGGCCTCGACCGCATCGATCAGCGCAACCTGCCCCTCGACGACAGCTACACCTTCAACTTCGACGGCACCGGGGTCGACATCTACGTCATCGACACCGGCATCCGCGTCACCCACCAGGAGTTCGGCGGTCGCGCCACCCTCGACTTCGACTCGGTCGGCGACGGCCAGAACGGCAACGACTGCAACGGCCACGGCACCCACGTGGCGGCGACCGCTGCCGGCGCCACCTTCGGCGTGGCCAAGAACGCCCGCGTGCACGCGGTGCGGGTGCTCAATTGCGCCGGCTCCGGCTCCTTCGCCGGCGTCATCGCCGGCGTCGACTTCGTCACCGGCGAGGCGAACGCCAATCCCAACGGCCTGCTGGTGGCCAACATGAGCCTCGGCGGCGGCGCCAGCGCCGCCCTCGACGCGGCGGTCAACAACTCGGTGGCGGCGGGCGTCTTTTACGCCGTGGCGGCGGGCAACGACAACCTCGACGCCGGCCTCTTCTCGCCGGCGCGGGCGGCCGAGGCCTTCACCGTCGGCTCCACCACCATCCTCGACGCCCGCTCGTCCTTCTCCAACTTCGGGCCCAGCGTCGACATCTTCGCTCCCGGCTCGGCCATCACCTCGGCCTGGTTCACCAGCGACACCGCCACCAACACCATCAGCGGCACCTCCATGGCGTCGCCTCACGTGGCCGGCGTCGCCGCGCTGATCCGCGACGAGTTCCCGGCCTTCACCGTCGCTCAGGTGAAGAACGAGATCCTGACCATCGCCACTCCGGACGTGGTCACCAACCCCGGACCGGGCTCCCCCAATCTGCTGCTCCACTCCCTGACCGGCGGCGCCCCGCCGCCGCCGCCACCGCCGCCGCCGCCGCCGAGCGACGTGGTGTCGATCGACAAGGCGCAGTGGGACAGCCGCAAGGGCGAGCTGCAGTTCGAGGGCACGGTGTCGTCCAGCACCGCCACCCTGACCGCCACCTTCGGCGGCCAGACCGTGCCGGTGACCAACGACCGCGGCCGCTTCAAGGAGAAGGTCGGCGGCGTCACCACCAACCCGGTGACCTTGACCGTCACCTCGAGCGGCGGTGGCAGCGACACCGTCAACGTCTCGGTCAAGTAACCCTCCCCCGCTTCCGCCACGGCGCCCGGACCGAGCTTGCGGCCGGGCGCCGCTCTCGTTTCCCTGGCCTTCCCGCCCCCGATCTCCCCTCTTCCGGCGCGGCGTCGCCGGAGGCGAACGCCGCCCGCTGAACGGGCGTTCGGGAGGCGTAATCTTTTGTTCATAGATGGATTGCTATAAACACCGTGAGGCGGCTTACGGCAGGTGCCTGCGGGCGGCGGCGGGAAGCCGAGATCCTCTCAACCACAGCCCAAGGGGGAAGCGAGATGAGCTTCAAGACGTGCATTGCCCAGCTGTTCGTGCTCGCCCTGGTCGCCGGTCCGGCTCTGGCCGGCGGACCCGGGGTGATCAAATTCGACGAAGACAGCGTCACGGTGCTGGAGGAGGCCGGCGTGGCCTTGATCGTGGTCGAGCGCTCGAAGGGTGAGTCCGGGGTGGTGTCGGTCGACTACCACACCACCACCGACGGCAGCGCCACCCCCGGTCAGGACTTCACCCCGGTCAGCGGCACCCTGACCTGGGCCAACCTCGACGACGGCAGCCGCACCTTCACAGTGCCGATCCTCGACGACGGCGAGGCCGAGGGCGGCGAGACCATCCACCTGATGTTGTCCAACGCCACCGGCGGCGCCACCATCGACGGCCTGCGCGGCACCTCCACGGTGATCATCGCCGCCAGCGACGGCGGCAGCGGCGGCGCCGGCGGCGAGGACGACGACAAGCCCGGCGTGCTCAAATTCGACGAGACCAGCTTCGAGGTGCTGGAGGAGGCCGGCGTGGCGCTGGTCACCGTCGAGCGCTCGATGGGCGAAGGCGGCGCGGTGAGCGTCGACTACGCCACCGCCGACGGCAGCGCCACCGAAGGGCTGGACTACACCGCCGCCAGCGGCACCTTGAGCTGGCCGGCCGGCGACGGCAGCGCCAAGACTTTCGTCGTCCCGATCCTCGACGACGGCGAGGCCGAGGGCAGCGAAACCATCGAGCTCAACCTCTCCAACGCCACCGGCGGCGCCACCATCGACGAGCTGCGCGGCACCTCGGTGATCCGCATCCTGGCCAGCGACGGCGGCACCGGCGGCGACGACCCGCCGGGCGGCGACGACCCGCCGGGCGGAGACGACCCGCCGGGCGGCGACGACCCGCCGGGCGCCAAGCCGGGGGTGGTGAAGTTCGGCAGCGGCACCTACCAGGTGCTGGAATCCGCCGGCGTGGCGGTGATCACCGTCGAGCGCTCCAAGGGCGAGGACGGCCCGGCGTCGGTCTCCTACCGCACCCTCGACGGCAGCGCCGCCGACGGCGCCGACTACACCGGCGTCAGCGGTACCCTGACCTGGGGCGATCAGGACGGCAGCGACCGCACCTTCCTGGTGCCGATCCTCGGCGACGAGCTGGAGGAGGGCAACGAGTCGGTCGAGCTCGAGCTCTTCGACGCCACCGGCGCGGTGCTCGACGGCCTGCGCTCCACCGCCACCCTGACCATCGTCGACGACGACGGCACCGGCTGCGTGCCCGACGACTCCACCCTCTGCCTGCTCGGCGGTCGCTTCGCCGTGCGCGTCGACTGGCGCACCCGCCGCGGCGATCAGGGCGACGGCCATCCGGTGGCGTTGAGCGACAAGTCGGGGCTGTTCTGGTTCCTCAACCAGAACAACGTGGAATTGCTGATCAAGGTGCTCGACGGCTGCCGCAACTTCGGCAGCTATTGGGTCTTCTTCTCCGCCACCACCGATCTGGGGGTGGACGTCACCGTCACCGACACCTTCACCGGCGTGAGCCGGACCTACAGCAACCCGCTCGGACAACTCTCCCAGCCGGTCAAGGACACCACGACCTTTGCACTCTGTCCTTAAAACCCCAGCCGGCCGGGGTGCTGAGCGCGCCCCGGCCGGCTCCGGCACTTCCGCCGGCCGGCGCCCGCTGGGGCGCCGCCGGCGTTTCCGCAGGGTAACGTCGATGCGAATTCTGGTGGTTGAAGACAATCTGCAGACCGCAGCGCTGATCTGCGAGGTGCTGCGCGAGGCCTACTACGCCGTCGACCTGGCGGTCGACGGCGCGCGGGCAGCGGAGTTGACGTCCTACGAAGACTTCGATCTGGTGATCCTCGACTGGCAGATCCCCCGCCCCAGCGGCCTCGAGCTGGTCCACGACTGGCGGCAGCAGGGGCTGGAGATGCCGGTGCTGATGCTGACCGTACGCGACGCCATCGAGGATCGGGTCGAAGGGCTCGAGGCCGGCGCCGACGACTACCTGACCAAGCCGTTCTCGGTCGAGGAGCTGCTGGCGCGGGTGCGCAGCCTGTTGCGCCGGCGCATGGGCAGCCTCGGCGAGCTCGCCGCCGGCGACGTGTGGATGGATCGCTGCCGGCGCCAGGTCACCGTCGGCGGCCAGCCGGCCAAGCTGTCGGCGCGCGAGTTTGCGCTCCTCGAGTATCTCCTGATGCGCAAGGACGAGGTGGTCACCCGGGCGGAGATCGAAAACCGGGTGTGGGATACCCGATTCGATACGTTGAGCAACGTCGTCGACGTGCTGGTCCACCGCTTGCGAAAGAAAATCGATGCCGATCATGAGCGGCGTCTGTTGCATACCGTCCACGGCGTGGGGTACGTTCTGAGGAGCGAACGCAGTTGAACCAGGCCTCGGCCGCGCGATGGAAACCACCTCTTCGACGTCCTCGGATCGCCCCGCTTCACCGCGGCGCATCCTGTGGGCCCCGGTCGTGGTGGTGGTGCTGGCGGCGCTGTCGATCGCCCTATTGCTCGTCACCTACCGCGCCAGCGACGCGCAGGCGGTGCAGTCGGGCGAGATCGAGGACGCCATCCGCCAGCTGGCGATCGCCGCCGCCTCCGCCCACCTGTGGCTGGAGGAATACCTCACCGGCGATCCGACGATCGACATCGACGAGATCTGGGACGACCTGAACCGCGCCATCGAGCTGGTGCTGCTGCTGCTCCAGGGCGGCGAGGTGGCTCCGGACCGCTCGCGCCTCGAGCCGTTGCGCGACCCGCAGCTGCGCCAGCAGGCCGAGACCCTGCGCACCCTGCTCGCCGACTTTCAGAAGGTCTCCCTCGAACGCTACCGCCAGGGCAGGGACCTGGCGGGGGTCGGCTCCGCCCTCGACCAGCTCTTCGACCGCACCTTCCTCGACGTGCTGCAGGCGGCGGAGGAGCTGCGCCGCCAGCTGGCCGAACGGGCGGCGGCCGAGCGCGCCCGCAACCGCTTCCGCCTGCGCCTGGTGATCGGCGCCTGGAGCGCCATCATGCTCGCCGCCGCCGCCGGGCTGTGGCGCTACGAACGCCGCCGCCAGACGGCGGTGGAGACCCTGCACCAGCGCGAAGCGGAGTTGCTGCAGGCGCAGAAGATGGAAGCGGTCGGACGGCTGGCGGGGGGCATCGCCCACGACATCAACAACTACCTGGGGGCGGTGCGGGGATACTGCGAGGTCACCCGCATCAAACACGAGGACAACCCCGACCTGCACCGCCGCATGGGGTTGGCGATCGACGCCGTCGGCCGGGCGTCGAGCCTCATCCGCCAGCTGCTGGCCTTCAGCCGCAAGCAGCCCAACCGGCCGGAGGTGGTGAGCCTCAACCGGGTGGTCAAGGACATGGAGAGCATGATGCGGCGGCTCCTGGGCGAGGACATCCAGCTCACCACCGTCTGCGAGGACGGCCTGCCCAACGTCGAGATCGACCCGTCCCAGCTCGAGCAGATCCTGGTCAACCTGCTGGTCAACAGCCGCGAGGCCATGCCCCTGGGCGGCGAGATCGTGGTGCGCACCGCCCGTCCCGAGCAGGCGCCGCCGCGCCGGCCGGGGGATCCGTCGCCGCCGCCGGCGGGCTACGTGCTGCTGGCGGTGAGCGACACCGGCAAGGGCATTCCGCCGGAGATCAAGGAAAAGATCTTCGAGCCCTTCTTCACCACCAAGCCGGAGGGCGCCGGCAGCGGCCTCGGCCTGGCGACGGTCTTCGGCATCGTGCGCCAGAACGGCGGCGTGGTCGCGGTCGACAGCGAGGTGGGGCGCGGCACCACCTTCGAGATCTATCTCCCCGCCAGCGACCGCCAGGCCGCCGGCCGCGCCGACCGCCAGGAGATGCCCCTGCCCGAGGTCGGGCCGCTCACCCTGCTGCTGGTGGAGGACAACGACGACATGCGGGCTTCGACCCAAGCCATGCTGCGCGCCCTCGGCCACAAGGTGCTGGTGGCGGAAGAGGCCGACCAGGCCCTGGGCATCCTGGAACGGGAGGGCGACGCCATCGACCTCTTGATCAGCGACGTCGTCATGCCCGGCATGAGCGGCGCCGACCTCCTCGACGAGGTGCGCCAGCGCGGCCTCGACCTGCGCTGCCTCTTCATCTCCGGCTACACCGACAACGCCGTCCTCAGCCGGGCGCTGGCCCACGACGGAGCCGATTTCCTGCAGAAGCCCTTCAGCGCCCGCAGCCTGGCCTACAAGATCGCCAACCTCGCCCGCTCCCCCGCCGCCGCCGCCGCCGCCGCCGCCCGTCCATCGCCGCCGGCGTGAACCGCGACGGCGTGCTAGCATCGCCGTCCGATGGATCATCTCGTACGCCAGCTGGAACGGGCGGTGGAGCGCTGGGACGAGCTCGGCCTGCCGCGGCCGGACGTCTTCGTGGTCTCCGGCTCGGGTCTCGCCACCGCCCTCGGCGAGCGGATCGCCGGGCCCCTGCCCTGGTCCGAGCTGATCCCCTTCCCGATCCGCGGCATCGAAGGCCATCCGCTGGAGATCGAGCTGCTCGAGCCGCGCCCCGAGCGGGTGGTGCTCTACAGCCGCGGACGGCTGCATGCCTACCAGGGCTTCACCCCCGCCCAGGTGGTCTTCCCCACCCGCCTGGCGGCGCTCCTCGGGGCGCGGGTGATGCTGATGACCAACTCCTCGGGCGGCCTCAGGCCGGGCTGCCGGCCCGGCGACTTGCTGCTGCTCGCCGACCACCTCAATCTGTCGGGGATGAACCCGCTCTACGGCGACTTCCCGCCGAGCTGGGGGCCGCAGTTCCCGGACATGACCCAGGCCTACGACCGGCGGTTGCGCCGGCTGCTGCAGACGGTTGCCGCCGACCTCGGCATCGGCCTCGAAGAAGGGGTCTACGCCAGCGTCCTGGGGCCGTCCTACGAGACCCCGGCGGAAGTCGAGATGCTGCGCCGCCTCGGCGCCGACGCGGTCGGCATGTCGACCGCCCAGGAGGTGATCGCCGGCCACCACATGGGGGTGCGCTGCGGCGTCGTCTCGCTGATCTCAAACCCCGCCGCCGGGGTCAGCGACGAGCCCCTCGACCACGCCGACGTCCTCGCTCAGGGGCGGGAGGCCGGGGCCAAGGTGGCGCGCCTGCTGGCCGCCGTCCTCGCCCATCCCGAGCTCGAGGACGGCTGAGCCGGAGCCGCCGTGGCGCGTCACCCGCGGGCGGCGAGACGCCGTTCCCAGGCGGCGGCCGGCGCCCTGGCGTTGCTGCTGCCCGCCGCCGCCCTCCCCTGGTCTGCCGGCGCCGCGCCACCGCCCTGGCCGGCGGCGGACTGGCCGCGGGCGCAGCCGGCGGCGGTGGGCCTCGAGCCGCAACCCCTCAACGCCCTGGTGGCGGCGGTGCGGGCGGGAGAGGACGGCGAAGGGGCGCACAGCCTGCTGCTGGTCAAGGACGGCTACCTGGTGGTGGAGGAATACTTCGGCGGCTGGCGGCCGGAGGCGCTCCACGGCCTGCAGTCGGTGACCAAGAGCGTCACCTCGATCCTCCTCGGCATCGCCCTCGACCAAGGCGCCCTGGCCGGCGCCGGCGAGCCGGTGCTGCGCTTCTTTCCCGAGCTGCGCCCGCGCCACGCGGATCCGCGCTGGCAGCGACTGACCCTCGCCCACCTGCTGACCATGCGCAGCGGCACCGACTTCGCCGACGCCGGCGCGGGCGCCTCCCTGGCGCGCATGAACCGCCTGCGCCGGGGCTGGATCCCCTTCGTGCTCGGCGCGCGGATGACCGCCGAGCCCGGCCGTCGCTTCCGCTACGAGAGCGGCGGCGCGATCCTCCTCGGCGAGGTGATCCGCCGGCGCACCGGCCTGAGCCTCGACGCCTTCGCCCGGCGCTACCTCTTCGCCCCTCTGGGCATCGATCACCACGCCTGGCATCGGGCCGAGGACGGCGTCGCCCACAGCGCCGGCGGCCTCGACCTCAGGCCGCGCGACCTGGCGCGGCTGGGCCTGCTCTACCTGCGCGGCGGACGCTGGCGCGAGCGGCGGGTGGTCTCCCGCCGGTGGATCGAGCGTTCGGTCGCCCGCCAGGTGCCGGCGGCCGGATCCCTCGCCGGTCATCCGGCGGGCTACGGCTACCTGTGGTGGATCCTGCCCTACCCCGGCCCGGCGCGTCCGGCGGACTTCTACGCCGCCGCCGGCCACATGGGGCAGTACCTCTTCGTCGTGCCGCAGGAGCGGCTGGTGATGGTGGTCACCGCCGGAGCCCGCGACCGGCGGGCGGAGGAGCGGCCGGTCGCCTGGCTCTACGACGTCGTGCTGCCGGCGGTGCGCCGCTAGGGCGGGCGCAGGCTGACCACCACCGCCGTCAGGCCGAGGCGCGCCAGCCGGCGGCGCAGATCGCCGGCCGCACGGCGGCTGTCGAAGACGCCGACCTGCACCCGGTGCCAGCCGCCGGCGCTGCGCACGGCGACGCCGTCGAGGCCCTCCTCCGACGCCAGCCGGAGCTTCAGCTCGAGCGCCCGGTCGCGGTCGCGAAAGGCGCCGACCTGGACGGTGAAACGGCCGTCCGCCGGCGCCGCCTCGAGCACCCGGATCTCGACCTCCGCCACCCCCTCCCGCACCATGTCGAGACGCTGTGCGGCGGCGAAGGAGAGGTCGATGATCCGCCCCGGGACGAAGGGACCGCGGTCGTTGATCCGCACCGTGACCCGGCGGCCGTTGCCCAGGTGGGTGACCTCGACCACCGTGCCCAGGGGCAGGGTGGGGTGCGCGGCGGTCAGGGCGTGCATGTCGTAGACCTCGCCGCTGGCGGTTCGCCGGCCGTGAAACGGCTTGCCGTACCAGGAGGCGATGCCGCGCTCGACGCCGGCCGCCGAGCGGATCCGCGGCGGCTCGGCCCGGTGGCTGCTGCAGGCGGCGAGAAGCAGCGCTGCGGCGAGGGCGGGCAGGGCGCGGCGGTGGATGGGGGGGAGCGTCGATCGCATCGGCCTGCGGCGATGGTATCAGCCGCCGCCGTCACACCCGCGGTTCCTCCAGCGCCGCTGCGGCGTGCCCGTCGAGCGCCGGCGCGACGTGCTCGGCGAGGAATTCGTCGACCTGTCGGGCAGCGCGGCCGGTGAAGCGCTCGGCGGCGATCCAGTCGTCGAGCTCCCGCCGCGTCAGACGGAAGTCGGGGTCGGCGGCGATGGCGTCGAGCAGCGGGTTGGGCTCGCCGCGGGCCACCGCCTGGCGCGCCTCCAGGCTCAGCCGGCGCAGGGTCTCGTGCAGCCGCTGGCGGTCGCCGCCGCGCATGGTCGCCGCCATCAGCACGGTCTCGGTGGCCATGAAGGGCAGCTCGCGGGCCACCCGCGCAGCGATGGTCCGGCGTTCGATCTCCAGCCCGCCGGCGACGTGGCCGGCGAGGGCGAGGACGGCGTCGGCGGTGAGGAAGGAGTCGGTCAGCACCAGCCGCCGGTTGGCGGAGTCGTCGAGGCTGCGCTCCAGCCACTGGACGGCGGCGGTCAGAGGACCGTTCAGGGAGTCGGTCAGCAGCCGGCGCGACAGGGCGCAGAGGCGCTCGGCGCGGATCGGATTCTTCTTGTAGGCCATCGCCGACGAGCCCACCTGCTCGCGGTCGAACGGCTCGAAGAGCTCCCCCACCCCCTGCAGCAGGCGCAGATCGGTGCCGAGCTTGTGGCAGCTCTCGCCGATGCCGGCCAAGGCCTGCAGGACCTGGCTGTCCTGCTTGCGGGGGTAGGTCTGCCCGGTGACCGGAAAGCTGGCGGCGAATCCCAGCTGCTCCGCCACCAGGCGATCGAGGTCCCGCACCTTGTCGTGATCGCCGTCGAAGAGGGTGAGAAAGCTCGCCTGGGTGCCGGTGGTGCCCTTGGCACCGCGACAACGCAGGCCGGCGCGCCGCCGGCCGACCTCCGCCAGGTCTTCGAGCACGTCCTGCAGCCACAGACAGGCGCGCTTGCCGACGGTGGTCAGCTGGGCGGGCTGGAAGTGGGTGTAGGCGAGGGCCGGCAAGGCGCGGTGCTCGGCGGCGAAACGCGCCAGGGCGCGGGCCAGGGCGACCAGCCGCCGCTCGACCAGCTCCAGGGCCTCGCGCATCAACAGCACGTCGGCATTGTCGGTGACGAAGGCGCTGGTGGCGCCGAGGTGGAGGATGCCGCCGGCGTCCCCCGCCAGCTCGGCGAAGTGGCGCAGGTGGGCGACGACGTCGTGGCGGGTGCGCCGTTCGAGATCGGCCAGGCGGGCGTGATCGAAGCGCTCCGCCACCCGTTCGAGGGCGGCGATCTGCTCGTCGGTGATCGCCAGGCCGAGGCGCTGCTCGGCGCGGGCGAGGACGATCCACAGCCGGCGCCAGGTGCGGAAGCGGTGGCCGGCGGAGAAGATCCGCGCCATCTCCCGCGAGGCGTAACGTTCGTGCAGCGGGTTCTGCGGTTCATCGCGCATCGCGCCCCGATTCTCTAGCAGCCGGCGCTCTGCTACAATCCCCCACCCACCCGCCGTCCCCGAGGAGCCGACCATGACGTTCGAGGTCCATTCCGAGATCGGCCGCCTGCGCCGCGTCCTCATCCACCGCCCCGGGCTCGAGATCGACTGGATGGTGCCGTCGATGATGGAGCGCCTGCTGTTCGACGACATCCTCTACGGCGAGGAGGCGCGGCAGGAGCACGACGCCTTCTGCGGCGTGCTGCGGGCGGCGGGGGTCGAGACCCTCGATCCGCAGCGGCTGCTGGCCGAGGTGCTGGCCGGCGACTCCGTCCGGCGGGCGTTGCTGGCCCGCCTGGGGGACGAGCACGGGGTGGAGGCGTCCCTGTGCGAGGAGCTGGCGGAGCTCGAGCCGGCGGAGTTGGCGCGCGCCCTGATCAGCGGCCTGCTCGCCCCCGAGACCGCTCCGCCGGACGGCACCATGCGCAGCTTCTACCGCCTGCCGCCGGTGCCCAATTTCTTCTTCCAGCGCGATCCCCAAGCGGTGCTCGGCCGCCACGTCCTGATCTCGTCGATGGCCACCGAGGCGCGGGAGCGCGAGCCGCTGCTGGCGGAGACCGTCTTCCGCCACCACCCGGCCCTCGCCGGCGGCGACGCGGTGCTGACCGTCCGCCGGCGGCGGCCCGGCGCGGCGATGCCGCGGATCGAGGGCGGCGACCTGCTGGTGGCGAGCCCCGAGGTGCTGCTGGCCGGCCTGTCGGAACGCACCGACCGCTGGGGCATCGAGGCGCTGGCGACGCGCCTGCGGGAGGTCGGAGCGAGCTTCCGTCACCTGGTGGTGGTCGAGCTGCCGCCCAAGCGCTCCTACATGCACCTCGATACGGTCTTCACCTTCATCGACCATGGCCTGTGCCTGGCCTACCTGCCGGTGATCGCCCCCGGCGGCAGCGAGTCGGGGCACGTCTACCGCATCGACCTGACGGCGCCGGCGATCAGCTACACCGTCTGCGACCACCTGCCCGGCGCGCTCGCCGCCCTCGGCATCGAGGTCGAGCTGGTGCCCTGCGGCGGCAGCGACTCGATCATCGACCAGCAGCGCGAGCAGTGGACCGACGGCGCCAACGCCTTCGCCATCGCCCCCGGCGTCATCGTCATCTACCGCCGCAACCGCCGGACCGCCGAGGCCCTCGCCCGGCGCGGCTGGCGGGTGATCGAAGAGGAGGCGGTGCTCAGCGGCCGGGAGCCGCTGCTCGGCCACGGCCCGACGGTGGTGACCCTGCTCGGCGACGAGCTCTCCCGCGCCCGCGGCGGCCCGCGCTGCATGACCATGCCCCTGGTCCGCGATCGCGGCTAGGGAGGCGCTCCCCGGCCGGGCTGCCGCGGCGACGCCGCCTTCCCCGCGCCCGTTGCCGCTCCGCATCTAGAGCCAGTCCGGCCCATCCAGCACCTCGAGCAGCTCCAGGTGCTGGATGCGCCAGGCGCCATCGTCGACCAGGCGCAGCTCCAGGCGGTAGGCCTCGCGCCCCAGGCGGTCCGGCCAGCGGGCGGTGACGGCGGCGACCAGGGTGACGGTGGCGTGGCGGCCGCCGGCGCCGAGGTCGATGGCCGGCCGGCGAAAGCGGAGGCGGATCTGCTCCGGGCCGGCGCGGTAGCGGGCGAAGATCCGCGCCAGCTCGCCGCGGTCGCGGACGACGAGACCGTAGGGCGCCAGGTCGAGCTCGAAATCGCCGGCGAAGAGCTCCCCCAGCCGCTGCGCCCGGCGGGCGGTGGCGAAGCCGCTTTCCTCCCCCTCCTTCTCGATCAGCGCGCGCAGCTCGTCGAGGCGCCGGTGGATCCGACGCTCGTCGCCGCCGAAACGGCTGATCGCCCAGCCCACGGCGGCGACGGCGAGGATCAGGTAGAGGACGGTGGTGGGGCGTGGCTTCATGACGAGCCCCCCGGCACCGGCGGCTCGCTGCCGGTGAGCGCGAGATAGCGCCGCAGCCAGCGGGTGCCGAGGTAGAAGGGCACGGTGTCGATCAAGGCGGCGGCGAACTTGAACAGGTAGCCGGTGGCGATGAAGACCCACAGCTGGGGCCACACGGGTCGGCCGGCGGCGATCGGCAGCGCACCGGCGTAGAAGTGGGTGATGGTGATGACGGCGAAGGTGTCGACGAATTGGCTGACCAGGGTCGAGCCGTTGTTGCGCAGCCACAGATGGCGGCCGCCGGTCAGCCGCTTCCAGAAGTGGAAGAGCTGCACGTCGCAGAGCTGGGCGCTCAGGTAGGCGATCATCGAGGCGGCGATCGCCCCGAGGGTGAGCTTGCGGATCTCGAAGAAGAGGGGCAGGCGGCCGTCCGGCCCGGGCACCGGCTGGTCGAAGCCGGGCAAGAGACCACCGACCCACAGCACCAGGGCGAGCCACAGATTGACGCCGAAGCCGACCCAGACCAGGAAGTTGGCCCGCCGGCGGCCGTAGAGCTCGGAGATGAAGTCGGTGCACAGGAAGGTGAGGGGATAGGGCAGGACCCCCACCGCCAGGGGCATCGGCACCCGGCGGCCGAAGAGGGTGAAGGAGAAGTCGAGGAAGCGGGTCACGCCGAGGAGGTTGAGCATCGTCATCGAGCCGATGAAAAGCGCCGCCAGCACCAGGAAGACGCGCTCCCGGCGCTGAGCGATGACGTCGCCCAGGGCGACCTCCGCCGCCGGCCCGCTGAACATGGGCGCACCTTACCGGCGGCGGATCGGAGGGTCAACCGGCCGCCGCCGGAACCCCCGGCGCCGGCGGCCGTAGTAGGCTTCGAGCGACCGCCGTCGTCCCCACCGCCGGAACCCCTCCCATGACCGAGCTCAAACCACGCCGCAAAAAAATGCCCACCGCCGAGCGCCTGAAGGTCGCCGGCGGCCGTACGGTGCGCTTTCTGCGCGACTACACCGCCGGTCTCGAGGGGCGCGATCTGCAACGCCTCTTCGACCGCGACGCCGCCCGGGCGCTCAGCGTGCTCGCCGCCGAGCGGAAACGCGGCGAGGACCAGCCGGAGGGATTCCTCGGCTTCCTCGACGAGGTCAAGAACGTCTTCCTCGGCCTGTCGTTCAAGCTCTCCCCCGCCCGCCGCCTGCTCTTCGCCGCCTCCCTGCTGCTGCCCCTCTTCGGCTTCGTCGACGCCTTCGCCTTCGACAGCACCCTCGGCCCGACGCGCATTCACATCGACTTCACCCCCCTGTGGTTTCTCGCCGGCCTGGCGGGCATGACCCTGCTCCTCGCCCTCGAGCTGGTCGACCGCCTGCGGGTGCGCGACGAGCTGGAGGTGGCGCGCCAGCTGCAGCGCCAGCTGCTGCCCCGCCGCCTGAGCGATCCGCCGGGCTATCGCGTCGCCCACAGCGCCCGCACCGCCAACGAGATCGGCGGCGACTACTACGACCTGCTGCCCCTGGAGGACGGCCGGATGGCGATCGCGGTGGGCGACGCCAGCGGTCACGGCATCGCCGCCGGCCTGGTGATGGCGATCGCCAACGCCGCCTTCAAGACCGCCGTCGACGTCGACCCCGAGCCGGCCCACGTGCTGGAGTCGGTCAATCGGGTGCTCTGCCGCACCGGCAGCAAACGGGCCTACATGAGCCTCTTCTACGGCGTCCTCGATCCCGAGGAGGGCCGCCTGCGCTACGCCTGCGCCGGCCATCCCTACCCCATGCTGCGGCGCACCGACGGCAGCGTCGAAGAGCTCGGCGCCGGCGCCCTGCCCCTCGGCATGCGGCGCGACGCGGCGTGGTCCTGCGGCGAAGCGACCATCGGCCCCGGAGAGACCCTGGTGCTCTACAGCGACGGCCTGCCGGAGGCCATCGGCGGCCGCCACGACGACGCCTTCGGCTTCGACCGCCTGCACCGGCTGGTGGCCGAGGGCGGCCCGCCGCGCTACCTCCACGACCGCATCCTGGTCGCCGTCGAGGCCTTCCTCGGCGAGCGCCAGCTGACCGACGACCTCACCCTCCTGGTCCTCGCCCGCGACGATCGGCGCTAGGCGCTTTGCCTTGCGGCGCGACTTCTGAAAGAATCCCGCCGCCGGGCGGCGGACGGACGGCCCGGTCGAAACTCTTCCAGCCGCTTCGATCCCGATCGCCGACAGGAGCTCCCCGCCGTGACCCGATCCACGCCCGATCTCCGTACGGATGGCCAGCTGGTGGTCACCGGCTCCCTCGCCTTCGACCAGATCATGGTCTTCCCGGGGCGATTTCAGGACCACATCCTGCCGGACAAGCTGCACGTCATCAACATCTCCTTCCTGGTCAGCGAGCTGCGCACCCGGCGCGGCGGCTGCGCCGGCAACATCGCCTACACCCTGGCGCTGCTCGGCGAGCGGCCGCGCATCGTGGCGGCGGCCGGATCGGACTTCGACGGCTACCGCCGGTGGCTGATCGAGCGGGGGGTCGACGTCGGCGGCATCGAGATCTTCGACCACCTGCCCACCGCCCGCTGCCACATCACCTCCGATCAGAGCGACAACCAGATCACCGGCTTCTTCGTCGGCGCGATGCAGCACGCGCGGGAGCTGAGCCTGCGACAGCGCGCCGGCGCCGACCCCGGCCTGGTGATCGTCGCGCCGGACGACCCCGAGGCGATGGTGCGCCACTGTCGCGAGGCGCGGCAGGCGGGGCTGCCCTTCCTCTTCGACCCCTCCTTCCAGGTCACCGCCATGGACGGCGAGTCCCTGGCGGCGGCGGCGGCCGGGGCCGAGGCGATCCTGGTCAACGACTACGAGCTGGCGGTCTTCGAGGAGAAGACCGGCAAGAGCGGCGAGGCGCTCTTCGAGCTGGTCGGCATGGTGGTGGTCACCCTCGGCGGCGAGGGCAGCGAGATCCGCCTCCCCGACGGCGACGCGGTGCGGATTCCGGCGGCGCCGATCGAACGGATGGTCGACCCGACCGGCGCCGGCGACGCCTACCGCGCCGGCTTCATGCTCGGCTTGAAGCGCGGCCTGCCGCTCGCCGTCTGCGGCCGCCTGGGCAGCGTCGCGGCGGCCTACGCCGTCGAGCAGCCCGGCACCCAGAGCCACGCCTTCACCCGCGAGGAATTCCTCCAGCGCTACCGCCGGAGCTTCGGCCAGCCGCCGGCGCTCTGAGTCTCCAACCGAGCTGAGCGAGGTCGACGATGGCGACGACGAAAAAGCCGCGACGGGTCCGTTACTGGTTGATGAAGAGCGAGCCGGGCGTCTACGGCATCGACGACCTGGAGCGCGACGGCTGGACCTATTGGGAAGGGGTGCGCAACTACCAGGCGCGCAACCTGATGCGGGAGATGAAGGTCGGCGACCCGGTGCTCTTCTACCACTCGAGCACCAAGCCGCTGGGGGTGGCCGGGCTGGCCCGGGTCAAGCGCGAGGCCTATCCCGACGACACCCAATTCGATCCCCAGAGCCCCTACTACGACCCCAAGTCGGTGGAGAGCGAGCCGCGCTGGTACCGGGTCGACGTCGAGTTCGTCGCCCGTTTCGAGCGCGTCGTCACCCTCGCCGAGCTCAAGGCCGATCCGGCTCTCGACGGCATGCTCGTCACCCGCCGCGGCCAGCGGCTGTCGGTGCAGCCGGTCGAGGAGCGCCACTTCCAGCGCGTCCTCGAGCTCGCCGGCCACCCGCCGGCCTGAGCGGCCGGCGGCGCGGCGGGGGGATCAGCGCTTCTTCTTGATCTGGCGGTAGACGGCCAGGATGATCAGGGCGCCGATGACGGCGCCGATGAAGCCGGCACGGCCGCCCGGCGGGTAGAGGCCGAGCAGCTGGCCGAGAAAGGTTCCGAGGAAGGCGCCGCCGACGCCCAGCAGGGTGGTGACGATGAAGCCGCCGGGATCTTTGCCCGGCATGATCCACTTGGCCAGGGCGCCGGCCAAGAAGCCGATGACGAGGGTCCAGATCAGGTGCATCGCGATGTCCTCCGCGGGCGCTCGTCGAGCCGCGCCCGGACGTGGACCGCGCCCCGCTCGAACGGGGCGCAGCCGTGGGGTCAGCCGCCGATCGCCGCCAGACGCTGGCGGTTCTGCTCGGCGAAGTACGGGTGCTTGATCAAGGCCGTGGCGAGATCGCGGCAGGCGGCGGCGCGGCGCTCGCCGACGCAGGCGCGGAACCGTGCGCGCTGCTCCCGACGCTCCTCCGCCGTCACCGACCGGCCGTCGTAGAGCCGCTGGTGGATCTCCCCCAAGAGCAGGTCGATCACCCGATCGGGATCGGGCAGCGCGACGTGGTGGCGCTCGAGGGTAGCGTCCCAGCCTTCCTCGCGGAAGGCGTCGGAGGCGAGGATCGACGCCGCCAGCTCGATCAGGGCCGGCTCGCCGCCCCGGCGCACGCTCTCGGCCTCTTGGGCATCGATCGTCCCCGGCGGCCGCCAGAAGATTAGGCTGCGCCGCAGCAGGTGGACCAGCTGGCGGGCGGCGCGGTTGGGGGTCAGCTCGACCTCTTCCTCCCCGCCGTCGCCGGCCCTGACCTCGATCTCGATCCGACCGCTGCGGCAGGCTTCGGGCAACTGCTCGAAGACCCCGCGCATGCTGACCGCGGTGATGCGGTAGCCGAGGGTGGCGCGGCCCGGCGCCACGGTCTCCATCACCAACCTGCCGTCCTGCCGGTCGCGGTCGTTCTGCGCCTTGAGCGCCAGCACCCCGCGCGGATCGTGGCCGCCGCGGATGCCGAAGGCGGCGGCGTAGCCGACCTCGGCACTGGTGGCGTACGGCGTCTTGCTCTTGCTCGCGTGGTTGACGTAGAGATGCACCTCCTGGCCCGGCGGCAGCACGATGGTCTCGCCCTGGTGGTGGTAGGTGTCCGGCTGGCCGCTCTTGTACCAGATGCGAAAGCCGATCTCGTCGCATGCTGCCCGCGCCGGCGCCACGGCGGCCGGGAGCAGCAGCAGGGTTAGGGCGGCGGAAGCCGCGAATCGGATCATCCGTTTTTCCTCCATGCTGAGTGCGCCGTCGCCGGCCGGCGGTGCGCCGGGCCGTCCGACCACGCGCGCCTACCACACCACCGGCGGATTACGGCACAGATTTCAGCCTCCGCCCCGCGGCCCGCTGCCGCGGGCCTTGCATTCGCCGGCGATCGATGATGCGATTCGTCCACCATGGCGGAGACTACGGGCATGGGATACGCGGGTTTCGATCTGACGGGCCGCGCCGCGGTGGTGCTGGGAGGCACGTCGGGCCTCGGCCGGGTGATGGCCCTGGCCCTGGCCGAGGCCGGTGCCGACGTGGCGCCGGCGTCGCGCCGGGCGGCGGCGGTCGAGGCCGCCGCGGCGGAGATCGAGGCCCGCGGCCGGCGCAGCCTGAGGGCGGTGGCGGACGTCACCGATCGCTCCAGCCTGGAGCGCCTGCGGGCGGCGGCGGAGCGGGCCTTCGGCGCCGTCGACGTGCTGATCAATTGCGCCGGCATCACCCGCCGCCAGCCGACTTTGGAGGTGGCGGAGGACGACTGGCGGGCGATCCTCGAGGTCAACGTGACCGGCACCCTGCGCGCCTGCCAGGTCTTCGCCCCGCCGATGCTCGAGCGGGGCTGGGGGCGGATCGTCAACGTCGCCTCGATCGCCTCCTTCGCCGGCCTCTACGAGGTGGCGGCCTACACCGCCAGCAAGGCCGCCGTGGCGGGCCTGACCCGCGCCCTGGCGGTCGAATGGGGGAAGCGCGGCGTCAACGTCAACGCCATCGCCCCCGGCGTCTTCCCCACCGATCTGAACCGCCGTCTGCTCGACGGCACCGAACGCGGCCGGGAATTTCTCGCGCGCACTCCCCTCGGCCGCTTCGGCCGGCCCGAGGAGCTCGGCGGCGCCGCCGTCTTCCTCGCCTCCGAGGCCGCCAGCTTCGTCTGCGGCGAGATCCTGGTGGTCGACGGCGGCCTCCTCGCCAGCGGGGTCAACCGATGACGGCCCGCGGGCGGCCGGCGGGACGAGCGGGCGGCGTTCCCATGGAGGACGGTCGATGGGCGATGCCGGGCTGAGGCTGGCCGACACCCTGTACCGCGTGCCGCGGGCGGCGGGACTTCATCCGATCCAGCTGCGCGGCGAAGGAGGGGCGCGGGAGCTTTCCAGCTGGCGCCTCTGCCTGGGGGCGGGCGAGGAGGCGCGCTTCGTGCGGCCGGACGAGGAAGCGGTGCTGGTGGTGCAGGAGGGGGCGGCGGAGCTTGCGGCCGGCGATCTCGAGGCGCGGGTCGAGCGGCGCGGCGTCTTCAGCCAGCGCGCCACCGCCCTCTACCTGCCGCCGGGGCTGGAGCTTCGGGTGCGCGCCGGCGCCCCCTTCGAGGCCATCCTGGTGGCGACGCCGGCGGCGCCCGGGAGCGGGCCGGTGCTGATCCGGCCGCCGCAGGTGCGGGTGGCGAGCCGCGGCAAGGGCCCGTGGCAGCGCGAGGTGCACGACGTCCTGGTAGCGGATCCCCACCCCCGCCGCCTGCTGGTGGGCGAGACCCGCAATCCGCCGGGGCATTGGTCGAGCTTCCCGCCCCACAAGCACGACGGCGCCGACGGCGAGCCGCGGCTGGAGGAGGTCTACCACTACCGCATCGAGCCTCCCCAGGGCTTCGCCCAGCAGCTGCTCTACGCCGCCGGCGGCGAATCCGCCAGCCACACCGTCCGCGATCGCGACGCCGTCCTCCTGCCCTACGGCTACCACCCGGTCGCCGCCGCCCCCGGCTATCGCCTCTACTACCTCTGGGCCCTCGCCGGCGACGAGCGCCGCCTCGCCCTCTACGAAGACCCGGACCACCGCTGGCTGCACGACGCGGGATGAGG
>RFGL01000121.1 GCA_003697015.1 Acidobacteriota bacterium | reverse complement strand
GCGCCGAGGGCCGCCGCGGCGCCGATCGGGACGGGGCGCCGGGACGGTTGATCCCCGGGTCGCCGACGCCGCGGCCGTGGGTGGCGCCCGGGAGCGGTTGGCGGGTGGGGGGGATGTGGATAGACTGGCGGCGTTTTGCGCCAGATCCTCGAGCTTCGAAACCCGATTCAACCCTACGCCTGGGGCTCGCGCACGGCGATCCGGCGGCTGCTCGGCCGGCCGGGGCCGAGCGCCGAGCCGGAGGCGGAGCTGTGGCTGGGGGCGCATCCGAAGAGCCCGTCGCAGGTGCGGATCGACGGCGTCTGGCGGCCCCTGGACGAGGTCGTCGCCGCCGATCCGGTGGCGATCCTGGGGCCGCGGCAGGCGGCGCTGGCGCCGGCCTTGCCCTTTCTGCTCAAGGTGCTGGCGGCGGAGCGGCCGTTGTCGATCCAGGCCCATCCCGACGCCGCCCAGGCGCGGGCGGGGTACGCGCGCGAGAACGCCCTCGGGCTGGCGCTGGACGACGCGGCGCGCAGCTTTCGCGACGAGAGCGCCAAGCCCGAGCTGCTCTACGCTCTCGGCCCGGAGCCGTTCCGGGTGATGCGCGGCCTGCGGCCGGTGGCGCAGATCCTCGCCTACCTCGAGGACCTGGGGCTGTGCGGGCTGCTGCCCGGCTGCGCCGAGCTGCGGCGCGGAGGGGAGGCGGCCCTGCCCGGCTTCATCGCTTCCTACCTGCGGCTCGAGGCGGCCCGTACGGCGCCCCTGCTCGAGGCCCTGGTCGAACGCGCCGCCGAGAACGACGGCGACGAGGCCTGCGCCTGGGTCGGCCGCCTGTCGGCGGCGTATCCGGGGGATCCCGGGGTGATCGGCCCGCTGGTGATGAACGTCTTCGAGCTGGCGCCGGGGGAGGTGCTCTTCACCCCTCCCGGGGTGATCCACGCCTACCTCGAAGGTACCGGCATCGAGCTGATGGCGAGCTCCGACAACGTGGTGCGCGGCGGCCTGACCGGCAAGCACGTCGACGTCGAAGCCCTGCTCGGGGTGGTCGACTTCGCCGCCACCGGCGACGGCCGGGTGCCGCCGGCCGCCGGCGGGGTGGGGGAGACGCGCTTCCGCGCGCCGTCCGCGGCGCTGGAGCTCTCCCGCATCGAGCTCGCTGCGGGCGAGGTCCATCCGCGCGCCGTCGCCGGGGTCGAGATCCTCCTCGCCACCGGCGGCCGGGGGGAGATCGATCCCGCCACCGGTCCGGCGGTGCCCTTGCCCCAGGGGCGGGCCGTGCTGGTGCCGGCCGCGGCCGGGAGCTACCGCCTGCTCGGCCCCGGCACCTGGTTTCGCGCCGCCGTGCCGGAGAGCCCCTAGACCTAGATCGAGCCCGGCGGCGCGGCGCCGGCACGGCGTGGCGAACGGCGCGCTCAGGCGCGCATTCGCGGCGGGCGGAAGAAGGGGAGCTTGACCACCCGCGCCGGCGCCCGCCGGCGGGCGTAGTCGACGGTCACCTCCATCTCCAGCGGGCCGCCGGCGCTGGCGCTCTCGACCGAGGCCAGGGCGACGTACTTCTTCAGCAGGGTGGACCAGCAGCCGCTGGTGGCGCGGCCGACCTGGCGGCGGCCGTGGTAGACCGGCACCGGCGTGCGCCAGGCTTCGAGGGGCAGCTCGGGCATCAGGCCGGCACTGGCATAGAGCTGCTCGAGGGGCTGCCAGTCGATCTCCAGGCCGACGAGCCGCCAGCTGCTGCCGTGGCGCTTCTCCTGCTCCAGGGCGGCGCGGCCGACGTAGGGGGTCTTTTTCTTGTGGCTCACCGCCCAGCCGAGGCCGATCTCGTAGGGGGAGGAGAGCTGGTCGGGGATGCGGGCGTGGTCGGCGCTCACGTAGTCGACCCCGATCAGCACGAAGCCGGCTTCGATCCGCGCCACGTCCATCGCCTTGAGGCCGCAGGGGATGGCGCCGTAGGGCCGGCCGGCGGCGATCAGCACGTCCCACAGCCGCGGCGCCGCCGCCGCCGGCAACCACACTTCGTAGCCCAGGTCGCCGGTGTAGCCGGTGCGCGAGACGACGACCGGCACGCCGTCGATGGTGCTCTCGCACAGGCGGAAGAAGCGGAGACGGGCGACCGCGTCGCCGGCGACCTCGGCCAGCAGGCGGCGCGACAGGGGGCCCTGGACGGCGAGGGCGGCGAGCTCCGCCGAGCGCTCGGCGATCTCGACCTCGAGGCCGCCGGCGTTGATCTCCAGCCAGCGCCGGATGGGCTCGGCGGCGTTCCATTGGAAGCGCTCGGGCCCCAGGCGCATGACCGTGCCCTCTTGCAACACCTTGCCGCGTTCGTCGCACCACGGGGCGTAGAACACCTGGCCGACGCGCAACTTGGTGGCGTCGCGGGTGATCACCCGATCGACCAGGCGCTCGGCTCCGGGGCCGGTAAGCTCGTACTTGAAGAGCGGGGAGACGTCGATCAGCGCGACGCTGTTGCGGATCGCAGCGTACTCCACCTGGTGGAAGTCCTGGTAGCGGCCGGCGGCGAAGTAGCCCGACCAGTGGCGCCAGTCAAGGCTCGCATTGAGGGCCGAGGTACGGGGGTGAAACGGGGTGCCGATGGCCATCGTCAGATCCGCTCGGGTCGTCGACCGGGCGATCCTACCGCGCTCCGCCCGTCGAGGGAATCCCGCTTGCCCCCCGTCGTCCGAGCTGCTAGAACCGCCCCCGCGGGTCCTCGCGGGAAGGTGCCGCGTCCCGGCCCCGGTGCTCGCCGGCTCAGAGGCCCGGGTGAGGCTCCGGGTCCGGGAGCTGTCGCCGCGTGCCAGGTGGGGTCCGCCGGCGGTTGACGGCACCCTGGCGCGCTTCGCCGGCTGCGCCCGGGTCCGGTCCGCGGGTAGGTGCGGTCCGCGGGTAGGTGCCGCGTCCCGGCCCCGGTGGTGATGACGATGAAGGTGATCAAATTCGGTGGTTCCTCCCTGGCGACGCCGGAGCGCCTGCGCGGGGTGGTGGAGATCGTGGCGCGGGCGCTGGGAGAGGGTCCGGTGGCGGTGGTGATCTCGGCCTTCGGCGACGTCACCGACCGCCTGCTGGCCGGCCTCGAGCAGGCGCGCGACGGCGGCGATCCGTCGCCCCTGCTGCGGGCGCTGGCCCAGCGCCATCGCGACGCCATCGCCGAGCTGGCGCCGGCCGCCGAGCACGCCTCCCTGGTGGCGGATCTGGAGCGGCGGCTCGCCGGCCTCGGGGCGCTGCTCGACGGGGTGCGCGTCCTCGGCGAGGCGAGCCCGCGCACCCGCGATCGGGTGCTCGCCCAGGGGGAGCTGCTGGCGGCGCCGATCGTGGCGGCGGCGCTGCGGCGGCGCGGCATCGACGCCTCGTCCTGCGACGCCCGCCGGCTGATCGTCACCGCCGCGCGCCACGGCGGCGCCCGAGCCGACTTCGCGGCCACCCGCGCCCGCGTCCGTCGGCACTTCGACCGCGCTCCGGAGGTGCAGGTGGTGACCGGTTTCATCGCCGCCAGCGCGAGCGGGGAAACCACCACCCTGGGCCGCGGCGGCTCCGACACCACCGCCGCCCTGCTCGGCGCCGCCCTCGACGCCGAGGCGGTCGAGCTGTGGACCGACGTCGACGGGGTGATGTCCGCCGATCCGCGGTTGGTGGCCGGCGCCGTGCCGCTGGCGGCGATCAGCTACGAGGAGCTGATGGAGCTTTCCCACTTCGGCGCCCAGGTGGTGCACCCGCCGAGCGTTCAGCCGACCCGCAGCCACGGCATCCCCCTGTGGATCAAGAACAGCTTCCGCCCCGAGCTTCCCGGCACCCGGGTCAGCCGCCGGCTCGAGCCCGCCGTGATCCGGGCGCGGGGGCCGGTATGCGGCATCGCCTCGCTGCGGCCGATCGCCCTCCTGCGCCTCGAGGGGGAGGGGCTGGTCGGCGTGCCGGGCATCGCCATGCGGCTGTTCGAAGCCCTGGCACGCCGCGAGGTCAACGTCATCCTGATCAGTCAGGCGTCGAGCGAACACACCCTGTGCTTCGCCGTCGACCCGCAGGACGTGGCGCGCACCCGCGAGGGGGTGGCGGCGGCCTTCGCCCTCGAGCTGCGCAGCGACCTGGTACGGCCCCTGGTGGTGGAGGAGGAGATGGCGGTGCTGGCGGCGGTGGGGGAGGGCATGCGCCAGCGGCCGGGCATCGCCGCCCGCCTCTTCGCCGCCCTCGGCAGCCAGGGGATCAACGTCCACGCCATCGCCCAGGGCAGCTCGGAGCGCAACGTCTCGCTGGTGGTGCGCGGCGCCGACGAGGTGCGGGCGGTCAACGCGGTGCACAATGCCTTCTTCGTCGCCGGCCGGCGCACCGCCGACGTCGCCCTCGCCGGCACCGGCGCGGTCGGCGCCCAGCTCCTCGCCCAGCTCGCGCGCCAGCGCTCCAAGCTGCTGGCGGAACGCCTCCTCGAGCTGCGTCTGGTGGGGGTGGCGAACAGCCGCCGGCAGCTGCTGGACGGCGCCGGCCTCGACCCCGGAAGCGCCGCCTCCCGCCTCGTCGAAGAGGGCGATGCGGGGGGCTTCGAAGGCCTGGTGGAGCACCTCGCCGGCGGCCGTCACAGCCTGCGGATCTTCGTCGACTGCACCGCCAGCGAGGCGGTGGCGGGCTGCTACCACCGGCTGCGCGACGCCGGGGTGACGGTGGTGACCGCCAACAAGCGGCGGCTGTCCGGCCCGCTCGCGGCCTACCGCCGGCTGCTGCGCAGCGGCCCCGGGCGCCTCTACTACGAGACCACCGTCGGCGCCGGCCTGCCGGTGATCCGCACCCTGGAGGACCTCCTCGCCACCGGCGATCGGGTGCACCGCATCGAGGGCATGCTCTCCGGCACCCTCGGCTTCCTCTGCCACCGGCTGGCCGGCGGCGAGGCCCTGAGCGCGGCGCTCGCCGAGGCCGATCGCCGGGGCTATACCGAGCCCGATCCGCGCGACGATCTGGGCGGCCTCGACGTCGCCCGCAAGCTCCTCATCCTCGCCCGCCTGGCCGGCCGCGAGCTGGAGCTGGAGGACCTCGAGCTGGAGCCCTTTCTGCCCGCCCGGCCGTGGGCGGGCTACGCCGTCGCCGAGCTCTGGCAGCGCCTGCCGGAGGCCGACGCGGAGTACGCCGCCCGGGTGGCGGCGAGCGCCGGGCGCGGCGAGCGCCTGACCTACCTGGCGCGGCTGGAGGCCGGCGGCCGGGCGCGGGTCGGCTGGGCCTCGGTCGCCGCCGACCACCCCTGCGCCGGTCTCACGGGCGGCGAGAACCTGGTCGCCTTCTATACCGATCGCTACGGCGAAGAACCGCTGGTGGTGCGCGGACCGGGCGCCGGCCCCGAGCGCACCGCGGCGGGGGTGTTCGCCGATCTGCTGCGGGCGGTGGCCGAGGGCGAAGGGGGGCCGTGATGGGAGGTGGCGCACGCAACGCGGTGCGGGCCTTCGCCCCGGCCACCGTCGGCAACGTCGCCTGCGGCGTCGACGTCTTCGGCTTCGCCGTCGCCGGCCTCGGCGACGAGGTCCTCCTGCGGCGGGCCGGCGGTCCGCCCGGCCTCACCATCACCGCCGTCCGCGGCGACGGCGGCGCCCTGCCGCGGGCGGTGGAGGAGAACGCCGCCTCGGTGGCGGCGCAGGCGGTGGCGGAGGCGGCCGGCGGCCTGCCCTCGGCGGTGGAGCTGGAGCTGGTCAAGGGCCTGCCCCTGGCCAGCGGCCTCGGCTCCAGCGCCGCCAGCGCGGTGGCCGGGGCGGTGGCGATGGACGCCCTGCTCGGCGCCGGCCTCGACCGCCGGACCCTCCTCGCCTGCGCCGTCGCCGGCGAACGGGTGGCCTGCGGCAGCGCCCATGCCGACAACGCCGCGCCGGCGCTCTACGGCGGCTTCGTCCTGGTGCGGCCGGCGGAGGGTCGCGTCGAGGCCCTGCCGGTGCCGCGGCGGCTCTACTGCGCCCTGCTGCTGCCGTCGGCCAGGCTCGAAACCGGCCGCGCCCGCGCCGTCCTGCCGGCGGCGGTGCCCTTCGACGAGGCGGTGCGCCAGTGGGGCAATGCCGCGGCCCTGGTCCTCGCCCTCTGCCGCGGCGACTTCGAGCTTCTCGCCTCGGCGCTCCACGACGCCGTCGCCGAGCCGCGGCGTGCCGCTCTGATCCCCGGCCTGCGGCGGGTGCAGGCGGCGGCGAAGGCGGCCGGGGCCCTCGGTTCGAGCATCTCGGGCGCCGGGCCGGCGATCTTCGCGCTCTGCGACGGCCGCGAGCGTGCCGGGGAGGTGGCGCGGGCGATGCGCGACGCCTTCACCCGCGCCACCGGCAAGGAGGCGAGGAGCCACCTGTCGCCGGCCGGCGCCGCCGGCGCCCGCCTGCTCGATCCCGCCGGGGAAGGGGAGGCGCCGTGCGCTACCTGAGCACCCGCGGCGGCGGCGCGCCGGCGAGCTTCGAGGAAGCCCTCTTCCGCGGCCTGGCCGAAGACGGCGGCCTGTACCTGCCCGAGCGCCTGCCCGCCCTCGCGCCGAGCTTCTGGGCCGACCTCGCCGGGCGCTCCACGAGCGACGTCGCCCTCGCCCTCCTCGCCCCCTACGTCCCCGAGGTGCCGGCGGCGGCGCTGCGGGCGATCGTCGACGACGCCCTCGACTTCGAGCTCCCCCTGCGCCGCCTGGAAGGCGACCTCTACGTGCTGGAGCTCTTCCACGGCCCTACCCTGGCCTTCAAGGACGTCGGCGCGCGGGTGATGGCGCGGCTGATGAGTTTTTTCCTCGCCCGCCGCCGGCGGCGGATCACCGTCCTGGTGGCGACGTCGGGGGATACCGGTGGGGCGGTGGCCCAGGCCTTCCACGGCGTCGCCGGCACCCGGGTGGCGGTGCTCTATCCCCGCGGCCGCGTGAGCCCGTTGCAGGAGCGCCAGCTCGCCACCTTGGGGGGCAACGTCCGCGCCTTCGCCGTCGCCGGCAGCTTCGACGACTGCCAGCGCCTGACCAAGGAGGCCTTTGCCGACGGCGAGCTGCGGCGGGCGATGCAGCTGACCTCGGCCAACAGCATCAACGTCGGCCGCCTGCTGCCGCAGGCGATCTACTACGCCCTGGCGGTCGCCGCACTGGGCGGCGAAGCGCCTCTCTTCGCCGTGCCGAGCGGCAATTTCGGCAATCTCTGCGCCGGCCTCATCGCCCACCGCATGGGGCTGCCGGCGCGCGGCTTCCTCGCCGCCACCAACGCCAACGACGTGGTGCCGCGCTACCTCGCCGGCGAGCCCTACGCGCCGCGCCCGTCCCTGCCCACCCTGTCGAGCGCCATGGACGTCGGCGCGCCGTCGAACTTCGACCGCATCCTGGCGCTCTACGGCGGCGACCGCCGTCGCCTGCAGCGCGACGTCGCCGGCAGCGCCCACGACGACGACGCCACCCGCCGCGCCATCGCCGAGGTCTACGCCCGCACCGGCCGCGTCCTCGACCCCCACGCCGCCGTCGGCTATCTCGCCCTCTCTCCCGCCGTCGCTCGCCGCGGCGGCCCCGGCGTCCTGCTCGCCACCGCCCATCCGGCCAAATTTCTCGAGGTCGTCGAGCCCATCGTCGGCCCCATTCCCCTGCCCTCCGCCCTCGCCCGCTGGCAACGCCTTCCCGTCAACGCCGAGCCCCTGGCCAACGATCTCGAGGCCCTGCGCCGGGCCTTGCTCGCCTGGCCGAGCTCACCCTGATCCGTAACTGTTCTTGTGGACGCCCTCGACCGCCCGGCCGGAGGGGTCGGCGCCGGCGGCGAAGCTCGCGTCCCAGGCCAGGGCGGTGGGGGTGGAGCAGGCGATGCTCGGCACGTATTCGACGCAGGCGACGGCAGCGGGGTTGGTGAAGCGTTCTTCGAAGAGGGCGCGGTAGAGGAAGGCTTCCTTGGTGAGGGGGGTCTTGTCGGGGAAGCGGAAGCGGGCACGGGCCAGCTCGCCGTCGCTGATCCGCTCCTCGGCGTGGTCGCGCAGGGCGTCGATCCAGCCGTAGCCGACGCCGTCGGAAAACTGTTCTTTCTGGCGCCACAAGACGGCGTCCGGGAGGTAGCCGGCGAAGGCCTGGCGCAGGACGTGCTTTTCGATCTTGCCTTCCCGTACCATCTTGTGCTCGGCGTCGAAGCCCATCGCCACGTCGAGGAAGTCGCGATCGAGGAACGGCACCCGCGCCTCCACCCCCCAGGCAGCCATCGATTTGTTGGCCCGCAAGCAATCGTACTTGTGCAGCATGTCGAGCTTGCGCACGGTCTCGGCGTGGAACTCCTCGGCACTCGGCGCCTTGTGAAAATAAAGATAACCGCCGAAGATCTCGTCCGAGCCTTCGCCGGAGAGCACCATCTTGATGCCCATCGCCTTGATGCGCCGCGCCATCAGGTACATCGGCGTCGATGCGCGGACCGTGGTCACGTCGAAGGATTCGATGTGATAGATCACGTCGGCGAGGGCGTCGAGCCCTTCCTGGATGGTGAAGTGAAGCTCGTGATGGACGGTCCCGAGGGCCTCGGCGGCGAGGCGGGCGGCGGCGAGGTCGGGGGAGCCCTCGAGGCCGATGGCGAAGGAATGAAGCCGCGGCCACCAGGCCTCGTCGCGGTCGTCGGTCTCGATCCGCCGCCGGCTGTGGCGGGCGGCGAGGGCGGCGATGAGGGAGGAGGCGAGGCCGCCGGAGAGCAGCACGCCGTAGGGTACGTCGCTCATCAGCTGGCGCGCCACCGCGGCGTCGAGGGCGCCGCGCAGGCGCTCGAGGTCGGGGGCTACGCCGCGGGTCGTGCGGTAGTCGCGCCAGGCCGGCCGGTAGTAGGGTTCCGGCGCGCCGCGCTCGCCGTCGAGGACGTGACCGGGGGGGAAATCCTCCAGCGTCCGGCAGACGTCGGCCAGGGCCTTCATCTCCGACGCGGCGTAGAGGTTGCCGTCGCGGTCGCGGCCGGTGAAGAGGGGCATGACCCCGATCGGGTCGCGGGCGATCAGGTAGCGGCGGCGCTCCCGGTCGTAGAGCACGAAGGCGAAGATGCCGTTCAAGCGGTTGAGGAACTCGGTGCCGTAGCGGCGGTAGAGGGCGAGGATGACCTCGCAGTCCGAGCCGGTCTGGAAATCGTACGATCCCGCCAGCTCGGCGCGCAGCGAGCGGTGGTTGTAGATCTCGCCGTTGACCGCCAGCACCAGCTTGCCGTCGGCACTGTAGAGCGGCTGGCCGCCGCTCGTCGGGTCGACGATCGCCAGCCGTTCGTGGGCCAGGATCGCCCCGTCGCCGGCGAAGATGCCGCTCCAGTCGGGGCCCCGGTGGCGTTGCCGGCGGGAGAGCTCGAGGGCCTGCCGGCGCAGGGCGGCGGGTTCGGTCTGGAGGTCGAGGATGGCGAGAATGCCGCACATAAGCGCCGATCCTCGGCCCTTTCCCGCGCCGCTGTCAAGCGCCGTCGATTGAACAGGCGGTGCACCGGCACGGCCCACACCTGGCGCTCCGGGTATACTAGCCGCCCTTCGGAGGAGAGGACGAAGAGCGCATGGGCAAGACCTACGACGCGGTGGTCATCGGCGGCGGCCACAACGGTCTGACCTGTGCCGCCTACCTGGCGCGCGCCGGGCGCTCGGTGCTGGTGCTCGAACGGCGAGAGGTGGTCGGCGGCGCGGCGGTGACCGAGGAGGTCTACCCGGGGTTCAAGTTCTCGGTCTGCTCCTACGTCGTCAGCCTGCTGCGGCCGCAGGTCATCGAGGAGCTCGAGCTGCCGCGCCACGGCCTCGAGATCCTGCCTCTGGACGGCACCCTGACGCCGCTGCCCGACGGCGACTACCTGATGCGCTGGCACGACGGCGAGGAGACCTACCGCGAGCTGGCGCGCCACTCCGCCGCCGACGCCGAAGCCTACTCGCGCTTCGGCGAGCTGATGTACTTCCTCTGCCGGGCGGTGCGTCCGACCCTCGACCAGCCGCCGCCGGACCCCTTCTCCCTGCGTCCGTCCCAGCTGCGGCGGCTGCTCGCACTCGGCCGTTCCTTCGCCCGCAGCCGCGACCACCTCTACGACCTGGCGCGGCTGATGACCGCCAGCGCCGCCGACCTGGTGGAGGGCTGGTTCGAGACCGAGGCCCTGCGCGCCACCCTTTCCGCCTCGGGCATCATCGGCACCTTCCTCGGCCCCCGCTCGCCGACCTCGGCCTACGTGATGCTCCATCACTACATGGGCGAGCTCGACGGGGTCTTCCGCGCCTGGGGCCTGCCCAAGGGGGGCATGAGCGGGGTCTCCGACGCCCTCTTGGGGGCCGCCCGCGCCCACGGCGCCGAGGTGCGCACCGGCGCCGGGGTGGCGTCGATCCGCGTGGTCGACGGGCGCGCTACCGGCGTCGTGCTGGAGGACGGGGAGGAGATCTCGGCGCGGGTGGTGGCGTCGGGCCTCGACCCCAAGCGGACCTTCGAGCAGCTCGTCGAGCCGCAGCATCTGCCGCCGGAGCTGCGCCGGCAGGTGGCGCGCTTCCGCATCCGCGGCTCCTCCGGCAAGGTCAACCTGGCCCTGGACGCCCTGCCGCGCTTCACCTGCCTCGAACGGCCCCGCGCCTGGACCGAGCAGCCGCCGGAGGCCTACCTGCGCGGTGCGATCTCGATCAGCCCGTCGATCGACTACCTCGAAGAGGCCTACGACGACGCCAAGTACGGCAGCTTCTCGCGCCGTCCCTACATGGACATCGTCATCCCCACCCTCGCCGATCCGACGATGGCGCCGCCGGGCAAGCACGTGATGTCGATCTTCGTCCAGTACGCGCCCTACGAGCTGGCGGCGGGCCGCAGTTGGCCGCAGGAGCGCGAGGCCTTCGGCGACGCGGTGGTCAAGACCCTGGCCGAGTACGCCCCCGGCCTCGAGGAGCTGATCCTCCACCGCCAGGTCCTCACCCCCTGGGACCTGGAGCAGACCTTCGGGCTGACCCAGGGCAACATTTTTCACGGCGAGCTCACCCTCGAGCAGCTCTTCTTTCTGCGCCCGGCGGCAGGGTGGGCGGAGTACGCCGCCCCCGTCGCCGGGCTCTACCTCTGCGCCTCGGCCACCCATCCCGGCGGCGGGGTGATGGCCGGTCCCGGCCGGCTGGCGGCGCAGCGCATCCTCAGGGATTGGGGGGACGGTGGCTGAGACCTACGACGTGGCGGTGGTCGGCGGCGGGCTGAACGGCCTGATCTGTGCCGCCTGCCTGGCCCGCGCCGGTCGCTCGGTGGTGGTGCTCGAGCGCCGCGACGTCGCCGGCGGCGTCCTGGCGGTGGAGGAGTTCGCCCCCGGCTTCCGCGCCGCGCCGTGGCCGACGGTCGAGACCCTGGCGCCGGAGATCCTCCACCAGCTCGACCTCGCCGGCCACGGCCTGCGGCTGGCGGAGCCCGCCGGCGTGCTGGTCGCCGGCGGCGGGCGGCCGCTCTACCTGCCGCCCCCGGGCGGTCCCCACGCCACCCGGGTGGCGCGCGCCATCGCCGGCGTCTCGCGCTCCGACGCCGCCGCCTTCGAGCGTTTCGACGCCTTCCTGCGCCGCCTCGCCGCCGCCGTCGCCCCCCTTCTCGCCCAGCCCCTGCCCGACCTCGAGCCGGCCGGCGCCGGCGGCTGGCTCAAGCTCCTGCGACCGGCCTGGCGCCTGCGGCGCCTGGGGCGGGAGGAGCTGGCGGAGGCCCTGCGCTTCCTCCCCATGCCGCTCGCCGACGTCGCCGGCGAACGCTTCGAGACCGAGGCCCTGCGCCTGGCGACCTGCGCCGGCGGCCTGCGCGGCAGCTGGCTCGGGCCGCGTTCCCCCGGCGGCGCGGCGCTGCTCCTGCTCCACCGTTGCGGCCTCGCCCGCGGCGCCGCCGGCCACCCGCGGCCGGTCGCCGGCGGCTCCCTCGCCGGTG
>RFGL01000120.1 GCA_003697015.1 Acidobacteriota bacterium | reverse complement strand
ATCCAGGAACTCCGGGCGCCAGGGCCTCCAACTTTAGCCGGAACTGCTGGAGGAGCGAGAATGCCCGCATGCTTCGAAATCCAGATCTCCCAATCCATATCCACTCCCTAAGGCACTAACCAACTGTACCCATCAAAGAGCGAGCCCGCAGCCGGGAAAACTGCGCAATCGGCTGTTCATGTTTGACAGGTAAATCACCGATAGTGTGGCAGGAAAACGAAGGGGCATTACGCCACGCATCAGAGATGAACCGCTTCTCGACATATCCACTCCCTTGAAGGCCGGTGAGTCAGAGCTGCAAGCCGGGGAGCTCCAGCAGTTCGGCCGTCAACTTGTACGAAACCTGATCTATCGTTGGATGTGCGGTCAAGCGACCGTTTGTCCTAACCGCCCGATCCCCGCCGCACCTAGCCGCCGTCGACGGCGGCCGGTTGCTCTTCGCAGACCTCGGATTCGAGGTGAGCGTGGAGGGCGGCGATCTCGCGTTCGAAGCCGCCGGAGAGGATGGGGAAACGACACCAGGTCTTGGGGTCGAGATTCTCGTCGTCGACGTGGAAGGAGGGGGCATAGCGCTCGCGCTTCCACTGGTTGCGGCACCACAGACGGAAGAAACGCTCGACGTAAGCGGCCAGCTGCTGCGGCGGCAGCTCGGGGAAGCGCGGGCGCATGGCGCGGTAGACCTCGAGGGGCATCTGCTTGTCGCGGATGGCGGCGCGTTCGATCGCCTCCAGCAGGTCGTAGGGCATCAGGTCCTGCTCGTCGGTCTGGCCGGCGCCGGCGGGGCGCAGCTCGGCGGTCGGCGCCTGGGCGTTGACGGCGGCGAGAGCGGCGATCGGCTCCAGGCCGGCGACGCCGCGGCGCTCGAGATGGACCAGCCAGCGGCGCAGGAAGGCCTTGTCGATGCCGGCGATCGGCGCCAGGCCGCCCGACGTATCGCCGTCCATGGTGGCGTAGCCCACCGCCGCCTCCGAGCGGTTGCTGGTCGACAGCAGGAGGGCCCGGCGCAGGTTGGCCAGCATCCACACCCCGGGGCTTCTCACCCGCGCCTGCACGTTCTGCAGCGCCAGGTCGTCGCGCTCCCAGGTCAGGGGACGGCCGACGGCGGCGGCGACGCGCTCGACGTAGCCTTCGACCAGGGCGTCGACGTCGAGCTCGAGGTAACTCGCGCCGAGCCCCCGCGCCAGGCCACGGGCGGCGTCGCGGGTGGTCTGCGAGCTGTTGCGCGTCGCCTGGTAGACGCACAGCAAGAGGCGTTCGATCACCGTCTCGACGCCGCCGGCGTCGGCGAGCTCCGGCAGGTGGGCGAGCTTGGCCTTGAGGCCGTCGAGCCCCAACTCCGCCGCCGAGAGGCGCAGGCCGATGGCCACCAGGCAGGCCACCGCCGACGAGTCGGCGCCGCCGGAGAGGGAGACGACGAAGCCGCGGCTGCGGCTCTTGCGCAGGTAGTCGACCAGCGCCAGGCCGATGGCGCGGGCGAAAGCCTCCTCCTTGCTGAAGCCGGCAACGCCGAGATCGAGGCCCGGCGGCGGCGGCGCCAGGGGCAACTCGGGGAAGGCGAAGGGCACCTTGACCTCCTCCCCGGGCCGCTCCTCGAGCTCGGGCATGAAGCTGCCCGTGCGCGCCTGCAGCATGCGGGTGGCGTCGACGTCGATCAGCGCCGACGTCACCTCGACGTCGCGGTAGGAGAAGCGCCGGCCAGCGGCCAGCAGGCGGCCGCCGCTGGCGATCAGAGCGCCGCCGTCATAGATCGCCCGCCCCGACTCGTTGCCGGCCAGGTTGGCGTAGACGTAGCTGACGCCGAAGGCGCGCGACCCCTCGAGCACGAAGCGCTGGCGCACGTCGTGCTTGCCGAAGGCGAAGTGGCTGGCGCTGGGATTCAGGATGACGTCGATGCCGCGCGCCGCCAGCGCGCTCCCCGGCCGCCGCGCCACCCAGGCGTCCTCGCAGATCTCGAAACCGACCTTGACCCCGTCGAGATCGAAGTAGAGATCCCCCACCGGATAGGACCGGCCGTCGAGCTCGATCTCCAACCGCCGCCCCTGCGGCCAGGGACGAAACCACCGCGGCTCGTAGTAGAGACCGTCCGCCGCCAGGTAACGCTTGGCGACGAAGCCGGCGATGGCGCCGTCGGCCACCAGGGCGACGGCGTCGAAGAGGGCCTTCCTCACCATCAACGGCAGGCCGACGGCAACCGCGACGCCGCGGGTCTCGGGAGCGATCTGGCGCAGCACCTCGAGGGCGCTGGCCTGCACTCCAGGGGCGTAGAAGGCGTCCTCGCAACCGTAGCCGGAGATCGCCAGCTCGGGCAGGCAGAGCAGGCTCACGCCCTGCCGCCGCGCTTCGGCGATGGCGGCGACGACGTGGTCGCGGTTGTCGTCCCAGGCCAGGGGAGTCTGGTTGAGGACGCCGGCGCCAACGCGGATCCATCTCATCGTCTTCGCTCCTCCTCCGAGCATACCGCGTCGCCTCCCCCGACGCCGCCGAACGTGCGACAATGGGCGACGCACGCGAACGCCGAGCGCGACGCCGGGCGTCGGTCCGGACGTCGATAGCGACCGCCGAGGTCTCAGACCAGCCCTTCGAGGAGGCCAGCCGTGAGCCGTTGCCAACCCCCCGATCCGTCCGCCCCCACCCACCTCGACCGCCGCGAGCTCCTGGCCTGCGGCGCCCTCGCCCTGGCCGGCGTCGCCGCCTGCGCGCCGCGAGACGGCGGGTCGCCGCCGGAGCCGACCACCGCCGTCGCCGCCTCCGAGCTCGACGAGATGGGCCTGGCGGAGATGGCGGCGGCGATGGAGGAGGGGCGCCTTACGGCCCGCTCGATCACCGAGCACTACCTGCAACGCATCGCCGACCTCGACCGCCGCGGACCGACCCTGCGGACGGTGATCGAGGTCAATCCCGACGCCCTGGCGATCGCCGACCAGCTCGACGACGAGCGCCGCCGCGGCCAATCCCGCGGGCCGCTCCACGGCATCCCCATCCTGCTCAAGGACAACGTCGCCACCCACGACGGCACCACCACCACCGCCGGCTCCCTGGCCCTCGAGGGCTCGATCCCGCCGGCCGACTCCTTCGTCGCCCACAAGCTGCGCCAGGCCGGTGCGGTGCTGCTCGGCAAGGCCAACCTGTCGGAGTGGGCGAACTTCCGCTCCACCCGCTCCTCCAGCGGCTGGAGCGGGCGCGGCGGCCAGTGCAAGAACCCCTACGCCCTCGACCGCAACCCCTGCGGCTCGAGCTCGGGCTCGGGCGCGGCGGTCGCCGCCAACCTGGTCGCCGCCGCCATCGGCACCGAGACCAACGGCTCGATCGTCTGCCCGTCGTCGGCCAACGGCATCGTCGGCGTCAAGCCGACCGTCGGCCTGGTATCGCGCAGTCGCATCATCCCCATCTCCCACAGCCAGGACACCGCCGGCCCGATGGCGCGCACGGTGCGCGACGCCGCCCTGGTCCTCGGCGCCCTGACCGGCGTCGACCCGGAAGACCCGGCGACCGCCGCCAGCGCCGGCCACACCCACGACGACTACGTCCAATTCCTCGACGAAGGGGGGCTGAAAGGCGCCCGCATCGGCGTGTCGCGCAACCACTTCGGCTTCGACCCCAACGTCGATCAGCTGATGGAAGAGGCCCTGGACGCCCTGCGCAAGGGCGGCGCCGAGGTCATCGACCCGGTGGAGCTCGCCACCTGGAACGAGATCGGCCGGCCGTCGTTTCAGGTATTGCTCTATGAGTTCAAGGCCGGCATCGAGAGCTACCTCGCCTCCCTCGGCCCCGGCGCCCCCGCCCGCACCCTCGCCGACTTGATCGCCTGGAACGAGACCCACCGCGATGCCTCGATGCCCTACTTCGGCCAGGAGCTCTTCCTCCAGGCGCAGGAGAAAGGGGGCCTCGACAGCCCCGAGTACCTCGAAGCCCTGGAGACGGCGCAACGCCTGGCCCGCAGCGAGGGCATCGACAAGGTCATGGACGAACATCGGCTCGACGCCGTCGTCGCCCCCACCGGCAGCCCGGCCTGGGTCACCGATCTGGTCAACGGCGACCACTTCATCGGTTCCAGCTCCACCCCGGCGGCGGTCGCCGGCTACCCCAACGTAACGGTTCCCGCGGGCTTCGTCTTCGGCCTGCCGGTCGGCATCTCCTTCTTCGGCCGCGCCTGGTCCGAGCCCACCCTCCTGAAGCTCGCCTACGCCTACGAGCAAGCGACCCTGCACCGCCAGCCGCCGAAGTTTCTGCCCACCCTGGACCTGGGGTAGAGAGCACCGTCTCCGTCTCAGGTGTCTCGGGAGGTCCCGTCTCAGGGGGTTCCACCCTCTTCGCAAGTCTCTACATATCAATAAGTTACAGCGGCCTCTGCCGATCTCCCCCACTCTCAGGAGGTCCCACCCTCTTCACCTCTCAGGAGGTCCCACCCTCTTCACAACTCCTTACGCGTCAACCAATTGCAACGAGATCCCCCGATCTCCCCGACGCTCCCAGCAGAATCTACCGATCTCCCCGGCGCCGGCAGGCCTCCCCCGCAAGGTCCCACCATCTTCGCAACTCCTTACGCATCAACGAATTACACCGAAACCCACCGATCTCCTCGAGGCCGGATCCCCTCCCATCCTCACT
>RFGL01000010.1 GCA_003697015.1 Acidobacteriota bacterium | reverse complement strand
CGTCCGCGTCGCGCTACCACTATGCCTGCGACGGCGAGCAGCAGGGCGAGCTGCCGGCGGCGGAGATCGCCCGCCGGGTGGCGGCGGCGCCGGAGCGAGAACACAAGGTGTGGTCGCCCGAGCTGGGGGATCGGTGGCGACTGGCACGCGAGGTGGACGCGGTCGCTGCGCTGCTCAAGGGCGGCGGCTGAGGATCGGGCGATGGGTGAGAAGATCGACGGCGAAGACGGCTCGACGCTCTACCAGCGCATCTTCCCCGGCGTGCGGCAGCAGGATCGGCTCGATGAGCTGCTCGACGCCGCCCGCCAGCGGGGCGACCTCCTGAGCTACGAGCTCGACGGCAGGGACCTTACGGTGCGGCGCCCCTGGTACGAGGGGCAGGATTTGCCGGCGATTTTCGAGGGTCTCTCGCCCACCGATCGTGCCGAGCACGCGCGGGTGCTCTTCGAGCGCGTCTCCGCGGCGCTGGCGCGGCTGGGCGACGGGGGGCATGGCGCCGTGCATCCGGGCAACGTGCGGCTGCTCGAGGGGGGGGAGTTTCGCCTCCTCGACGCGGTGGCCAACGCCACCCGCCTGGGCCGTCGGGCGCGCGGCCAGAGCGGCGACGCCGGCGGTCGATGGTTGTGGGGATCGGCGATTCCCCAGGAACTGGACGTAGCGCGCTGGGACCGCCTCTGTCTGTTGCGGCTCACCGTCCTGCTCGCCGGCGGCCCGGAGTCGTGGCGCGACCCGGGCCCTCCTCAGTCAGTGGCCGACCGTTGCCGTCAGTTCATCGCCGCCAGTCGCAAGAAGGCGATTCCCGGATCCGATCTGCTCGACGCCCTGGCGACGGCGGAGGAGGACCTGCACCAACTGCTGGCCCTCGGCTTGGAGGTCCTGGCCCCGCCCGCGCCGGCCGAAGCGTCCGCGTCGCGCTACCACTATGCCTGCGACGGCGAGCAGCAGGGCGAGCTGCCGGCGGCAGAGATCGCCCGCCGGGTGGCGGCGGCGCCGGCGAGCGATCACCGGGTGTGGTCGCCCGAGCTGGGGGATCGGTGGCGCCCGGCGCGCGAGGTCGGCGCCGTCGCCCGGTTGATCGGCGGGACGGCGGTACCGCCGGCGCCGCCATCGCCCCCGCCACCGGCGGCGTCGCCACCGCCGGTGGAGAAGCCGGCGCCGGTTCCGGCCGAGGAAGCCGAGCCCGCGGCTCCCGAGCCCCCCGGCGGGGAGCATCCGGCCGAGATCGTCGCGCGGCTGATGAGCGAACGGAAGCTGCCGGAGGAGCGCGGGCGGGTGGTGCCGGCCGCCGCCATCGCCCCGATCCGCCGCCGGGCGATCGACGCCGGCGTGCCCGAGGATCAGGTCGAGCCGCTGATCTCCGCCTGGCTGGCGGCCGGCGGCTACCGCCGGGAGGAGATCCTGCGCCAGCAGGCGACGATGCTGCTCGAGGCCGGCAAGCTGAAGGACCTGCCGCCGATCGGCGGCCGGTTCGCGGTCCGTGCCAGCGCCTGCGAGGGGGCGGTGCGGGTCTTCACCTCCTGCGGCATGGCGGAGAAGAGGGCGCGCCGGCTGGTCGGAGAGCTGCTCGATCAGGAGCGCCTGGTGGCGGAGAGCGAGGTCCGCCGGGCATGGCTCGAGCGCGCCGGCAACGCCCTCGATTCCCTCGACCCCGACGGCGAGCCCGAGCGCCGGGTGGTCGCTGCTGCGGAAACGATCGCCGGCGAGCTCAAAGCCCCTCCTCGCTGGGCTCGGCGTTGGCTGCGCCGGTGGCAGGACGAGCAACGGCTGGAACGAGCCGCGGGATCGTTCTAGGGGCGTGCCGCGGGCTTGCGTCTTGAACCGCTGTCCCGAACTTCAGCAGCCGCCCCTCGCCCGCCTGCCCTTCTGCTGGCGGCTGGCTCTGGCGATCGTGCCCCTGGTGGCGTCGCCCGCCCGCGGCGAGCTTGCCGTCGAGCTCATCGCCGGCATCGAACAGCAGCGCGATTTCGAGCGCGCCGGCGTCTGGACCCGGCAGTGGGTGCGCTCGCTCCCCCCCAGCGGCCAGCCCTACCTGATGGTGGTGCAAGGACCGCGCGCCTGGCTGGCCGAGCCGGGGCTGGACCTGCCGCCGGCGGAGGTGGCGGCGCGCGACCGCCCTCACCGCCAGGTCCTGCGCCGGGCGATGTCCTCGGCGGGGCTCCTCGCCGGCGGCGAGCCGCCGGCCGTCGCCGGCCGCGTCCTGGCGCTGCTCCGTCCCCTGGTCTTGACCGCCGGCGCGCCGCCGGCCCGCCATGCCCGTCTCTGGAGGACCTGGGAGATCCTCGCCGACGCCCCCCATGCCGACGCCCTCTCGGTCGCCTTCAGCGCCCAGCAGCTGCTGCTGGATCTGGGGATCGAGGCCGCCATCGCCGCCTTTCCCACCCGCACCGGCGGCCTGACCTACGGCCTGTGGCTCGCCGGCGAGGCGGCGGCGGTCGAAGGAGAGGACCGAGACCAGGAGCCCTGGGCCTACCGCGTCGGCTCCTCCTGGCTGCTGCCGGCGTCGCCGTCGCCGTCGCCGCGCCAGCCCTTGGGGCGTGCCGATCTCGAGCTGTGGCCGCCGGCCGCGGTGCTCGCCGCGCCCAGCCTCGAAGCCTTGGTGGCCGGCGCCACGCCGCCGCCGGAGACCTCGCAGGGTACGGCCGGTCCGCGGCTCGCCGCACCGCCCGACCTGTGCCGGCAAGCGCGAGCCCTGGGCCTGCCCTGCCGTCCGCCCGGCATCCGCCGCCGGCCGGGTACGGCGGGGTCGGTGCTCCTCGCCCTGCTGCTGGTCGCCCTGCTCGGCTGGGGGACCTCGGCCTGGCGGCGCCGCGCGGCGCGACTGCGGCGGGTACGGGAGGCGCGCCACCGCGGGGAGCGCGACGCCTTCTGACACAATCGAGCGGTGATGCCCTTCGCTCCCCAGCCGACCGCCGCCCTCCTCGCCGGCGCTTTGCTGGCCGCGGCGGCCTACCCGCAAGCCCTGCAGCAGGTGCGGCTCCACGACGACGGGCGCGCTCACCGCCCGCCGCCGCCGCCGGCTGAAGCGTCGCGGATCTCCCGCGCCTGGCCCTTTTGCCCCAGCGACCGCATCCCCTGCGATGAGGACGAGCTGGCGTGGGTCGAGCTCACCGTCTCCCTCGACGTCTACAGCGCACGACGCAACGACCCGCACGACTCGATCGCCAACCTCCTGGCCCTGACCCGTACCGATTTCGCGCCCCTGGTCGGCGCCCTCGAAGCCTTCTTCGAGCGCCGCCGGCTGCGCTCCGACGTGGCGCGGGTGGCCTTCGTCCACGGCCTGGTGCAGGGGGTGGTCTACGAGGGCGACGCCACCACCGGCTGGACCGAGTATCCGAAGAGCGGCCTCGAGCTGCTGGTCGACGAGCAGGGGGACTGCGACGACGCCGCCATCGCCGCCGGCGTGCTGCTCGACGAGCTCGGCTACGAGACCTACTTCGTGCGCTGGCGCGGCTCGGACGCCGGCCACCTGAGCACCGCCGTCGATCCGTCGCGGGGGGATCTGGCCGAGTATCCCCTGCCGCCGGGATCGCGCTGGATACCGGGCCCCGGCGGCCGGCGCCTGCTCCACGTCGACGCCACCGGCAGCGCCGCCGGCTGCGGGCGCGCCCGCGTCGACTGCGATCGCCTCGGCACCAACCGCTGGCACGAGGACGGCCTGCGGGTGGCGGGGGTGGCGCGGGTCGACGATCCGCGGCTGAGCCTCAAGCTGCCGCTGGCCGCGTGGAGCAACGGCGGTTTCCGCCGCCCGCAGCGGGTGCTGGTCGACCGGCGGATGGCGACGGAACGGGCGATCCGCTCCGAGCTCGCAGGGCGCGACGACGGCGAGCGCCTGCGCCGCCGGTTGTCCTCCCTCGGCATCGACGAGGAGCAGGCGCGGCGATACCTCGCCCGCCGCCGGCTCAGCCGCGGCACCGTCTACGGCGTCGTCGCTCTCGCGCTCGCCGTCTCCATCCTGCTCGTCGCCTGGCAGGCGCGCGCCCGCCTCGAACGCCGCCGTCGCGTCGCCCGCGCCCGCGCCCGCCGCCGCCGCGCCGCCTTCTGACCGCCGCCTTACGACGTGCCGGTCGACCAGCCCGGGCACTGGGCCTGGGCTTGCGGGTCCACCGTCGAGCGGATCTCGACGACCTCGAAGCCGAGGCATTCGAGGGCCCGGCGGAGCTTCCGTACGTCCCCGGGATCGGGATAGGGAGCGGGGGAATCGGCTTGGCGGGCGGCGTCCTGCTGCGGCAGCTGGAGATAGGCCCAGCGCTTGGCGGCCGGGGGGACGGTTTCCAGCCGCGAGAGTTTCTCCTCGCACCGTTCGTCCTTCATCCAGCGGTCCACGTCGCGCGTGGAGTCCGTCGGTCGGTGCTGGGCGTCGGTGAAGATCCACGCCGAGCGACGCTCCTGCGGCTTGGCCTTGAGGAAGTCGAGCAGCTCCACCAGGTCGGTGTGGCCGGTGTCGGCCTTGGCGATGACGTCGCCGGGGATCGACGGGGTGCCCTGAATCTGATCCAGGGAAAGCCGGTCGACGGGCAGGATGCGTTCGCCGAAGATCCAAACGTGGGCGAGGTGGTGTGGCAGATTGGGGACGCGGGCGCGGAAGCTCGGCAGGACGACGCTGGCGAGGGTGCTGCGCAGTTCCTCCCGGGTGCTCGGCTTGTAGATGCTCTCGGAGACGTCGACCAGCACCAGGTGCCGCTCGATCCGCAAGAGCTCCCGGTAGTCGGCGAGGGAAAGGCTGAGGAAATTGAGGTTCCTGGCGTTCAGGCCGGCGACGCTGCGCGGCACCACCACCCCGTCGTTGACCAGCACGAAGCGGGTGTTGGAGGGGCAGAAACGGTTGAAGAGGTTCGACGCCTGCCCGCGATCCGCTTCGCTCCGGTCGAGGAGCTGGAGCTCGGAGGCGGCGGGTAGAAAGAGGACTTCCATCGTCCGGCAGCGGAAACGGCGTTCGCCCGTCTTGACCTCGGCCCGCCACTCGCCGATCCAGCGCGTTCCCGCGTAGAGCAGGTTGAAGCGGTGCTTGAGCTGGTCGATCTCCGGCAGCCGCAGCTCGACCCGGGCGAGGCCGTCGCGGTGCTGGTCGACCAGGGCGCGGGGGTCGACGGCCAGGCCCTGGGGCAGGGCGATCGGCGCGACGTAGGTCTCATCCCTGGGGGTGGGGGCGAAGGCGACGATGCCGTGCGGCCCGAGCTCCCGCCGATCTTCCGTCAGCGCCCGCAGGGCGCGGGCGATGCGCTGGCTGTCGGGCAGCCGGCGGTGCTCCGGATAGTTCGGATCGAGCTCCGGTCCGAGGACCACGAAGCCGCAGCCCTCGCCGCCGGCTACCCGCGGGGGGACCGGCGACGGGATGACTTTACTGGCCAGGACGTAGCCGGTGACGGAGAGGGCGATGAAAGACGCCATCATACGATGCAGTTGGATTCTGTACATACGGTTCTCCTGATCAGCTATAGGGTTGGTTGAAAGATCTAATGGGCTGGGTCGGGGAATACACGTTCGAGAACAAGGATCTCGTCCCCCGGCCGCAGATCGTCGCCGAAGGGGCAGGGGATCCAGTAGCGGGGCTGCGCGCCGCCCGCGGGCCGGCAGGCGATCGGGCTCTGCGAAGCCTCGCGCAGCTTGCGCACGAGCTCGCGGAAGGAGATCGAGCCGCCGGGACAGTCGCTCTCTTCCAATTCGCGGCTGGCGAAGCGCAGGGTTCGTTTCTCGGCCTCGATGGGCCAGAGGGCGTCGAGAAAGCGGCAGACGTCGTCCTCGAGAATCACCGCCAGGGCGAGGAGCAGGGTGCGCATCTCGAGGTCGGAGTAGGCCTCGACGTTCTCTTCCCGTCCGTTGCGACGGCAGATGGCGAGAAAGGACTCCGCCGCGTCCGGCTGGTGAAACTCGACCAGCAGGCGCTTCGTGGTGGCCGTCTTCCACGCCTCCTCGCTGCACAGCTCTTGCAGCAGATCGTGGTCGGCCGCTGCGGCGATCTTGCCGTTGTGTAGGCGGTGAATCTTCTTGCAGTCGTCGCACGCCTCGGGTTCTCTGAAGACCGAACGGATCTCGATCTCGCCGGCGCCGGGAAGGGGAGTCCCGCTTCCCTCAGACGAAGCTGCGGAGTGGAAGAACGCGCGCAGGAGCGAGTCGCCCTCGATGGCCAGGCTCCGCCAGTCGTCGAGGCTCGGATCGTCCGCCGGCAGGCAGAGGGGGATCATGGTCAAGAGCCGGGTCTCCTCGAGCCGATGCAGGGGCCCGAAGCGGGAGCGGCGGACGAGGTTGAAGTGGCGGGGGTAGGCGTCGCGCGGCCGGCGGCTCAGCAGCTCGCGCAGCAGGCGGGTGAGGTAGGGCACGCGTTTGAGGTCGTCGAGGAAGGCCTCGTGGCGGGCACCCCAGTCGAGGAAGAAGTCGCGGTCGGCGGCGGGGCTTGTTCCTCGTCGCTCGCGGAGGGCGCATTCGATGATCGACTTCTGGCATTGGCGGGTATCGATCACCGAGCGGATCTCCTGGTTGTCCGCCTCCACCGCGAGCAGGGTTCGGGTGGCGTCCAGAGGGGCGGCCTCGACGCTGGTCACCACCAAGCAGTTGGCGCGCCGGGCGTCGGCGGCGTGACGCACCTCGGCCTCCCACAGGTTGCCCTCGACCGCCCAGACGTGGGGCTCGAGGCGCGACAGGCCGGCGACCGCGGCGGTGGCCGAGCTCTCGCCCGCGACCACCACGTCCTGGGATAGGTCGTAGTGCTCGAATTGGTGCAGCAGCATGCGCACGGCGGGGATCTCGCCGCTCACCAGGAGGTGGCCGAAGAGCGGCAGGAAACGTGGCTTGCCCTTGAGCCGGCGGTGGGCCAGACGCCGCCGGCTGTCGTTGAAGGCGCTGCCGTAGAACACCAGGAGAACGAGGAAGATCACCAAGCCGACGAGGATGACCACCCGCGAGACGGTCGACTGCGGCGGATAGTCGAAGCCCTTGCCGGCAAGCATCATCGCCATCTTGATCAGCGAGTCGGTGAGCTGGCCGGCGAGCGGGCTGTGGACGAAGGGCGAGCCGGCGCCGGCGTGCCGTACCTCCGCCAGCCAGACGACGAAGGTGACGGTGAACCAGTGCAGGAGGAGGGCGCCGAGGATGGCGGCGAGGCTCGGCTTGTAGTAGGTGCGGATGGGAAAGCTCAGCAGATTCACCAGCGCCGCGCTCGCCCAGCGGTAGGCCTTGAGGAGCCGCCGCCCGAGGCGGCCGTCGCCGCGGGCTTGGGGGGTGAGCAGCTTCGTCCCGATCCAATACGCGCCCGAGGCCACGAAGCGCAGGCAGGCGTAGAGCTCGGGTAGGAAGAGCAGGACGAGCAGGATGACGAAGCTGAGCCAGATCAGCCTGTCGTCCGACGGCACCAGCAGGGACGTCTGTTCGGCGAGGCGAACGACCTCGGCGGCGACGAAGTAGAGGGCGATGGCCGCCGCCAGGCGGGCGAAGAAGGCGAAGGGCAGAAAGGGAATGCGAGGCCAGCGGATCGAGAGGGTACGGGCCATAGTCTTCAGCCTCCATGCATGCGCCATGACGGCAATGCCGTCGAGGTTGCGCAAGGCAACATGAGCGAGCTGAAGCGCCGAGACGCGAGAACGGCCGGGCCGTCAATAAATGCTGGGTTGCCCCGGCTTCAGCTCAATACCGATCTACTACAGGCGGCAGCCTACCAGAGGCAGCGGCCGGATGTCGAGACTTCCTCGCGCGGGCACCTACGAGCCGATGGCGGCGAGGCGCTGGCGGGCTTGCTGGTCGTTGGGATTGATGGCGATGACCCGCTGGAGGAGCTCGCGGGCTTCGTCTTTGCGGCCTTGGGTGATCAGCAGGAGGGCGAGGTCGTTGAGGGCTGCGACGTGCTCGGGGGCGCGTTCGAGGACCTGGCGGAAGGTGCGCTCGGCGTCGTCGAGCTCTTTTTTCATCGCCTGGATGACGCCGCGCTGGTAGAGGGCGTCGGGCAATTGGGGGGCGAGGCGCAGGGCTTTCTCCGCCGCCGCTTCCGCTTCCTCGAGGCGCCGGAGCTTGAGCAGCAAGCGGGTCTCGACCAGGTAGAGGCCGCCCTCTCCCGGCGCCTCGCTCTGCTCCTGGCGGATCCGCGCCAAGGCCTCATCGAGCCGGCCCGCCCGCTCGAGCTCGAGGGCTTGGTTGATGGCGTCGACCACCGCGCTGCCGGGGTTCGGCCGGCCGGGGT
>RFGL01000119.1 GCA_003697015.1 Acidobacteriota bacterium | reverse complement strand
GTCGACCGCGGCGGTGAAGCGCGCGATCGGCGCCTCGCCGCCGGTGAGGCGCAGGGTCCAACCGGCGGCGAGTGCCCAGCCGGCGACGGCGGCGGCGAGCAGCAGGACGAGACGGGCGCCTCGCCGCTGGCGCAGGGCGAGAGGCAGGGCGAGGAGGCCGGCGCCCGGCAGCAAGGATGTCGCCAGGCCGAGGGCCAGGCCGCTCGTCGCCAGGCGGCCGCCCGACGCCGTCCACCGGCGCTCCCGGCCGCCGGCGGGAGCGCTCCAGCCGAGGACCAGGGCGGCGAGGACCAGGGTCATGGTCAACACCTCGGGATGAACCCAGAAGGCGTAGGCGAAGGCGCTGCTGGCGAGGACGAAACCGGCGCCGAAGAGCAGGGCGACGGCGCCGCCGTTGTAGCGCCGCAGGTAGCCGGTGGCGAGCCACAGGCAGAGCACCAGAAGCAGGGCGTTCAAGACCAGCGGCCCGTGGCTGCCGGCGGCGGCGGTGAAGGGCAGCGCCAGCAGCGGATAGAGCGGCGGCACGGCGAAGAGCAGCGGCCCGTCCGCCGTCGTGCGCATCAGCTCGAGGGGGGCATTGCGGGCGAAGGGGAAAACCTGAAACAGCCGCTCCAGGTCGCCGCGATCGCACACCAGGTCGCCGTCGCGCAGCAGGCTCAAGGTGGCGAGCAGGTAGGACGGCTCCTCGCCGCGCGGCGCCAGGGGCAGGGAGGGCTGCTGGATGGCCGCCGGCGCCAGGGCGAGGAAGAGGCTCAGGGCGATGAGGGCGAGGCGGGTGGGGCGGCTCATGACCTCTCCCGCGCCGGCCGCTCGGCCGCCGCCGCCGGCTGCTGCGCCGGCGGCTGCTCCCGCGGCTGCGCCCGAGGCTGCGCCCGCGGCTGATGAAAGCGACGCATGGCCTCGAGCCGCTGCTGGCGCAGCTTCGCCGCCTCGGCCCGCAGGTCGGCGACGCGGTCGTATTCGTCGAGGATCTCGACCCCGAGGATGGTCTCCACCAGGTCCTCGAGGGTGACCAGGCCGCTGACGCCGCCGTATTCGTCGGTCACCAGGGCGAGGTGCTCGCGCTGTTCGATCATCCGCCGCAGCACCCGCCCCACCGGCTGGCCTTCGGGGAGGAAGAGCGCCGGTCGCTTGAAGCGCGCCAGGGGCGAGTCGAGGTCGTCGCGGGCGGCGGCGGAGAGCACCTCGCGCTGCAGCACGTAGCCGGTGACGTCGTCGCGATCGCCGCGGTAGAGAGGGATGCGGGAGAAGACCCGGCTCTCCTCGTCGCGCAGGAAATCGCGCACCGGCGTGTCCTCCGGCAGCATGGCGATGACGGTGCGCGGGGTCATCACGTCGTCGACCTTGATCTCGTTGTAGCGCAGCACGTTGTCGAGCACCCGCGATTCCGACAGCGGCAGCGCCCCCTCGCGGGCGGCGAGGCCGATCATCGCCACCAGCTCGCTGCGCGAGATGCCGGTGCCGAGCTTCCCCGCGGGGGTGAGGAGGCGGGTGATCAGCCGGGTGAGGAGGAGGAAGGGCTTGAGCAGCCAGATGAGGGCGGCCACCGCCCGGCCGACGAAGCCGATCAGGCGCGAGGCGTAGACCGCTCCCAGGGTCTTGGGGATGATCTCGGAGAAGATCAGGACGCCGAGGGAGAGGGAGGCGGTGAACACCCCCACCGCGGTGACGACGCCGATCAGCCGGTTGTCGCCGAACACCACCTTGGCCTGCGCGCCGGCGAGGGTGGCGCCGATGGTATTGGCGATGGTGTTGAGGGTGAGGATGGAGCTGATCGCGTCGTCGAGGCGGTGCTCCTTGATGTCGAGGAGCAGCTCGGCGCCGCGATCGCCCGCCTTCTTGCGCTCCACCAGGGTGACGAGGCGGCTCGACAGGAGCGACGCCTCCAGCAGGGAGCAGAAGAAGGACACCGACAGGGCGCCGAAGGCATAGATCAGGAGCAGGGTCATGGCCGGTCGCCGCAGGTCCTCCGGGGGTGGGTCGCCGGCGGCGGGCTGACGACTGCGGGCGCGGCGGCGATCACGGCACGATCCAGGTGCCGGTGCGCCCGGCGAGGGCCCGGCCGAGGGCGAAGATGTCGGTGATCAGGGCCCGCCGGCCGCCGTTTTCGACGAAGCGGCAGGCGGCTTCGATCTTGGGTCCCATGCTGCCGGGAGGGAATTGGCCCGCGGCCAGGTAGCGGCGTGCCTCGGCCACCGTCACCGTGCCCAGAGGCCGGGCCTGCGGGGTGCCGAAGTCGAGCATCACGTGCTCGACGCTGGTCAGGATGTAGAGCTCGGAGGCGCCGACCTCGCGCGCCAGCACCGCCGCCGCCAGGTCCTTGTCGATCACCGCCTCGACGCCCTTGAGCATGCGCCGCTTGCGACTGCGGGCCACCGGGATGCCGCCGCCGCCGCTGACGATCACCAGCGCCCCGGCGTCGACCAGGGTGCGGATCAGGTCGCGCTCGACGATGGCGATGGGCTCGGGGGAGGGCACCACCCGCCGCCAGCCGCGGCCGGGGTCTTCCTTGACCTGCCAGCCGCGTTCGGCGGCCAGCTTCTCGATCTCCCGGCGCGAGAAGACCGGGCCGACGAATTTGGCCGGCCGCTTCAGGGCCGGGTCGTTTTCGTCCACCTCGATCTGGGTGACCAGCACGCAGACCGGAACCTCGAGGTTACGCCGCAGCAGGTGGTTGCGCAGCACCCGTTCGATCATGTATCCGAGACCGCCCTGCAGGTCGGCGACCACCACGTCGAGGGGCAGGTCCGGGGCCTGGCCGCGGGCGAGCTCGACGCGGATCATCTGGTTGCCGACCTGCGGCCCGTTGCCGTGGGTGAGGATCACCTGATAGCCGCGCTCCACCAGGTCCACCACCCCCTTCAGGCTGCGGCGCAGGTTGGCGTAATCCTGCGCCACGCTGCCTTCTTCCCCCGGCCGGGTGATGGCGTTGCCGCCGAGGTGGAGCTCTTCGAGGCGGTGGATCCAGGGGGCCTGGAGGAGCGTGTGCAGTCCGTGGT
>RFGL01000118.1 GCA_003697015.1 Acidobacteriota bacterium | reverse complement strand
TGATCCGGGCGCGGCAGCGGTTGGTCAAGCTGCTCGAGGAGTACAAGCAGGCGCTCATCCACCAGGCCGTCACCGGCCGCATCGACGCCCGCACCGGCGGGCCTTACCCGGAATACAAGGACTCCGGCGTCGAGTGGCTGGGGGATGTTCCGTCGCATTGGGAGGTAGTTCAATTGGCGCGTTGCATTCATCATATCGACCAGGGATGGAGCCCAGTAGCCGCTGAGGGTGGCGTGAACGAGGATCAATGGGTTGTGCTGACGCTTTCTGCTGTGAGACGGGGTCGGTTCGATCCCGGCGCTTTCAAGCCGATCCCTGTGAATGCTTCGATTCCGGCCGGAATTGAAGTGTGCGAGGGCGATCTTCTCATCACCCGTTCGAACACCCCTGACCGGGTTGGCGATGTTTGCATCGTAAAAGGCGTGCGACCGCGTACGATCTTATGTGATTTGATCTATCGACTACGGCTCCGTAATCAAGATCTTGAAACTGGGTATCTAATGAGAGTTCTCTTGTCGCGAGTAGGTCGTGACCAGATCGAGAGAGATGCCCGAGGATCAAGTGGTACCATGCCAAAGATTTCTCAGCAACGCATGCGGGCGTGGAGAATCGCGCTTCCCCCGCTGCCCGAACAAACCGCCATCGTCCGGTTCCTCGACGAGCAAACAGCCTCCCTCGACCGCGCTGCCCAAGCCGCCCGGCGCGAGATCGACCTGCTCGAAGAGCTCCGCACCCGCCTGATCGCCGACGTGGTCACCGGCAAGCTCGACGTGCGGGAGGTCGCCGCGCGGCTGCCGGAGGAGGAGGACGAGTCGGAGCTGCTGGATGAGCTGGAGGCCGGCGCCGGGGTGGGCGGAGGCGCGGGCGATCTCGATGAGACACCCGTGGAGGCCGAGGCGTGAGCCCCACCGACACCTCCGAGCGCGGTCTCGAGCGGCTGATCTGCACGGCGCTCACCGGCTCACCCTGCGATCCGGACTGGGTGCCCGCGGCGGACGAGGTGCGCGAGCGGCCGGCTGCGTACGACGCGGGCTGGATCTGCGGCCGTCCGGAAGACTACAACCGCGAGTACTGCGTCGACCTCGTCCAGCTCGCGGCCTTCCTGCGCCACACCCAGCCCGAGGCGGCCGAGTCCCTCGCCCTCGACGAGGACGGCCCGACCCGGCGCAAGTTCCTGGCGCGGCTTCAGGGCGAGATCAGCAAACGCGGCACCATCGACGTGCTGCGCCACGGGATCAAGCACGGCCCGCACGAGATCGACCTCTTCTACGGCACCCCGTCGCCCGGCAACCCGAAGGCGGCCGAGCGCTTCGCCGCCAACCGCTTCAGCGTCACCCGCCAGCTCCGCTACTCGCGCGACGAGAGCCAGCGGGCCCTCGACCTCGGGCTCTTCATCAACGGCCTGCCGGTCGCCACCTTCGAGCTCAAGAACCGCCTCACCAAGCAGACCGTCGCCGACGCGGTCGAGCAGTACAAGCGCGACCGCGACCCGCGCGAGAAGCTCTTCGAGTTCGGGCGCTCTGTGGCGCACTTCGCGGTCGACGAGCACGAGGTGCGCTTCTGCACCCACCTCAAGGGCAAGGCCTCGTGGTTCCTGCCCTTCAATCAGGGCTGGAACGACGGCGCCGGCAACCCGCCCAATCCCCACGGGCTCAAGACCGACTACCTCTGGAAGCGCATCCTCACCCGCGAGGGCCTGACCGACATCCTCGAGAACTACGCCCAGGTCGTCGTCGAGAAAGATCCGCGCACGGGCAAGAAGAGCCGCAAGCAGATCTGGCCCCGGTACCACCAGCTCGACGTCGTCCGCGAGCTGCTGGCCGATGCCGGCTGGCACGGCGCCGGGCGGCGCTACCTGATCCAGCACTCGGCGGGGAGCGGCAAGTCGAACTCCATCGCCTGGCTCGCCCACCAGCTCATCCGGCTCAGCAAGGACGATGCGCCGGTCTTCGACTCCATCGTCGTCGTCACCGACCGCCGCATCCTCGACCAGCAGATCAAGGACACGATCAAGCAGTTCGCCCAGGTCGGCGCGACCGTCGGCCACGCCGGGCAATCGGGCGATCTGCGCCGCTTCCTGGCCCAGGGCAAGAAGATCATCATCTCGACGGTCCAGAAGTTCGCCGTCATCTACAACGAAATCGGCAACGAGCACGCCGGCCGGCGCTTCGCCATCATCATCGACGAGGCCCACTCCAGCCAGGGCGGTCGCACCACGGCGAAGATGCACCAGGCGCTCGCGGGCGGCGACGGCGGCGAGGAAGACGAGACCCTCGAGGACCGGATCAACCGCCTGATCGAGGCCAAGAAGCTCCTGCCCAACGCGAGCTACTTCGCCTTCACCGCGACGCCGAAGAACAAGACCCTCGAGCTCTTCGGCGAACCCGTGCCGCAGCCCGACGGCACGGTCAAGCACCGCCCCTTCCACAGCTACACCATGAAGCAGGCGATCCAGGAGGGCTTCATCCTCGACGTGCTCGCCCACTACACGCCGGTCGAGAGCTACTACCGGCTGGTCAAAAAGATCGAAGACGACCCCGAGTTCGACGTCAAGAAGGCGCGGAAGAAGCTGCGGCGTTACGTCGAGAGCCACGACTATGCGATCCGGCTCAAGGCCGAGATCATGGTCGATCACTTCCACGAGCAGGTGATCGCCAAGAACAAGATCGGCGGCGAGGCGCGGGCGATGGTCGTCACCAGCAGCATCGAGCGCGCCATCCAGTACTTCCACGCCTTCCGCGGCTACTTGCGCCAGCGCAAGAGCCCGCACCAGGCGATCGTCGCCTTCTCCGGCGAGCACGAGTACGGCGGCCAGAAAGTGACCGAGGCTGCGCTCAACGGCTTTCCCTCGAGCCGGATCGCCGACAAAATCCGCGAGGATCCGTACCGCTTCCTGATCTGCGCCGACAAGTTCCAGACCGGCTACGACGAGCCGCTGCTGCACACGATGTACGTCGACAAGCCGCTCTCGGGGGTCAAGGCCGTGCAGACGCTCTCGCGGCTCAACCGCGCGCACCCGAAGAAACACGACGTCTTCGTGCTCGACTTCCAGAACGACCTCGAGACCATCCGCAAGGCCTTCGAGCCCTACTACCGCACCACGATCCTCGCCGAGGAGACCGACCCGGACAAGCTGCACGACCTGAAGGCGGCCGTCGACGGCTACCAGGTCTATGCGCCGGAGCAGGTGGATGAGCTCGTGCGGCTCTACCTCGACGGCGCCGATCGAGACCGGCTCGACCCGATCCTCGATGCCTGCGTGGCGAGCTATCGGAAAGAGCTCGACGAAGACGGACAGGTCGACTTCAAGGGCAAGGCCAAGGCCTTCCTCCGCACCTACGGCTTTCTCTCCCAGGTCCTCCCCTACGCCAAGCCCGAGTGGGAGAAGCTGTCGATCTTCCTCGCCTTCCTGGTGCCCAAGCTTCCAGCGCCGAAGGAGGAGGACCTCTCGCGGGGCATTCTCGAGGCGATCGACATGGACAGCTACCGGGTCGAGAAGCGCGCCGAGGCCGCCATCCGGCTCGCCGACGAGGAAGGCGGGCTCGATCCCGTGCCGGCGGCGGGCGGCGGCCGCAAGCCGGAGCCCGAGCTCGACCGGCTGTCGAACATCATCAGGGGCTTCAACGACCGGTTCGGCAACATCGAATGGACCGATCGCGACCGGATCCATCGCCTGATCACCGAGGAGATCCCGAGCCGCGTGGCGGCCGACCAGGCGTACAGGAACGCCGTAAAGAACTCCGACAGGCAGAACGCCCGCATCGAGCACGACAAGGCGCTCGGGCGCGTCATGACCGCTCTGCTCCAGGACGACACCGAATTGTTCAAGCAGTTCACCGACAACGAAGGTTTCAGGCGCTGGCTCGCCGATACGGTCTTCGGACTGACCTACGAGGCATCGGAGGCGGGAGGGCCAACCCGGATCACGCCTTGAGCGCCCCCGCCGCCCCCGCCGGCAACCTGCGCGGCGGCGCCGAGGCGGACGAGACCCCCCGCCGGCCGAGCCGGCGGCCACCGTCCGTCGGATGGTGCAGGAAGGCCGCATGGCCAGGCCGTCGCGCCACTTTGAGCGTCGAGCAGCCCCCCGGCGTCTCCTTCAGCATCCCCGCCGCCGGCGGGTCGTCGGGCGGGGGCGGCGGCGGTGGGGCGGCCCCTCTTCATAT
>RFGL01000009.1 GCA_003697015.1 Acidobacteriota bacterium | reverse complement strand
GCCCCGGCCTCAGCCGCCGGTCCGCGGTGGGGGGAGGTCGGCGAAGGCGGGGTGGTCGGGATCGCCGCCGGTGAGGATGATGGCGAAGAGGAAGGGGCCGTAGGGGCTGGCCTGGCGGCCGTTGACCAGCACCAAGGGGGTGCCGCGGGGGTCGTAGCGGCCGGCGTACTCGACGTCGGCCTGGAGCTTGGCTTCGGTGGCCGGGTCGGCGAGGCAGGCGTCGAGGGCCATCTGCGGCAGGTACTTGGCGGCGATGGCGTACGTCAGTCGCTCGTCGAGCTCGCGCTGGTGGGCGAAGAGCTCGCCGGAGAGCTCGAAGCGCCGCGGATCGCCCTCGGCGCAGATCTGCACCCGCGCCGCCAGGCAGCGCACGGTCTCCGGGCCGCGCGCCGGCAGGCGCGGATTGCAGGCACCGTCGAGGGGGTAGTGGCGGGCGTCGAGAGCGAAGCGGCCGGGCAGGGCGTTCAGGATGTAGGCCATGGTCTGGTGCAGGTCGGCGCAGTGGCTGCACTTGACGTCGGTGAACTCGGTGATCAGGACGCCGGCGGAGGGATTGCCGATCGGCGCCCGCGGCGGCTCCGGGGGCAGGACGGGCTGGCGGCGGAACTGCTCCAGCACGTCGCTCAGGATCTGCTTGAGCTCCGGCGGCAGCGTGTCGAGGAATCGGCGCAGCTCCTCCTCCGTCGTGGCCGTGGCTCCCGGCGTGCCCGGCGCCGGCGTGCCCGGTGCGGGGGGCGGTGGCAGGGTCTGCGCCGCCTCGGCCACCGCCCGCTGGCCCGCCGACCCGGCGTCGCCACGCGGCGTCCGCAGCCCGGGGTAGAGCAACAGCGCATAGCTCGCCACCGTCACCAGGGTGGCGGCGAAGACCCCGTGCTCGGTCCACGGCGAAGCCTTCAGACGTCCCAGGGCGAGGGCGCCGTAGGCGACGGTCAGCACGTAGGTCAGGGCGCAATTGCTGCAGAAGCCGCCTTCCCAGGTGCTGGCGGCGAGCAGCGCCGCCACCCCGGCCAGACCGGCCAGGCCGACCAGGCGCACCGCCCCCTCGGCGTGGCGGAAGAGCCCTTGCCCGCCGCCCTGGCGCCGGGCGAGGAGCGGCAGCACCAGCGCCGCGACGCCCCACGCCACCCCCCATCCCGCCACCGGCACGCCACTCACCCGGTGCACCGCGCCGGCGAAGGCGCCGTCCCACAGACGGGCGCAGTCGTCGGCGCCGAAGGCGCAGAAGGGCTCCAGCCCGCTGCGCGCCCGCAGCAGCTGAAACCAGAGAAAAACCGCCCAGCCGGCAGCTGCTCCGCCGAGAACCGCCAGCACCGCCAGCGTCCGCCGCCGGGCGACGTCGTCGCCACGCTCACTCGATCTCGCCATGGCCGAATCGTACCCCCCAGCCCGCACCAGGCCAAGCGGTCTATACTCCGGCACCAGGATCCAGGAGGTGCCGGCTCCGCCAGCGTGCTATCCTGGCGGGAACCTTCGGCCGTTCGGCGAAATCGAGGAAAGAATCGTGTCGTTGCCGGAAATCAAGCCTGGCGAGCGCGGATTTCTCCATCCGGACGACATGCGCCTCGACCTCGAGAATCCTCGTCTCGCCGGCTATGGCGGCGGGAATCGCACGGAGATCGACGGCATTCAGCAGCTGCTCGTCTCGGCGGACTTACGCGAGCTCATCGAAACCATCGCCGCCAACGGTTTCGTCAACTTCGAGCCCCTGATTGTGCACCGCCGTGCGGATCACTATCTGGTGTTCGAGGGCAACCGCCGGCTCGCCGCGGTCAAGCTGCTGCGGCAGCCCGAAGTCGCACGAGAGCTGAGCGTCGCCCTGCCGCCCATGGCCCCCGGAGCTGCAGAGAGTCTGGAACGGATTGAGGTCCAGGCCGTCGCATCGCGGGATGAGGCGCGCCAGTTTATCGGCTTCAAACACATCAACGGTCCTCACAAGTGGGATTCCTTCGCCAAGGGCAAGTTCGCTGCCGACTGGTATCGGCAGGAAAAAGACCGTGGCGTGACCCTACGCGACGTCGCGCGTAAGCTGGGTGATCGCCACGACACGATTCATCGTCTTGTCCAGGGGATATACGTCCTCGAGCAAGCGCAAGAGGAGGGGCTGTTCGATCCGGGTTCTGGTTCCGGCACCAGCCGGCATCGACGCCCAACCCGGCGATCTTCATTCCCCATTGCCTGCCGGTGCAAGACGTAGAGGACGCAGATCACGTCGAGCAGGAAGAGAGCCGTGAGGGTCGCGCTATCTCCGTGACCTCCTCGGAGACATCTACTATCGCCTGCGTGACCTGCTGGCGGGTGGTGCCCACTTGATCATCCGTCTCGGAGGCCGGAAGCTCGACCCCCTTACGGCGAGATACGAGCTGGCTCGATCCCTGCGCGACGGGCTCGGCGCGCCGGTGGAGCTGATCGAGCACGGTGCGAGCCGGGTCCGCGGCAATCAGGTGCGCGCGTTCCGGCCGGGCGCTGCGGGATGCCAGGTTGAGTACGACTTCCATTTCCGGCTGCGATGAGACGGGCTCCCCTGCCGGCTCGGCGTCTGCTGCGTCACAGCTCGAGGCGTTCGAGGTGACGGGCGCCGAGGTGCATCGGCAGCCAGGTGGCGAGGGCGCTCAAGAGGACGACCCAGGCGGCGGCGGCGGGGACGATCCAGGGCGGCACCAGGCCGGCGTCGAGCAGGGTCGGGGCGTGAACCGCCAGCGCCACCGCCGCCACCACCAGCAGGACGTAGACCAGGCTGAGGATGAAGTTGAGGGTGCCGCCCATGCCGGAGACGATGCGCGACGGGCTTTCTTCCTCGAAGTTGGGATAGAGGCTGCCGAGGCCCACCGCCAGGCCGGAGAGGGCGGCGGTGGCGAGGAGGACGCTGGCGACCGAGAAGGCGGCGAGCGACGGCTCGAGCTCCAGCCGCCAGGCGGACAAGAGAGCCAGCGCGACGGTGAAGAGCGAGCACAGGGCGGCGCTGGTGAAGAGCTTCTGCCACGCCACCCAACGGCGGCGTACGGGGGCCAGGCCGAGGATCCAGAAGCGGCGCCCCTCGAGGCTGATCAAGGGGTAGACGAAGCGGGTGGTGAGGGTGGCGAGCACCAGCAGGCAGGCGGCGACGTTGAGCGCTGCGATCCAGCTGCGCCACGGCTCGCGGCGGTAGGCCGCGCCGGCGTCGCCGAGGTTGGCGACGTAGAGCACCAGGATGCCGAAGAAGAGCAGGAACTGCGACCACTGGGCGGCGTCGCGCCAGAAGAGCTTGACGTCTTTGAGCACCAGCGCGCGGCCGGGTTGAGGCAACGGTCGCAGGGCGGCGTCGAGCCAGGCGAAGGAGCGTCGGCGGCGGCTCCTGCCGCCGCCCTCGGCCACCACGGCGTAGCCGGGATAGAGCCAACGCTCGGCGGCGACGGCGGCGAGCCACACCGCGAGCAGGGCGTTGGCGACCAGCACCAGGGCGTAGAAACCGGCCTGCCCCAGCTCCCCGGCGGCGGCGGCGAGCAGGCCGCGGGCGAGCCAGAAGCTGGGCAGAAGGGACGACTCGGTGTGCGCCATGGCGGCGACCAGCGCCCGGATCGTCGCCGCGTCGCTCAGGTCCGGCGGCTCGACCGTCGCCCGCAGGCCGCTGCCGAGCAGCACCAGCACGACGGCACCCACCGCCAGAGCCCGGCCGCGGCTCAGCCGCGCCAGGACCCGCACCAGCACCATCGCCAGCAGGGCGCCGATCGCCGCCGGGATGACGACGAAGGGCAGGTAGAAGATCACCAGGGCGAGGTAGAACGAAGGCGGCGCGCCGCGCTCGAGACCGTAGGCCAGAAGCAGCGGCGAGCCGAGGAAGGCGAGGGCCCAGGAGCTCATGAAGACGCAGTCGTAGAAACGGCCGAGGAAGACCGCCGCCGGCGCCGCCGGGCTCTGCACCACCAGGCGCATCTCTTCCGCCCGATAGAAGGTGGCGTAGGCCACCAGCACGTTGGAGACGATCAGCATGCTGAAGAGCGCCAGGGCGAAGACCGACAACAGACGCGCCATCAGCAGGTCGGCGAGCGCCGCACCGCCGGCCTCCCCCAGGCTGCCGCCGAGGGACGTGGCGAGCTCCAGGCCGCCGCGGCAGAGGGCGAAGGCGCCGAGCCACAGGAGAAGGGCGGAGAGGGAGACGAAGGCGATCTTGAGCCGCGATTCCCGCGCCAAGGCTGCCAGGCGGTGACGCTGGACGCGGCCGGCGGCCCACAAGAGGGCGGCGAGGGGCGAGCTCATGCCGCCGGCTCGACCGCCGGCTCGTCGTCCCGGGTGAGCTCGAGGAAGACGTCCTCGAGGGATCCCGGATGCGAGGCCAGGGCCTTGATCTCGGGCACCGTGCCGACGTGCAGCAGGCGACCGCGGTGGATGATGCCGATGCGATCCGCCATCTCCTCGGCGATCGCCAGGGTGTGGGTCGACATGAAGACGGTCAGGCCGTTGCGGGTGCGTTCCTTGAGGTCGTCTTTGACCGCGCGGATGCTCCGCGGGTCGAGCCCGACCCACGGTTCGTCGACCACCACCACCTGCGGATGGTGCAGAAAGCAGGCGGCGAAGGAGAGCTTCTGTCGCATGCCGTGGCTGTAGCTCTCGATCAGCTGATCGGTGGCATGGCCGATCTCGTAGCGTTCGAGCAGCTCGCGACAACGCTGCGCCAGGCCGGCCTCGGGCAGGCGGTAAAGCCCGGCGACGAAGCGCATGAATTCACCGCCGGTGAGCTTGTCGTAGAGAAAGGGACGATCGGGGACGTAGCCCAGCAACCGCTTGGCCTCGATCGGCTGGCGCACCACGTCGTGACCGCCGACCAGGGCTCGGCCGGCGGTCGGCCGCAGCAGGCCGGTGAGCAGCTTGATCGTCGTCGTCTTGCCGGCGCCGTTCGGTCCGAGGAAGCAGAACAGCTCGCCGCGGCCGATCCAGAGGTCGAGGCCATGGAGGGCGACCTTGTCGCCGAAGCGTTTCGTCAGGCCGGCGGTGCGGATCATTCGACCTCCAGGACGTCGATTTCGAGGGAACCGAGAAACGCGAGCAGTTGCGGCCAGGCGGCGATGCCGCCGGTCAGCAGCTTGAGGTGGGTGGCGTCGGCCGGCGCCTGGCCCAGGGTGGGGTCGAAGCGCAGCCAGCGGTCGGCGATCCATACCTCGGGCCAGGCGTGGTAGTAGAAGGCGCCGAGCTCGTCGCTCCACACCAGGCCGACGGCGATGCGCGCCGGCAGCTCGAGGGCGCGCGCCAGGGCGGTGAAGAGCACCGCGTGCTCGTTGCAGTCGCCGCGCCGGCTGCGCAGCACCTCGAGGGCGGACGGGACGCTCAGCACCACCTCCTTGTCGAGCTCGGCGAACAGCCAGTCGTTGAGGCGCTGGGCGCGCGCCAGGGGATCCTGCAGGTCGCCGGCGATGGCCAGGGCGCGGGTCCGGATCGACGGGTGATCGGACTGCACCAGCGGCTCGGCGGCGAGGTAGGGGCCGAGGTCCGGCGGCGGATCGCCGGGCTCGCCCGCGGCGAGCACCCGGTAGCGTTCCCCGCCCTCGCGGCGCTGGTGGTCGTCGCTCGGCAGGGTTCGATCGCCGATCCCGCCGACGGCGAAACGCAGCTCGCGGGCACCGCGGAACGGCCGCTTGCCGCGCGGCACCACCGCCGTCGCAGCGAGCAGGTCGGCGCCTTGATCGGCGGCGCCGGGGGCGAGGGCCTGCTGCGGCGAGAGGCGCTCCAGGCGGAGTCCGAAGGGCGTTTCCGCCCGCAGCAGCTCACCGCGCTCGTCGACCAGCACCCGCGAGCTCAGCCCCCCGGATTCGACCACGAGCAGCCGGCCTTCGACGCGTTCGCCGCCGATCCTCACCGTCTCCCGGCCCGCCCCCCGCACCCGCACCGACGTGGCGTGGAGGGTCAGGGGATCGAAGCCCGTCATGCGGTAGACCTCGCCCTCGTCGAGGACGGGCAGCTCCAGCAGCGAGCCGAAACCGCCGCCGAAGGCCAGGTGCCGGTCCACCGGCAGGCGCAGGGGGACGGTCTCCCCCGCCGACGTCACCCGGGCGTCGAGCAGGCCGTCCGCCACCCGGCCGGCGACGGTCAGGGCGTGGTCGCCGGAGCGCACGTCGAAACGAAACCGCAGGTCGCCGCCGTCGAGCGGCCGCCAGGCCGATCCCGTCATCCGCATCTCGCTGGGCCGCCCCAAGAGATCGAGCTGCAGGCGGCTGCGGAGGCTCAGGGCGACGCCGGCCCGTCCGCCGCGCGCCTGCGGCGTACTGCGGGCATGGAGCGTGCCGATGCGACGGCCGTCGGCGAGGGTGAAGGCGAGCCAGGTCTCGCGCGCTGCGAGATCGGAGCGGGCCGGCGGCGGCAGCTGCGGCGTTCCCAGCTCGCGGCGTAGCACGAGCGCCATCATCACCAGCCAGAAGAGGAGGATCGGGATCCCGGCGAGGAGTAAGGGGCGCTTGCTCATGGTCGCAGCGAGCGCGCCGGCCGGAACCGACCACCACGCCCTACGGTCTAGAACGTTCGAGGCGGGCGAGTTGTCTATCGGATGTCGGCGCAGGATGCGAGGGCCGGCCTGACGGTGAGCGGAACGGTCCGTCGAGGGGCTTCACTTCTCGACATGGATGGTCACGGTTTGTAACAGTGTTTCCGCCATCGTCAGGCCGGCCTCGATCTAACATGATCGTAACAGAAAACCACCATCGATCGCTACCGCACGGATCGATCGCGTTCGTCAACCGGTCTCGCGTTCGAATATGCCCATCGCTTCGAGCTCCGAGAAGGCGTCTTCGCAACGATCGAGGCGCTCGTAGAGCTCTTCCAGCGATTCCAATCCCAGGCCGTAAAGCCGCACCAGTTGCTTGCGCAACAGCCGATCGATCGGCCGCGAACGGCGCAAGAATCCATCGAGCACCTGCTGCAGGCGCTCGCTGCGGCGACGGGGATAAAGCTCAGCAAAAAACGCCCCTGGATCGATGTCGGCGGCGTGCAGAATGGTGATCAGGTGACGGAATTTGAGGTCGACGTTGCCGCACACGATCTGCGACAGATAGCCGCGGGAGAACCCGGCCCGTGCCTCCACCTGCCGCTGATTGAGCGGCGACAAGAAGATCAGGAGCCGCAGCCGTCTGAGGACGCGACGAACTTCGTCTCGCGGGCCGGGCATCGCTCAATTTCCGAGTGCCGCATAGGCAGCACGGATGCGGCTGCGCACGTCCTCGACCACCGTCGGGAAGGACAGGGAGTGCCCGGTAGCGCCGAGGATGTCGACCACGTCGATCACCATCAGGGCGAGGTAGAGGTTGGCGCGGACCCGCCGGGGGTCGGGAGCGTGCCGGGCGCGTTCGAGCAGCAATTCGGCCATGGTCCAGGAAAAGAACCGGTGGGTTACCTCGCCGAGTTTGAGCACCTCCTCGAGGGTGAAACGGTCGAGCTGGGCCTCGAGGTCGCCGGCCGCACGCCGGGCGCGCTCGAGGATCGCCCGTCGCGCCGCCGCCAGGTCGAAGCCGGGGTCCCGTTGCCGGCGCTCGAGGGCTTCGGCGTACTCCGCCGCCAGTTCCTGGTCGAACATCTCGAACGGCTCGAGCACCGCCGCCACGCTGAGGCGGAAGGTCGAGTCGAGACGCAGGAGACGCGCCACCAACCGCCGCTGCTCGTGCTCGGAGAGGGCGCCGATCAAGAGGCGCGAGACGAAGGGCTTGTCGATCTGGATCGCGGCGCTCGGGACCATGCTTTCCCCCGTCTCGATGGCTAGACCTCACCTTCGTCGCCGGCGAGATCGACTGCCGGCGAATCGGACGCTGAAAGAGCTTTGAGATTAGCGGAAAGATTTGCGTTATTCAAGAAGTTCTCTGAGATAGGCAAATCGTTCTGAGAATTCCAAGGGAGACGGCAGCGGTGCGGCGGACGGCTTCTACGGTTTGACCGACCACCGCGAGACGGGCGATGGAGCCCCTGTCGCGACTTCGAAGGAGCCTGTGCAATGTTCAAACGCTTCGTGTCCTGCACTCTCGCCTGCGGCCTCGTGCTCGCCCTGTTGCCCGCCGTCGTCCTCGCCGCCGGCGCCGCCGACGCGCTCGCCCAGCACCAGGGAGCGACCAAGCACCATCTGACCATCGAGCCGGGTGGCGTGGCGTAGCCGCGGGTGCCTTGCCCGGGACGGGCGGCGCGTCCGCTGCGCCGGCGCGCCGCCGTACGTCCCTCATCCGCCGAAGTAGATCGGTTCGCCGGCGCGGAGGGCGGTGGCGACGCGGCGGATCAGCCGGGTGGTCAGGGTGCCGTCGACCAGCGCGCGGCAGAAGCGCACCAGCGCCTGGCGGGCCTCCGGGTCGTGGTCGAAGGCCCGCAGCACGGGGAACATCTCCCCCCCCACCCGGCGCAGATCGCGGCGGCGCTCGTGCTGCAATGCGACGGCGGCCAGATCGAGCAGGTTGATCGCCTGTTGGCGGCGGGCGCCGAGGCGCTTGAAGCCGCCGTGGGCTGCCCACAGGGACGCCACGCCGGGGCCGATCTCGCCGAGGCGGATGGCGGTGAGGCCGTGCAGGGCGTAGAGCTTGAGCAGGCCGAGGGTTTCCGGGTAGCGCTCGTGGCAGCGGATGGCGAATCTCAGCCAGGCGATCGCCTCCTGCATCGCCGGTCGCGACCGCGCCAGATCGTGGAGAAAGACGGCGATGTTGTGGACCGCGGCGAGAAAGGTCCGGGGCGCCATCCGGGCGCGGTACCGCCGCAGGGTGCGCTGCAGGACGATCAGCGCCTGGGGCTTCCACCCGGCGTCGGCGAGGATCACGCTGCGATCGACCAGGCAGGTGGCGAGCTGGGCGGGTGCCCGCAGCTCGCGGAACGCCGTCACGGCCTCTTCGATCAGCTCCAGGGCCTCGTCGTAGCGCTGCTGGCTGGCGCGCAGGTAGGCGGCGCGCTGGGCCAGGCGCGGCGCCAGGGTCGGGTCGTCGCGCGAGGTCGCCGCCACGCCGCCGGCGAAGGCGATCGCCACGTTGAGCGCCCCCTCCGCTTCGTCGAGCTTGCTCACCGCGCGCAGGACGCTGGCCAGCACCCCCCAGGCTTCGGCCTGCAGGCCGTGCCAGCCGGCATCGCCGAGCCGGGCGCGGTCGAGGCCGGCGGCGAGGTTGCGGCCGGACCGGGCCAGCTCCAGCGCCCGGGCTGGATCCTGGTGGCGCATCTCATCCGCCCGGGCGATCAGCTTCCGGCACAACTCGACGTCGTGGGCGCTGCGACTCGCATTCACGGGCGTTGCGGTCCTCCGCCGCCGCTGCCGGTCCGGGACAGCAAGCCCATGCGCTCGAGCCGCTCGACGGCGTCTTCGCAGCGCTCGAGCCGCCGGCGCAGCTGCTTGAGCGACTCCAGACCGGCGTCGTAGAGGGCGTCGAGATCGCGGTTCAGGGCAGCCGAGGCGGCGAGCTGCGAGCGGCTCTTGAAGCGCGCCAGGGCCGATTCGCGGGGGTCGGGGTAGAGGGTGCGGAAGAAGTGCCCCGGGCTGACCTCGAGCACCTCGAGGATTGCGATGATGTGGACCAGCTTGAGGTCGAGGTTCTCGGCCAGCAGCTGGGAGAGGTAGCCGCGGGAGAAGCCGGCCCGCGCCTCGACCTGGCGCTGGCTGAACGGCGAGCGCTTGATCAGGCGGCGGATTTCGTCGAGCACGCGGCGGCACTCGTAGCGCGGGTCCATCGACGCCTACTCTATCGCGGCCGGCCGGTCGTCGCCCGCAACCGTGCGCAGGACCGCGATGCGCGGGATGCCGCCGTAGTCGGCGATCAAGCGTTCGACCACCAGCCCCGGCCGGCACTCGACCTGGCGCTCGAGCCACGCCGCCTGGTCATAGCCGATCTCCAGCACGGTGGTGGCCCCCGGCCGCAGGCGCGCGGCGACCCCGAGCAGCCGCCGGAGGACGCTGCGCCCGTCGTCGCCGGGAGCGAAGAGCGCCTCGTGCGGCTCGTAGGCGACCACCTCCGGCGACAGCGTCCGGGCCTCGCGCCGGGCGACGTAGGGGGGATTGGAAACGATCAGGTCGAGCGCCTCCAGGTCGACGGCGGTCGCGAGATCGCCGGCGAGCAGGGCGACCCGACGCCGCAGGTCGCCGCGATCGTGCCGCCGGCGGTTGGCGCGCGCCACCGCCAGCGCCGGCAGCGAGCGGTCGACCGCCCACAGCCGGGCGCGCGGCAGCTCGATGGCGAGGGTGAGGGCGATCGCGCCGCAGCCGGTGCCGAGGTCGGCGATGCGCGGTGCCGGCGGCAGGGGCAGAGCCAGCGCCGCCTCGACCAGATGCTCGGTCTCGGGCCGCGGGATCAGAACCCGCCGGTCGACGTAGAACGGCCGGCCGTAGAACTCGCGCTCGCCGAGCAGATAGGCGACCGGTTCCCCCGCCAGGCGGCGGACGAGGAGGGCCTCGAAGGCGTCGCGCTCGGCGTCGCTCAACGGCCGCTCGCGACGGGCCAGGACCTGCGCTTCGTTCCAGCCCAGGACGTGCCCCATGAGCAGCGCCGCCTCGCGGCTTGAAGGGGCGAAGGGTGCCGCGCGCAAGCGACGGCGGGCGTCCGCCAGCACGGTGCCGATTGTCGCCATGGCGACGCTGATCTTAGCCCGCGCCGGCGGCCTTCGCCGGCGGCGCTCTCGGCGGCGCAAGGGTGCTATGCTCAGAGACGTCCGGTTCGGTGTTTCCCGGGGCTTGAGCCCCCACCAAGCCAATGAAGGAACGGTCGACGACGCCAGGGCCGTCGCGCCGCCGCGCGGCGGGAGTCGCGCTGTTGCTCGCCGGCGCCATGCTCGCCAGCGCCAGCGCAGGGCAACGCTATCCGGTGCGCCACTACACCGTCGACGACGGCCTGCCGAGCACCCGCATCCGCGACGTCGTCCAGGACCGTCGCGGCCGCATCTGGCTGGCGACCCACGCCGGCGTCGCCAGCTACGACGGCCGCAGCTGGCGGACCTACAACCTCGACGACGGCTTCACCTGGGCGGATCAGTTCGCCCTGCGCTGGGACGCGGGCGGCGTGCTGTGGGCGGTGAGCTCGCGCGCCCCGTTCCGCCTGCACCGATTCGACGGCGAGCGCTGGCAGCCGGCCGCCGGCCCGCCGGACGTCGCCCCGCGCCCGTCCATCACCGCCTTCGCGGTGCTCGGCAACGACGCCATGCGCGGCTTCGCCATCGGCACCGACCGCGGGCTGTTGTACGGCGAAGCGGGGGCCTGGAGCTGGCTCAGCGAGCGGCCGATCGTCGCCCTCCTGGTGCATCAGCGCCGCCTGCTGGTGGCGACCTCGGACGGCATCGCCACCCTCTCCCCCGGCACCGGGCGCCCCCTCGAGCCGCTGCCCATCGCCCTGCCCCCGGGCCTCACGGGGATGGCCCTGGAGACGAGCGCCGCCGGCGGCGAGGATCGCCTGTGGCTGATCGGCGAGCATTGGATCGGCGTCCTGCGCGACGGCCGCACGACCCTGCTGGCCGACGGCCTGGCGATCGCACCGCCGGCCTACGCCCCCCGCCTGGCGGCGGCGCCCGACTATCACGGCGGGCTCTACTTCGGCCACGCCTCCGCCCTCTTCCACTTCCACCCCGAGCTCGGACTGACCTCGATCGGCCGCGACAACGGGCTGATCGCCGGCGGCACCAGCGCCCTCTGCCTGGACCGGGAGAACAATCTGTGGATCGCCAGCAACCGGGGCCTGAGCAAGCTCGCCGGCCGGCGTTTCGCCTCCTACACGCGGCTCCACGGCCTGTTCGCCGATGAGGTCACCGCCGCCCTGGCCGGCGGCGACGGCAGCGTCGTCCTCGGTCACCGCGGCGGCTTGACCTTCATCTCCGGCCGCACCATCACCGCCTGGCCGCTGCCGCCGCCGGCGGCGAGCCGGGCGCCGCCGGAGCGGGTGTGGGACCTGGCCGCCGATGCCGCCGGCCGGCTGTGGATCGCCGCCGGATCCTACGGTCTCGGCCGCCGCCAGCCGGACGGCTCCCTGCGCTGGCTCGGCGCCGGCGACGGCCTGCTCGGGGACGTGACCTCGGTGGTGGTGGACGCGGCCGGCCGGCTGTGGGCGGCCACCGATCGCGGCCTCTTCCGCCGCCGCGCGGACGGTGGCTTCGAGCGCCAGCCCGGATTGCCGGCGCTCCACGTCCGGCGCCTGATCCCGACCGCCGGCGGTGCTCTGCTGCTCGCCACCGCCAGCGGCCTGCACCGCGTCGCCGGCGATCATCATCAGAGCTGGTGCGACGAGGACGCCGCGCCCTGCAGCAGCGTCTTCGCGGCCCTCGAGGCCGACGACGGCGCCCTGTGGGCGGGCACGGCCAGCGGCCTCTACCGGACGGTGGGCAGCCAGCTGGCACGGCCGGAGGAGCCGCGCATCGAGCAGCCGATCTATTTCATGGTGCGCGATCACCAGGGCCGGGTCTGGTTCGGCACCGACAACGGCGTGCTGCGCTGGGATGGAGCGATCCTGCGCGCCTTCACCGTGCGCGACGGTCTGGCGGGCCGCGAGACCCAACGCGCCGCCGGCCTGGTCGATCCCCGCGGCCGGGTGTGGATGGGGACGGAGAACGGCGTCACGGTCTACGTCGAACCGCCGCCGGGGCGGCCGCCGGCGCCGCCGATCGTCGAGCTGACCGAGGTCGAGGTCGGCGGCCGGCACCTGCCCCTCGACGCTCCCCTGGAGCTGGCTCACGACGACGACGACCTCACCTTCCGCTTCCACGTCGTCTCCCTGATCGACGAAGACCGGGTACGGCTCAGCAGCCGTCTCGAGGGCTTCGACGACGCCTGGCTGACCCACGATCTCCAGGTAGCGGAGCTGCGCTACACCAACCTCGCCGCCGGCGAGTACCGGCTCCACCTGCGCGCGATGAGCGCCGAGGGTACGTGGAGCGACGTCGTGCGCTCGCCGCCGATCGACATCGCCCGGCCCTTCTGGCAGCGGCCCTGGTTCTTCCTCGCCGTGCTGGCGGTCCTCGCCACCGGCGTCTTCTCCGGCCGGCGCCTGGTCTCCCAGCGCCGGCGCGCCCGCTGGTTGGAGGAGGAGGTGGATCGGCGGGTGGCCGAGCTCACCGCCGAACAGGAACGGCTGGTGGTGACTTTGCGCAACATCGCCGACGGGGTCATCACCACCGACGCCGAGGGCGACGTCATCTTCCTCAATCCGATGGCGGTCGAAATCACCGGCTGGACCCTCGACGAGGCCGTCGGCCGGCCGTTGGGGCGGGTGCTGACCCTGCGCCGGGCCGGCGGCTCGCGCGAGCCCTACGAACCCTTCCGCCTGCTCGCGGCGCGCAACCTCGAGGCCCTCGAACGCACCGAGACCGTCGAGCTCGTCACCCGCACCGGAACGCGTCGGCTGGTGGAGGTGTCGGGCTCGCCGATCATCCAGGCGCGGGGTCAGCACGCCGGGCTGGTGGTCGCCTTCCGCGACGTGTCGGAAAAGCAGCAGATCGAGCAGGAATTGCTCAAGGCGCAGAAGCTCGACGCCCTCGGCATCCTCGCCGGGGGCATCGCGCACGACTTCAACAACCTCCTGACCGTCCTTCTCGGCAGCCTGTCGCTGCTCGAGAGCGGCGGCCTCGACGCCCAGCGCAGCCGCCACGTGCGCTCGGCGGAGGCGGCGGTGCGCCGGGCGCGCGATCTGACGCAGCAGCTGCTGACCTTCGCCCGCGGCGGCACGCCGGTGCGCGAGGCGGCGTCGATCGCCGAAGTGATCCGCGAGTCGGCCTCCTTCGTCCTGCGCGGCGCCAACGTGCGCTGCGAGATCGATCTGCCGGAGGATCTGTGGGTGGTCGAGATCGACGCGGGGCAGATCAGCCAGGTGCTCAACAACCTGCTGCTCAACGCGCGGCAGGCGATGCCGGAGGGGGGCACGGTGCGCATCACCGGCAAGAACGTCCTCGGCCCTTCGGTCCATCTGCCCGGCGAGCGCTACGTCGCCATCGACGTCAGCGACGAGGGGACGGGCATCGCCAGCGAAGATCTCGGGCGGATCTTCGATCCCTACTTCACCACCAAAGAGACCGGCCGCGGTCTCGGTCTCGCCTCGGCCTACTCGATCGTCAAGCAGCACGACGGCCTGCTCACCGTCAGCTCGCGCCTGGGCGAGGGCACCACCTTCCGCCTCTACCTGCCGGCGAGTGACGCCCAGCCCCCCGAGCCCCTCGTGGCCCACGAGATGCCGTCGGTCAACGGCGGCGGCCGCATCCTGATCATGGACGACGACGAGGCGGTGCGCACGACTACCGGCGCGATGGTCGAACGGCTCGGTTTTCGCGCCGCCTACGCCGCCGACGGCCTCGAAGCGATCGCCGCCTATCAACGGGCTCTGGCGGAGGACCAGCCCTTCGCGGCGGTGATCATGGACCTGACCATCCCCGGCGGCATGGGCGGCAAAGAGACCATCCGGCGGCTGCGCGAGATCGATCCCGCGGTGCGGGCGGTGGTGATCAGCGGCTACTCGAACGACCCGGTGCTGGCCAACCACCGCCAGTACGGCTTCATGGGACGGATCAGCAAGCCCTTCGACGTCGAGGTGCTGGCGCGGGTCTTGAGCGAGGTGGCGGCGTAGGCGAGCTACTCGGCGACCGCGGGCTCGCGCGGCGGCGCCAGGGCGCGCAGGCGACGGCGGAGGGCGGCGCGGGCGTCGAGCACCAGGCTGAGGAGGGCCGGCACCAGGAAGAGGGTGAAGATCGTCGACACCACCAAGCCACCGACCACCACGCTGCCCAGGCCGCGGTAGAGCTCCGAGCCCGGGCCGGGGAAGAGCACCAGGGGCAGCATGCCGCCGACGCTGGTGGCGACGCTCATGAAGATCGGACGGATGCGGTTGCGCACCGCCTCGCGGATGGCGAGGCGCCGATCCCGCTCGCCCTCGCGCAGGTGATTGAGGGTCTGGTGGACGATCAGGATGGCGTTGTTGACCACCGTCCCGACCAGGATGATGAAGCCGAGCATGGTCAGCACGTCGAGTGCCTGGCGGCCGGTCGTGAGGTTGAGGACGGCGAGCCCGAGGATGCCGCCCAGCCCCGCCAGCGGGACGCTGAAGAGGATCACCAAGGGGTAGAGGAAGCTCTCGAAGAGAGCCGCCATCAGCAGGTAGGTGATGACCACCGCCAGCACCAGGTTGAAGCCCAGAGCGCGGCCGGTCTGGGTCAGCTTGTCGGCGTTTCCCGACAGCCGCGCGCGGTAGAGGCCGGCCAGGGTGCCGTCGGCGCGCAGGGGGCCGAGGACCTCGCGCTCGATGATGCCCATGGCGGTGGACAGCGGCATCGATTCGGGCGGCGTCAGGCTGATCTGGAAGGCCCGATGCCGGTCGACGTGGCGGATCTCGGTGGGGCCGGACTCGGGGACCAGCCGGGCGACGTCGCCGAGGGTCACCTGCTGGCCGTTCGGGGTGGCGATCGGCATCTGCTCCAGCAGGTGGGTACGGTGGGCGTGGCCGGGCTCGGCGATCACCACCAGGTCGATCTCCCGGCCCTGATAGCGGTAGTCGCTGGCCTTGATGCCGTCGACCAGGGCGCTGACCACGATCCCCAGCTGGCGGTTGGACAGCCCGAGCTCGGCCGCCCGCCGGCGGTCGGGGTAGACCCGCAGCTCGGGATTGCTCAGGTTGAGCTCCGGCTCGGTGCGGGGCCGGCTTCCGGGGATCGCCCGCGCCAGCCGGTCGCGCAGCTCGCGGGTGATGGCGACCAGGCGTTCCAGATCCGGGCCGACGACGTCGACGTCGATGCCGCGGCCCGGCCCGAGGTCGCGCTGGAAGATGCCGACCTGGCCGATGAATCCCTCCACCCCGGCGAGTTGGCTGAGGACGCCGTTCATCCGCTCGAGCACCTCGCCCACCCGGTCCGGATCCCCGGCGCTGGCACCGACGAAGATGGTGTTGCCGAAGGTGAAGAAGAACATGTCGCGCAGGCCGCCGCCGGGCAGCTCGTCGCGCGCGTCCGGCGGTGCTGCCCACAGGGGCTCGAGGGCGTCGACGAAGGGCTGCTGCAAGCGCACCATCTCGTCGACGCTGTAGCCCGGCGGGGCGTTCATCACCCCGAGGATGAAGTTGCGGTTGCCGCTCGGCAGGTACTCGGTCTCCGGCGCCAGCAGGATGCTGCCGCCGACGGCGAGGGCGGTGAGACCGGCGACCACCGCCAGCCGCGACGCGGTGCTGCCGCAGATGCCGTAGACCAGGCCGGTGATGCCGCGGCCGGCGCGCGCCGCCAGCGCGGTCATGCCCCACAGGTCGTGGAAGCCGCGCGTCCCGCCGCGGCTCCGGGCCGTCTCCAGGATCTTGGCCGACAGGCTGGGGATGACGGTCATCGCCACCACCAGGCTGAGGCCGACGGCGCAGGCGATGGCGAGGGCGATGTCGCGGAACAGTTGGCCGGCCTCCTCGCGCACGAAGAGCACCGGCACGAAGACCGCGATGGTGGTCAGGGTGCTCGCCAGCACCGCGCCCCACACCTCCCGCGCGCCCTCGTAGGCCGCCCGCACGCGCCCCTTGCCGAGCTGCCGGTGGCGGTAGATGTTCTCCAGCACGACGATCGAGTTGTCGACCACCATGCCGACCGCGAAGGCCATGCCCGCCAGGCTGACGACGTTGAGCGAACGGCCGAGCCACAGCATGAGGAGGAAGGTGCCGACGATGCTGATCGGGATGGCGACCGCCACCACCAAGGTGCTCGACGGGCTGCGCAGGAAGAGCATCAGGATGGCGATCGCCAGCACCGCCCCCAGCAGCAGGCTCTGCTTGACCAGGCCGATGGCGCCTTCGATGTACTCGGTCTCGTCGTAGACCTGCAACAGGTCGAGCCCGAGGGGGGCGAGGACCTCCTGGTCGAGGCGGGCGGCGGTCAGCTTGAGCTCCTTCATCACGTCGAGCACGTTGGCGCCGCTCCGGCTGACCACCCGGATGGCGAGGGTCGGGGTGCCGAGGTAGAAGCCGCGGCTCTCCCACTTGCGCAGCCCGAGCTCGACGTTCGCCACGTCGCGGACGTAGATCGGCACGCCGTCCTGCACCGCCACCACCACGTCCTCGATCGCCTGCTCCGACTCGTAGGAGCCGACGGTGCGCACCACGTAGCGCCGTTTGCCCTCGACGAAATCGCCGCCGCTGAAATCGCGGTTCTCGCGCTCGAGGGCGGCGACCAGCTGGTCCAGGGTCACCCGCCGCGCCGCCAGCCGCGCCGGATCGACCACGACGTGCATCTCGTGCTGGCGGCCGCCGTAGGCATCGGAGGCCGCCACCCCGGGCACCCGCTCGAAGGCGGCGACGACCGTGTCCTCGATCAGGTCCTGGAGGGTCGACAGGTCGCCGGAGAAGGGGTTCTCGGCCGTCGGCGTGAGGACGAACCAGGCCGCCGCCTGATTCTCCGCCCCGGCCACCGCCAGCACCGGTCGCTCGGCGTCGGCGGGATACTCCGGCACCTGCTGCAGGCGGTTGTTGACCTGCAGCAGCGCCGCATCGATGTCGGTGCCGGTCTGGAAGGTGAGCTCGATCACCCCCATGTTGCGTTGGCTGGTGCTCTTCATCCGCACCAGGCCTTCCAGGCTCTGCAGCTGCTCTTCCTGCTCGTCGACGATCTCGCGCTCGATCTCGAGGGGGCTGGCGCCCGGCCACACGGTGGTGACGGTCAGCTGCGGTTCCTCCACCACCGGCGCCATCTGCACCGGCAGGCGGAAGAGGGCCAGCAGGCCGAAGAGCACCACCAGCAGCACCCCGACCGCGGTGGTCACCGGGTACTTGATGGCGCCCTCGACGACCTTCATGGCAGGGGATACTCCCGGGGCTCGGCGCGCACCCGCTGGCCGGGTTCGAGGCGCTCGTTGCCGCGGATCACCACCCGGTCGCCGACCGCCACCTCGCCCTCGACCGCGATCCAGTCGCCGGCGCCGGCGCCGGCCTTCACCGCCACTCGGGCGACCGTGTCGTCGTCGCGCAGCAGGTAGACGAAGGCGTCCCCGCGGTCGAGGATCAGGGCGTCCTTGGGCACGATCACCGCCGGCGCGGGCTGCCCCAGGGGCAGCTCGACGTCGGCCAGCATGCCGACGCCGATGCCGCGGGCGCTGGCCGGCAGGGCGACCAGGACGGGGAAGGTGCGGGCCTGGAGGTTGGCCCGCGGCACGACCGCCTGGATGCGGCCGGTGACCGGCGGATGGCCGTTGCCTTCGATGGCGACGGTGGCCGGGCTGCCGGGGCGCAGCTTGCCGAAATGGCTCGACGGCACCTCGATCCTCACCCGCAGCCGGTCGAGGGAGACCAGCTCGACCACCGGATCGCCGACCGCCAGCCACTGGCCGACCTGGGTGTGCTCGCGGTAGACGAAGCCGGCGAAGGGGGCGCGCACGGTGGTCTGCTCGAGGTCGCGTTCCAGCCGCGCTACCTCCGCCTGCAGCTGGTCGAGGCGTCCCTGCCAGGCCTGGTGGTCGAAGGCGGCGGCGTCGACCTCCTCCTGGCTGGTGACGTTGGCGGCGAAGAGCTCGCGGTAGCGTTCGAGCTTTTGCCGCGCCTCGTCGCGCCGTGCTTTGGCTTCGGCGAGCTCACCGCGCTTGGCCCGCAGGGCGAGCTCGAGGGGCTCGCGGCGCAGCTGGACGAGGGGGCTGCCGGCGTCCACCCGGTCGCCCTCGTGCACCAGCAACTCCTCGACCACTCCCTGGACCTCGGTCGCCACGATCGAGCTCCGCGGCGCCTCCACCGAGCCGCTCAGGCGCAGGGTGGAGCGCAGGTCGTAGGCCCGCGCCTCGGTGAAGTGGACGACCGGCAGGGGCGGGTTGGGCGGCGTCGCGTCCTGGGCCGCTGTGGGGCCGCCGGCGAGGCCCAGAAGAAGGATCGCGAGCCCCGTTTGCAGCGGTGATCGCCGGCCGCTCGGACCGGCGTCGTTCCAAGCCCCTGCCCGGCAGACGGGTGATCGCGACGCGTGCACGTAACCTCCTCTTCAACCGTAGCACCGCACCGGTCATTATGTCAGACGGCGGCAGCTCCTCCGCGCTTCGCCGGCCCGAGGGGCGCCCTGCCCGGCGCGTCGCCCTCAGGCGTTCAGCCGCGCCGCTTCTTCCATCAGCACCGCCTGATAATGGCTGATCAGGGGGTCGATCACCGGGTCGAGGTGGCCTTCGAGGATGGTCTGCAGCTGGTGCAGGGTGAGGCCGATGCGGTGATCGGTGACGCGGTTCTGGGGGAAGTTGTAGGTGCGGATCTTCTCCGACCGGTCGCCGCTGCCGACCATCTTGCGCCGCTCGGCGGTGAGCGCTGCGTCGGCCTTCTCCTGCTCGATCTGCAGCAGGCGCGATTTGAGCACCCGCAGGGCTTTGGCCTTGTTCTTGATCTGGCTGCGCTCGTCCTGGCAGGTGACCACCAGGCCGGTCGGCAGGTGGGTGAGTCGCACCGCCGAGTAGGTGGTGTTGACCCCCTGGCCGCCGGGGCCGGAGGAGCAGTAGCGGTCGATGCGCAGGTCCTTGGGATCGATCTCGATCTCCACCGCCTCGGCCTCGGGCAGGACGGCGACGGTGACCGCCGAGGTGTGGATGCGGCCGGAAGCTTCGGTCTGGGGCACGCGTTGCACCCGATGGACGCCGCCCTCGTACTTCAGCCGGCCGTAGACCCCGCGCCCCTCGATGATCGCCTCGGCCTCTTTGACGCCGCCGACTTCGCTCTCGTTCAGATTCACCAGCTCGACCCGCCAGCCGCGGTCTTCGGCGTACCGGGTGTACATGCGCAGCAGCTCGGCGGCGAAGAGGGTGGCCTCGTCGCCGCCGGTGCCGGCGCGGATCTCGAGCACGGCGTTGCGTTCGTCGTTCGGATCCTTGGGCATCAGTTGGCGGCGGATCGACTCGTCGATCTCCGCCAGCTGGCTGGCCAGCTCGGCGCGCTCGTCCTGGGCGACGGCGTAGAGCTCGTCGTCACGCGGCAGGGTGGCGAGCAGCTCCTCGGTCTGCTCGTGCTCGCGGGCGAGCTTCTGGCGCTGGCGGTAGAGCTTCACCACCGGCTCGATCTCGGCCAACGCCTTGGTGGTTTCGCGCAACCGACGCTGGTCGGCGATGACCTCGGGATCGGCGAGCTTGTGGGTCAGCTCGTCGTGGGTCTTCTCGATCTCCGCCAGTTTCTCGATCATGGCTGCGACCCCGCGTCCAGCATCCTGCTCCGGCGCGGTGCACGGGCGACGCTGCGGTGCGTCTTACTGGGCCGCCTGCCGCCGGTAGCGGCGGTTGAAGCGCTCGACGCGACCGGCGGTGTCGACGAATTTCTGCTTGCCGGTGAAGAAGGGGTGGCACTCGCTGCAGATCTCGAGGCGCAGCTCGGGCGCGGTCGAGTGGGTCGGGTGCTCGGCGCCGCAGGCACAAACGGCGGTGACGTAGTAGAGTTGGGGATGGATGTCCTTTTTCATCGTTCTCCCTCCTTGCGGGAGGTCGAGCGGCGCGGGCCGGAGCCGTGCGCCCGGGATCGAGCGAGCCGGTCGACGCTGTGGCGGGGTCCGCGGCCGAAGTCGTATGCGTCCAGAGGGCCCTGACGCCGGCAGTGGGCGCTGGGCACGAGCGAAGGATTCTACCCCATCCCGGCCGGCGGAGGCAAGACGCCGTCGCTGCCGCTCCTGATCGCGACTTGACATATTCTGGATGCTCACGTAGCATTGTAGAGCCGAATGCCCGGCCGCATGCCTCAGGAGGCGCCGTCGTCATGGCCTTTGTCCACAAGATCCGCCAAGTGCAGCTCGTCGGTCCCAAGATCCGCAAGCTGCGCAAGGAACGCAAGCTGACCCAGACCGAGCTCGCCTCGCGCATCGGCATCCAGCAGTCCGACCTGTCGCGCATGGAGAAGGGCGAGTACCGCGTCAGCCTCGATACGCTGTTCAAGATCCTGGCGGAGTTCAACCTCAGCATCGGCGAATTCTTCGAGGACGTGGCGCGCGAGTCCTTCACCCCGCGGGACGTCCAGCTGGTGCGCGAGCTCAAGCAGCTGCCGAACGACGCGCGTCGCGAGGTCGAGGCCTTCGTCGCCTTCAAGTGCGCCCAGCTGGAGGGGGAGGACGACGAGGCCGCCGAGCCGGTCGCCGCCCCGCAGCAGCGGTCGCAGTCCGGCTGAGTCCATCCCCGCCGTCACGACCATCGTCGCCGCGGAGCTCCGGCGCCGCGCCGGGGTGGCGCGGTATCCTTCTTCGACCATGGGCAAGCGGTCGATCGAACGTCTGGCCGTCGCAGCGGGGCTGGGGATCGCCCTCCTGGCCGGCGGCTGCTGGCGCCCGCGCCAGCCGCCGCCGGTGGTGCTGATCACCGTCGACACCCTGCGTGCCGACCGCCTGGGCTGCTACGGTGCGGAGCCGACGCGCACCCCGAACGTCGATCGGCTGGCCGCCGCCGGCACCGTCTTCGAGCAGGCGGCGGCACCGCTGCCGGAAACCCGGCCCTCCCATGCCAGCATCCTGTCGTCGCGCTACCCCCGGGATCACGGGGTGGTGAGCAACGCGGTCGACCTGCCGGCCGACGTCCTCACCCTGGCCGAGGTCTATCGCGATGCGGGGTACCGCACCGCCGCCTTCGTCGCCGTCGCGCTGCTCGGCGCGAGCGGTGGCTTCGATCGCGGATTCGACGACTTCGCCGCGCCGGAGGATCCGCCGGTCTGGGACGCCGACCGGGTGGTCCCTCAGGCCGTCGCCTGGCTGCGCGACCGCGACCCGGAGCGTCCGTTCTTCCTCTGGCTCCACCTCTTCGACCCCCACATCCCCTACCAGCCGCCGGCGGCTTTCGACGTCCACTCGCCGGCCGCCGACCGCGACCGCTGGCCGCGGGTCGGCTGGCTGACCCTGATCGAGGCGGCGGCGGCGAACGGCGGCGACGTGCCGCGGGCTCTGGTCGAGCGGGCGAAGGCCCTCTACGACGCCGAGATCGAGCACGCCGACCACCAGCTCGGCACCCTGCTCGAGGCCCTGGAGACGACCGGCCTGGCGGCGGAGACCGTGGTCGCCCTGACCGCCGATCACGGCGAATGCTTCGGCAACGGCATCTATTTCGAGCACTCGAGCTGTCTCTACGACGGCAGCATCCACGTGCCCCTGATCCTGCGCTTCCCCGGTCGCGTGCCGGCCGGCGAGCGCCGCCGCCACCAGGTCGAGCTGCTCGACCTGGCGCCGACCCTGCTGCGTCTCTCCGGCCTCGAGGTGCCGGCCAGCTTCCGCGGCCGCGACCTCTTCGCCCATCCCCCGCCGGCGGCGCCGGCCTTCCTCCAGTACCCTCTCTACCCGGCCGGCGAGGCCGCCAAGCGACGCCAGCTGCTGAGCCTCCTGCCGCGGGTCGCCGGCGAGCCCACCCGCCCGATCGTCGCCGAGCGCGAGCTCCTCGGCCTGCGCACGCCGCGGTGGAAGTACCTGTGGACCGAGGCCGGCGAAGCCCTCTACCACCTGCCGGACGATCCCGGCGAGCACCGCGACGTCGCCGCCGTCCATCCCGCCGAGGTTGAACGCTTCCGACGTGCCGTCCGCGCCTGGCGCCGCGACCATCCCCTGCGCCTCATCGCCCCCGAGACCCTGAGCGAGGAGCTGCGCCGGCAGCTCGAAGCGCTCGGGTACTTGTGAGCTCACTCGCCGACGTAGCCCAGGGCGCGCAGGCGGCGGAGGGTTTCCTCGTCGCGGACGGCGCCGGCGGGGATGGCCTCGGACGGTCGGAGCCAGAGGCGGAGGGCGGGGCCGGCGGGGGGGTCGGGGT
>RFGL01000117.1 GCA_003697015.1 Acidobacteriota bacterium | reverse complement strand
TGACGGCCGGCGGGCGGGCGTAGATCGGCCGGGTCAGGAGGGCTGGATCCCACAGCTCGGGGACGGCGGCGGCGAGGGCGAGAGCGGAGCGCGCCAGGGGCGGCGGACGACTCGCGCCGCCGCCCAGCCGCTGGTCGAGGCCGAAACCGATCGCCCGCCAGCCGTGGCTCTCGACGTCGGCGGCGAGCTCGGCGGTGGAGCGCAGGCCGGCTTCGCCGGCGGGCACGGGCAGAGGGTCGAGACGGAAGAGCTGGGCGTACCACTGATCGCGCAGGGCGTCGACCGCCGCCAGCACCGGCTGCCGGCCGGGGCCGGCGGCGAGGGCGAGAACGGCGAGGGAGGGCACCGCCGCCACCGGCAGATCGAGGGCCTGGTGCAGGCCGAGAGCGGTGGCGAGGCCGACCCGCAGGCCGGTGAAGCTGCCGGGGCCGCGCAGCACCACCACGCCGTCGAGCTCGGCGACGGCGGCCCCGGCTTCCCCGACCACCCCCTCGATGGCGGTGAGCAGGCCCTCGGAGGAGCGTTCGAGCGCCAGGGTGCGCTCGGCCACCAGGCGTTCGCCGTCGCCGGCAGCGACGCTGACCAGCGGCGACGCGGTGTCGAGAGCGAGGTAGAGGGGCGGCATCGGCGTCCAGTCTATCCGCCCGCCTCCGCCGCCGCCATCAACCGCCGCAGTTGGTGGCTGTGGCGGATGGGGTGCATGACGGCGTGCTCGAGCATGGCGTCGATGCAGTAGGGCGGGCCCCAGGGGGACGGGTGGGCCGGATGGTAGGCCCGTTCCTCGGTGAGGCTCCGGAGCGGCGTCTGCCACGCTTCCAGAATGCGCTCCAGGACGTCGTCCGCCGTCGCCGCCAGGTGCTCCGGCGCCGGGCGCTCGATGGCGGGTTGGGGCAGCTCCAGCTGCCGGCAGATCCAGCCCAGATAGCCCGCGGCGCAGCCGAGGACGTGGGCCAGCAGGGCTTCCCGCGAGGCGTATTCCGGCTCGCTCGACGCCGGCAGCTCGAGACGCCGCTCGTCCGCCTGGCGCCAGATCGCGAGGAATTCCCGCAGGTGGTGGTCGTGGAGGGCGACCAGCGCCCCGGCGCCGCCGTAGCGGTAGGTCAGGTCCATGTGCGTCCTCGCGTGCTTCGGCGTCCTCGGTCGTCGCCTCATCGGGGCTGCAGCCAGTCCTCGGGCCAGTAGGCCTCGGCCAGGGGGCGGAGGAGGGCGGCGGTGGCGGCGACCGCCTCTTCGCTGCCGCCCTGAGCCTCGACGTAGACCGCCAGGACCAGGTCTTCGACCGCCGAGCCCTCGTGCCGGCGCAGGGCGGCGACGAAGACGCCGCTGTTGACCAGCGCCTTGCCGCCGTAGTCGACGATCGCTTCCGGGGCGGGCTCGGTGGGGCTGCGGCGCACGGCGCGCAGGTCGAGGCTGGGGGTGCCGGTCTTGCCCAAGGCGCGGTAGACGACGGCGGCGGGGGCCGCGGCGCTCATCGCCTCGAGCACCGGCGCCAGGCGTTCGTGAGCGGTGCCCTCCGGCCGTTCGACCACCCGGCTCATGCCGTCGAGGATCAGGCGCCGGGCGGCGTCCGGCAGCGGCCAGGCGCCGGCGTCCTCCTGCGCCAGGGCGGTCTCGAGGTCGAAGAGCATCTCCTCCTCGCCGTCGCCGGCGGCGGGTACGGCGAGGCGTTCGATCAGCCGGGCGCGCACCGCGCGGCCGGTGACGAGCCGCGCCATGGCCTCGGCCAGCTGCAGGTTGCTCCACCGGTTGTCGCCGTTGCCGAGGAGGGTGGTGTAGAGATTCTGCCGCAGCTGCTGGGCGAGGTTGGCCTTGAGGTTGACCTCCTCCGGGGTGATCGGGGCGAAGGCGATGGCCGCCGGGTGGCGCAGCTCTCCGAGGGTGACGTCGAGCACCGGCCGCCAGAGGTCGAGGGCGAGGCCGTCGACCACCCCCTGGCGGCGGTAGAAGATGCGGTGGTCGAAGAGGTCGCGGAAGGCGCGCATGAAGGGTTGGGTCTCGACCCCCACCAGCTCGACGTAGCGCTCGGTTTCGTCTTTGACGATCCGAAGCCGCGGCCGCCGGAGATGGGCACGACCGCCGAGGCGGTAGCGGTCGAGGGGCTCGAGGGCCACCGGCGGCCGATCGTCGCGCGGCCCGCCGCCCTGCCAGTCGGCCATCGCCAGGAGCCCGAGGAAGAGCATGTAGCGATTGGAGGAGACGGTGAGGAAGCCGGGGAAGTCGACGCGCCCCCCGGCGTTGGCGCCGTCGCAGTCGGCGGGCAGATTGTAGGGCCCCAGTCGGTAGCCGAGCAGGGTCTCCGGCGGCTCGCCGCCGGGGAAGCACGGCACCTCGAGCCGCGCCAGCTGCGGCTGGACGGCGAGAGCGGCGGCGGCGAGAAAGGGCTTGGCCGCCGAGCCCACCGGATGGTGGAGGACGTTGTGATTCCTCTCCAGCAGGTCCCGGCTGGCCTCCGGCAGGCCGGCGAGCAGGTCCTCGTCGCGGGCGGTGGGGTAGCTGGCGAGGGCCAGCACCCGGCCGGAGCGCGGCTCGAGCAGGGTGACGGCGGCGCGCAGCGGCCGGCGGCCGTAGCGCTGGCGGCAGAAGTCGCCGAGCGCGCGTTCCAGGCGGTCGCCGAGGAAGGGATCGAGGGTGAGGTGGACGTCGAAGTCGTCCCGCGCCGCGGGCCGGTCCCGGCTGTCGAGCACCGCCGCGTCGATCGCCCGGGCGACGTCCTCCGCCATCGCCAGGCGCTCCCTCCGGGTGCGCCGGCGCTGCTCGCCGTTGACCTCGCTGACCGAGGACGCCAGAGCGGCCTGGCGGCCGGTGGCGACGCTGTAGAGCTGATCGAGGCCGCCGGGCTCGTGGACCCTGAGGGCGTCGCCGCCGTCGAGGCGCAGGCGATCCCCCACCCCCAGGGCGCAGCCGTCGAGGCTGAGATGCGGCCGCTCGCCGGCGACCTCCAGCACCGCGTCGTCGCCGACCGCATCGAGCTTGGCGAAGTAGCGCCCGCGCTCGTGCATCTTGAACGCCAGGCGCGGCGAGCGCAGGCTCTGCCGGGCGGCGGCGATGCGGCCGAACCAGGCGTCCTCGAAGGCCTCCGGCGGCAGGGGCAGGAGGGACCACGGCGCCGGCACCACCTCCAGATCGCGCTCGCCGCTGCTCAGGGTGGTGGTGCCCGGGCGCTGGCGCAGGTAGAGGCTGCCGCGCCAGGCATCGGCGACGTAGGCCGGCAGGCGTTGCTTGTGAAAGCTGGCGTTGACCGCCAGCAGCCGGCCTTCGCAGGCGCCGCCGGGACGCTCCTCGCGCTCGACGACGAAGGGCCGGCGATCGCCGCGTCGCCAGCGCTCCAGGTCCCCTTCCAGGTAGCTGTTGCGGAGGAAGAAGGCCTCCCCCGGCGTCAGCTGGTGGGGGACGATGACGTCGTCTTCGCAGCGGTAGCGCAGCTTGCCTTCGCCGATCAGCCGCCCCACCTCCTGCACGTAGCCTTCCGGTGCGTAGACCCGATAGGCGCCGGGGTCGACGTCGAAGCGGGCGATGCTCGCCAGCACCCCGGCGAGCACCGCGGCGGCGAGGAGCGGTCCGGGGAGGAGCCCCTTCATCGCCGCGTCCTCCGCGCCAGGCCGAGGCCGGCGGCGGCCAGCCCGAGGAGCGCGCTCGACTCGAGCACGTCGCTCACCGAATTGAGCGCCAGGAGGTTGCAGTTCTTGCCGGTGAAGAGCACCAGGTTGAGGTTGGCGAGGATCATGTACAGGCTCGGCAGGGCGAAGGCCAGGAGCGCGACGGCGGCGATCCACGCCCCCTGGGACGCCGCCGGCGCACCGCCCGGCGGCGCGCCGCGCGCGGCGTAGAGCGGCGCGCCGAGGATGGCGGCGTAGACCAGGGCGAGGGCGAGCACGCCGGCGGCGCCGAAGTCGGCGAGGCTGAAGACCATCGGCACCAGGTCGCTCAGGTAGGTGAAGCCGAGATGGCGCGGGAGGGTGCTGGAGGCGAAGCCGTCCCCCGTCCAGCCGGCCTGCTCGGCGTAGCTGAGCAGGGTCTGGTAGTGGATCGCCACCCGCTCGGAGGGGATCAGGCCGACCTGGCTCAGCGACTCCGGATTGGCCAGCATGTAGAGGCGGAAGAGCTGCTGGGCGCGGGTCGAGCTCAGCTGGGCGGTGCGATCCGCCACCCGCTGGGCCGGGCTCTCGCCGTCGCCGTCCTCCTCGGCGATCCCCCAGCCGACCACCCGCACCACCAGGTCGGGCCGCAGGTTGCCGGCGATCACCAGCACCAGGGGCAGACAGGCGACGAGCAGGCCGGCGCCGTAGATCAGGCGCCGCCGGCGGTCGCCGAGGGCCGCGCCCGGGGCCCAGCGGGCGACCAGCAGCAGGCCGGCGATCGCCGGCAGGGCGTGGACGATCAACAGGCCGGTGTCGCCGGTCAGGAACGCCACCGCGACGAAGGCCAGGCCGACGAAGGCGAGGATCGCCGCCAGCCCGCCGAGCCACTCCGCCGCCAACCGGCGCGGTGCGTCGTCGGGCGCCGGCCGCCGCCGCGCCAGCAGGTGGAGGGAGAGGGCCAGGGCGAGGGCGCAGAGGGGCAGTTGCGGCACCGTCCACAGCAGGCGGAAGCCGCTCAAGGGCAGGCGCAAGGTCTCGGGCATGCCGAGAACGTCGCCCAGGAAACGCACGGCGAGCACCGCGCCGCCGGTCGCCAGCAGCCAGCGCTGGCGCCAGGGGATGCCCTCCCGCACCAGAGCCCGGGCCCAGGCCCGGGGCCGCGGCCGCTCGAGCAGCAGGGCGGCGAGCCAGAGGGCCGCTGCGCCGAGCCAGGGCAGGAGGGCGAGGTAGGGCAGGCCGCCGATCCCGCGGCTGCCGAGGGAGCATCCCAGGCCGGCGACGAGCAGGCCGGCGACGGGCCAGAGCAGGGCGCGGCGGGCGGCGGGCGCCGCCGGCTCGCCTGCCGCCGGGGCTCTGCCCGCCCGGCGCAAGAGCCAGGCCAGACTCCAACCGAAGAGCATGCCGGCGGGCACCAACCAGAGGGCGAGACGGGCCTCGCCGTAGGTGCTGGCGAGGAAGTGGGGCGGGCTCTCGGCGGCGCGGGAGGCGAAGAGCAGGCGGCTGGCGAGGAGCAGGCCGACCGGCGCCACCAGGGCCGCCAGCGCCGGCTCGCGCGCCAGGCTGCGGCCGAAGAAGACGCCGAGGAAGAGGGCGAGGAGGGCGAGGTCGACGACCACCCGCCAGGGCGGGCCGGTGCGCTCGATCCGTACCAGCATCTGATCGTCCCCTTCGCCGAAGGCGTAGAGGTCGCCGAGGGGCAGGGGGCGTTCCTTGCCGAGGTAGGTGACGCCGGCGGCGTCGTGCTCCGGGTCGTAGCTCAGGTCGATGGAGAAGCCGTGGAAGCGGGGCGAGCCCTCGTCGAGCTCGATCAGCCGGCGGTGCCGGGCCAGGGCGCTCGGCACCCCCAGGCCGAGGGTGAAGGGGGCGTCTTCGTCGGCCAGGTCCTCGACCCGCCACTGGGGCTCGCCGAAGCGCACCTCCAGGCGCTGGCGGCTGATCAACAGGCGGTCGCGGCGCGCGGTCTCGAGCCGGTCGGCCCGCCCCCCCACCACCTGCAGCAGGAGCTCGAAGTCGCGCGGCACCGGGACCGCCTCGGGCAGGCCGACGGCGATCTCGCCGCCGTCGTCTCGACGGTGGATCACCGACGCCGACGCGTCGCGGATCACCAGATGCCAGGGGCCGAAGGCGCGCGGCCGGTGGAGGAAGGAGCGGTAGGGCCAGCCCCCCCGCGGCACCTCGCTCGCCGCCAGCCGGTCGAGCACCCGCGGCAGGTAGAGGATGCGGCCGGGGCCGCGGAAGAGCCGTGCCAGCCGGCCCGGCCAGGGGTAGAGCTCGCCGCCGCGGATGAGGCCGTCGCCGGCGACCTCGAGCTCGATCGCCGTCTTGCCGGCGGCGAGGTGCAGGCGGTCGCCGGCGGCGAGGGGAACGCTGGCCAGCATGCGGCCGTCGATCGACGTCGCCGGCACCGGCGAGCCGCTGAAGCGCAGCACCGGCGTGCCGGCGGCGACCCCCAGGGCCTCGGCGGTGCCGGCATCGGCGACCTCGAGGCGCAGCACCCGCGGCGGCAGCTTGGCGGCGTTCAGGTCCTCGATCGCCTCGCTGGCGGGGCCCGAGCCGCCGATGGTGAGCGGCGTGCCCGGGCCGAAGGTCAACTGCTTGCCGACGTAGGCCAGGCGCAGGGTGGAGAGCCGCGCGCGGGCGTGCCAGAGCACCGCGGCGGCGTAGACCAGAGGCAGCAGAGCCAGCGCGGCGACGGCGGCGGTGCGCCAGCGCCGGGGCGGCAGGCGGTCGACGGCGAAGACGGCGCCGGCGGCCAGCAGGACGGCGAGCAGGAGGCTCAACGCCGGTCCTCCGGCACCCGGACCGCGGCGGGCTCCTCGGGCAGCCGCCGGGACAGCGGCAGGATCAGCTGCTCGCCCGCCGCCAGCTCCCGGCCGCCGCAGCTCTCCTCCGGCAGCCGGTTGGCGGCGCACACCAGGCGCAGCTCGAGGTCGAAGCGCCGCGCCACCTCGGCCACCGTCAGCGCCGGCTCGGCCGGCGCCGTGAAGGCGGCGGTGGCGCGCCGGCCCTCGAGGGCGCGGCAGGCGTCGTCGTCGCGTACGAAGGCGCGGGCTGACTCCCACGACGCCGGCGGCCGGGCGGGGAGGTAGAGCGCCACCACCACGATGCCCGCCAGGAGCAGGACGAAGCCGGCGGCGCGGAGTCGGTTCATCATCGATGGATACGCGGTTGGTCGCTGGACGTTTACCCCACGGCTGCCTCTACGCGCGGGCGATGACGGGCATTCTAGCCCGGGACGGCACGGCCCGCCCGCGCCGTGCAATCCCCCGCCGCCCGCGCCGGGGGTTGAAACCCCCGCCTACTCCCCGCGCCGCCGCCGGCTCGCCGGTGATCTCGGGCGTGGCGTCGATCGGGTGAGGATCG
>RFGL01000116.1 GCA_003697015.1 Acidobacteriota bacterium | reverse complement strand
GGCGGTGATGCGGCGGTGGGCGCGGGCGTAGGGGCGAAGGTCGCCGCCGGCGAGGGCGTCGGCCAGGGCGTGGGCCTGGTGGAAGGCGACGGCGAGCCCCTCGCCGGTGATGGCGTCGACGTAGCCGGCGGCGTCGCCGACCAGGGCGAGGTTGCCGCGGACGACGCCGCGCACCCGCTGGCGCAGGGGGCCGCAGCCGCGGTCGCGGGACGACGGCGCGGCGCGGCGCAGCCGCTGGGCGAGGGCCGGAAAGGCGGGGAGCTGGCCGTCGAAGCGGCCGCAGCCGCCGCGCCACAGGATGGCGATGCCGACCTCGTCCGCCGCCACCGGCGTGACGTAGGCTTCGCGATCCTCCGCCCAGTAGACCTCGACGCAATCCGACCACGGGGCGACCCGGTAGTGGCGCCGGACGCCGAAGCGCTGGCGCCGTCGCGGCTCGTCGCGGCCGGCGAGGCCGGCGCGGCGCCGCAGGGGGGAGCGCAGGCCGTCGGCGGCCACCAGCCAGCGGGCGGTGAAGGGCCCGCGCGAGGTTTCGACCCGGACGCCCCGTCCCGCCCCGTCCCGCCGCCGCCGGCCGCCGGAAAGGATCCCGGCCGTAGGAGGCGGCGCCGCGAAGCCGTCGACCCGGGTGCGCCACAGCAGGCGTACCCCGGCCGCCTCGGCGCGCTCGACCAGCGCCTGATGCAGGCGGGTGCGGCGGATGCCGAGGCCGGGTGCGGCGGGGAAGCGGCCCTCGGCGACGACGTCGCCGTCGAGGTAGCGGATGCCGTAGAACGGCTGCGGGCGGGCCGCCGCCAGGTCGACCCCGAGGGCCTCCAGACAGGCGGCGGCGTCGGGCATCAGCCCTTCGCCGCAGGGCTTGTCGATCGGCGGCTCGGCGCGGTCGACCACCGTTGCGTCCAGCCCCCGCAGGCGCGCGGCGATCGCCGTCGCCAGCCCCGCCGGGCCGCCGCCGACCACCAGCACCTCGGCCGCCGGCGGACCGTTCAAGCGCCCTCCCGGGGATCGTCGCCGGCCTTTCCCGACGCGCTCACGACGTCTCCCGGCTCGCGCCGCGGGCGTAGGCCCAGGCCGAGCGGGCCAAGGCGCCGGCGAGGCGCAGGGGGCCGACCGGCCGCGGGGGATCGAGGGTGCCGGCGAGGTAGCGCGCCAAGGTCTCGCGCCGCCGCAGCTTGCCGGAGGAGGTACGGGGCAGGGTCCCCGGCGCCAGCACCCGCACCTCGTCGGGGCGCAGGCCGGTGCGCGCCAGGACCGCCGCCGTGCACGCCGCCGGCAGGGCGGCGACGGTCTCCTCGGCGGCGTCTTTCGCCCGCTCGACGAAGAGCAGCAGGCGCTCGGTGGCGTCCGCGGCGCCGGCCACCCCGAGCGCCACCACGCAGCCGCGTCGCACCCCGGCGACGTCGTAGACCGCCTGCTCGATCTCCTGCGGCGCATGGTTTCTGCCGCGCAGGATGATCAGATCTTTGGCGCGGCCGGTGAGGAAGAGCTCGCCGCCGTCGACGAAGCCGAGATCGCCGGTGTCGAGCCAGCCGTCGCGCAGCACCGCGGCGGTGGCCGCCGGCTGATCGAGGTAGCCGCTCATCAGCGACGGACCGCGCACCAGGACCCGTCCGACGCGACCGGCGGGGAGCTCCTCGCCCCCCTCGCCGGCGATGCGCAGGGCAAAGCCGGGCAACGGCCGGCCGAGGGAGACCAGCTCGACCGCGGAGGCCGCCGCCTCCCCCGCCGGTGCCGCGACGCCGGCGGCGCGCCGCTCGGCGAAGAGGCTGAGGCGGTCGAAGCAGGCGCTGCGGAAGGGGCGTTCCAGGTCGGAGAAGGTCACCGCCAGGGCGGCCTCCGACAGGCCGTAGACCGGGGTCAGGGCGCGGGCGTCAAGGCCCCACTTTGCGAAGCGCCGGGCGAACGCCCGCAATACCCCGGGCGCCACCGGCTCGGCCCCGTTGAGCGCCACCCGCCAGGCGCTGAGGTCGACGCCGTCGAGCTCGCGATCGGCGATTTTGTCGGTGCACAGGGCGTAGGCGAAGTTCGGAGCCACCGAGATCGAAGCGCGGAAACGGCCGATGGCCCGCAGCCAGATCGCCGGCCGGGCGACGAAGAGCTCGGGCGGGATCAGGGTGACGACGCCGGGCAGCTCGAGGGCGGTGAAGACGCAGCCGATGAGCCCCATGTCGTGGTAGAGGGGAAGCCAGCTGACGCCGCTGGCGCGCGGCTCGTCGCCGCGCCAATGATCGTTCAGCGCCCGCACCTGGGCGGCGATGGCGCGGTGGCTCAGGGCCACCGGCTTGGGCTCGGCGGTGGTGCCGGAGGAATACTGCACCAGCGCCAGATCGTCCGGCGCAGCGGCGCTGCTCACCGCCGGCGCGGCCGGCAGCTCGTCGAGACTGCGGCAGCCGAGGGCCGGCCGGGCGCGGGCGACGGTCTCCCCCAGCAGGCGCTTGATCCGCGGCTCGGCGAGCACCAGGCGGCAGCTCGCGGCGCGCAGCATGCGGGCGGTCTGGTGGTGGTACTCCTCCAGCCGGCCGAGGCGTACCGGCGGATAGAGCGGCACCGGCACGGCGCCGGCCAGGACGACGCCGAAAAGGGCGTGGAAGAAGGCCTCGCCGGTACCGAAGATCAGCGCCGCCCGTTCCCCCGGCCCGAGGCCGAGGCGCCTGAGGGCGCCGGCCACCGCCCGGGCGGCGGTCTCGATCTCCGCCCACGACGCGAAGCGGGCCCGCTCCCGGCGATCGAGGAAGCGCAGGCCGCTGGCGTCGTCGCCGGCGGCGCGCGCCAGCAGCTCGCCGAGGGTCTCATTCGCCATCGCGGCCTCCCCTGCGCGCGGCGATCACCGCCACCAGGTCGCCGAGGGTGACGATCGCCTCTTCGTCGGCCTCGTCGAGACAGATGAAAAAACGATCCTCCACCGCCGTCGCCAGGGTGAGGAGGCGGATCGAGTCGAGCTCCAGGTCCTCGACCAGGCGCATCTCCGGTCGCAGCTCGCCGGCCAGATCCAGCTCCTCGCGCAGCAGGCGGGCGACGGCAGCGAAAACGTCGTCGCTCATCGCTTGGCCCCCGGGACCAGCGGCACTCCGGCGAAGGCGCTGCCGTAGTCGGTGTGCGCGCGCAAGGCCTCTTCCTCGACCCGGATCCGCCGGCGCAGCAGGAGGGCGTTGAGCAGGCTGAAGACCACGGCGCTCAGCCAGGCGCCGTGGACCAACGGCAGGGCGAGCATCTCCAGCGCCACCGCCAGGTAGTTGGGGTGGCGGACGAAACGGAAGGGGCCGCGGCGCACCACCCGCTCGCCGGGGAGCAGCAGGACGCGGGTCGTCCAGCGCTCGCCGAGGGTGGCGATCACCCAGTAGCGCAGCGCCATGGCGGCGAGCAGGACGGCGAGGGCGCCGCCGCCGGCGAGGGGCCGCCAGGGCCGCGCCAGGAGGAAGACCTCGAGCGGGCAGGCGACGAGGAAGGCGCCGTGCAGCAGCACCATCCACGGATAGTGCTCGCGCCCCACCTCGAAAGCGCCGCGGGCGATCAGGCGCCCGGCGTTGCTCCGCGCCCGACGCAGCTCGGCCAGGCGCAGGGCGGCCACCACCAGCACCAGGGCGAGATAGCTCAGGCGGCTCACCATTTGAGCAGCACCAGCTCGGAACAGAAGCCCGGCCCCATGGCGAGGAGCATGCCCCAACTGCCCGGCGGCGGGCGGTGGCGGGCCAGGGTTTCCTCCAGCACCAGGAGCACCGAAGTCGAGGATAGATTGCCGACCTCGCGCAGGCTGCGCCAGGTCAGGTCCAGGGCGCCGGCCGGCAGCTCGAGGCTCTCCTCCATCGCTTCCAGCACTTTGGGCCCGCCTGGATGGCACACCCAGGAAGCGACGTCGGCGCGGCGGAGGCCGTGGTCGGCGAGCAGGGCGTCGACGTCGCGCCGCAGGTGCAGCCGCACCATGCGCGGCACGTCGGCCGACAGCACCACCGCCAGGCCGCGCTCCGACACCTTCCAGCCCATCACCTCCTCGGTATCGGGGTAGAAAATCGACCGCGCGTCGACGATGCGCGGCCCGTCGCCGGCGCGCGGGTGCCCCTCCCCCACCACCACCGCGGCGGCGGCGCCGTCGCCGAAGAGGCCCGAAGCGATCAGGTTGGCGATCGACAGGTCCTGGCGCTGCAAGGTCAGGGAGCAGAGCTCGACCGACAGCAGGACGGCGGCCTGCTCGGGGTAGGCGCGCACGTAGTCGGCGGCCCGCGCCAGGCCGGCGGCGCCGGCGGCGCAGCCGAGGCCGAAGAGGGGCAGGCGGCGGGTGTGCCGCCCCAGGCCGAGGCGGTTGATCAGCCGCGCGTCGAGGGAGGGGGTGGCGACGCCGGTGACGGTGGTCGAGATCAGCAGGCCGATGCCGTCGCGCTTTACCCCGGCGCCGTCGAGCGCCGCCGCCAGCGCCGCGCCGCCGACCTCCTGGGCGACGCGGAGCCAGGCGTCGTTGGCCGCTCCCCAGGTGGTCAGCTGCGGGTAGTCGTCGAGCGCCAGGGCGAGGTGGCGGCCGCCGACCAGGACGTTGCGGTGCAGGCGCTCGAGTCGCTCCGGATTGTGGTGGGCGCCGGCCCACAGAGCGCGGAGGGCGCCGAGCAGCTGGTCCTGGGTGTAGTAGTGGGGCGGAAATGCTTTGGCGACTGCGGCGATGTGCACGCCGTTCTCCCGCTGGCTGGCGGCGGGCGCGCCGCCGGTGGCGGCCCGCCCCCCCAGTCTACCGCGAGTTGCCCGCCGGGGGTGGCGGCGGCGTGGCGCCGTCGCCGGCCTCGCCCGCCGTCGCGCCGTCG
>RFGL01000008.1 GCA_003697015.1 Acidobacteriota bacterium | reverse complement strand
ATCTCGGTGAACGGCGTCGCGGTCTGATCCCCGGCAGAACCGCCGATCCCGGGCGGGAGGTCGAGGGCCGCCGCCAGCCGCCGGAAGAGGCGGTGGCGGTCCGCCGCCGGGGTGGGGCGGAAGCGTTGGGGCGGGCGATCGTAGAGCACCCGGGCGTCGATGCCCCAGCGCTTGAGCTCGGCGCTCATCGCCCGGGAGACGGTGAGGTGGCCGTCGGCGCGGCGTCCCCAGCGCCGCTCGTGGCCCGCCACCAGCCGCACTGCCGGGTGACGTCGACCGAGCTTCAAGGCGAGCATGGCGTGGCCGAAATTGTGCCAGTCGACCACCAGCCGGGCGCGGCGCAGGCGCGCCGCCAGCCAGGCGACGGCGAGGGCCGGCATGGGGGGTGGGTTCTGCACCAGCAGCAGGTCCGGCCGCGGCAGGCCGGCGAGCAGCAGGCGCAGGAGCAAGAGGCTCTGGGCGGCGAGCCGGCGGCCGCCGTCAAGCCACAGCCACCGGCCGCGGTCGGCGTCGAGGGAGGGGGGGGCCGGCAGCCGGTGGACGGTGACCGCCGGGTGGGCGATCAGCTCCGGCGGCAGCTCGCTGCCGCGGTAGCCGATCAGCTCGACCGCCGCCCGCTCCTCGGCCAGGGAGAGGGCGTGGTATTGCATGCGCGGGCTGAGCCCCAGGTCGCCCAGCACCAGCACCGCCACCCGCGGCCGGGGTCCGTCGCCGCTCGGGGCGTGAGGGGGTCGATCCGCAGCTGGCATGACGGCGTCGCCGGTGGCGCACCGGGCCGAGGTCGGGTGCGCGCTAGAATGCCCCATCGACCGCCGACGAGACATGGTCCTCCCCAGCAAGCATAGACCAGGCGCTGGCGCCGGGCGCCCGGCGATCGCCGTCGCCGCCGGCGGCACCGCCGGCCACGCGGTGCTCGGCCTGGCCGTGGCCGGCGCCTGCCGCCGGCAGTGGCCGCAGGCGGAGATCCTCTTTCTCGGCGCCGAGCAGGGGGCCGAAGGGCGGCTGGTGGCGTCGTGCGGCCTGCCCTTCCTCCGTCTGCCGGCGAGCCCGTTCCAGCGCCAGCCCCTGGGCGGCAAGCTCGCCGCCGTGGTCAACGCAGCGCGCAGCGTGGCCCAGGCGCGGCGGTTGCTGCGCCGGCACCGGGTGCGGCTGGTGGTGGGTGCCGGCGGCTACGTGACCGTCGGCCCGCTGCTGGCGGCGCGCAGCCTCGGCGTCGCGACCGCCATCCTCGAGCCCAACGCCGTCCCCGGCCTCGCCAACCGCCTTCTCGGTCGCTGGGCCGACCGGATCTTCCTCGGCTTCGACGCCACCGCCCGCTACTTTCCGGCGGCACGCCTGCGCGTCACCGGAACGCCGGTGCGGCCCGAGATCGACCGCGCGGCGGCGGCGCGGCGCCATCGGCCGCCGCCCGCCGGCCGGCCGCGCCGCGTCCTGATCACCGCCGGCTCCGAAGGCTCGTCGCTGATCAACGACCGCCTGCCGCCGGTGCTGGGCCGCGTCGGCCTGCCCCTCGAGGTGCGTCATCAGGTGGGGGAGGGCGATCCGCAGGCGGTGCGCCGGGCCTACCGCGAGGCCGCCATAGCCGCCACCGTCGGGCGCTATTTCGACGATCTGCCGGCGAGCTACCGCTGGGCCGATCTGGCGATCTCGGCGGCGGGCGCCTCGACCCTCGCCGAGCTGGCGCTCTGCGCTCTGCCGGCCATCCTGGTGCCGCGGTCCGGCGTCGCCGAGGATCACCAGCGCGCCAACGCCCGCCTGTTCGCCGAGCTGGCGGGGGTGCCGTGGGTCGACGCCGGGCGCTGGCACGACGCCGAGCTGGCGGCCGAGATCGCCGCCCTGCTGAGCGACTCCGGGCGCTGGCGCGACGCCGCCGTCCGCCTCGAGCGGCTGGCCAGGCCCGGCGCCGCCGCCCGCATCGCCGCCAGCTGCCGCCGGCTGGTCGAGGGGAGCGGCACCGGCCCCGGCGGACGGGCCACTTGACGTTGCGGCCCCGATCTGGGTATAGTGCCTACTGCCTGCGGGCCGCTAGCTCAACTGGCAGAGCAACAGACTCTTAATCTGTGGGTTCTAGGTTCGATTCCTAGGCGGCTCACCAGCGAGCATCCCCCGGCCTCGGATTCCGCACAGCACGCCAGGTCGACGAGGGATCTACCGCGCGCCGTCCCTGCGCGGTGACACCATGCCCGGAGGCACTACCCGAGCTCACGACAGCGAAAGTGGCGGAATTGGTATACGCGCTAGACTTAGGATCTAGTCCCGGCAACGGGTTGGGGGTTCGAGTCCCCCCTTTCGCACCACCGCCCTTGCCCCGCCGGCCAATACCAACAGCGAGCATCCTTCAAGCCATCGGATCGGATCAACCATGAGCGTGGTCATCGACTACCGGGACGCCGGCCCTTGCCGCAAGCAGCTCACCATCGAGGTGCCTGCGCCGGCGGTCGACGCCGAGCTCGGCCGGGTCGAGCGCGAGCTGATCAAGACCGTGCGCATCCGCGGATTCCGCCGCGGCAAGGTGCCCGCCAGTCTGGTACGCCAGCGCTTTCGCGACGAGATCGACCAGCGGGTCAAGGAGCGGTTGGTGCCGCGCTACTGGCGACAGGCGCAGGCGGAGAAGAGCCTCGACCCTCTGCTGCCGCCCGAGATCAGCGAGCTCAAGCTCGAAGCCGGCTCGCCGATGACCTTCGTCGCCGAAGTCGAGGTGCGGCCGGAGATCACCCTCGACCTCGACCAGCCCTTCGATTTGCCGGCGGGCGACGTCGAGCCGACCGACGCGGAGATCGAGGAAGCCCTCGACGACCTGCGGCGGCATCACGCCACCTGGCGGCCGGTCGACCGGCCGGCGGCGCGGGGCGACCGGGTGATCGGAGCAATCCGCCGCCAGGGCGCGGACGGAGACACGGAAGAGGAGCCGCAGCGCCTGGAGGTCGAGGTCGGTGGCGAGCGGGTGTGGGAGGAGCTGACCCTCGCCCTCACCGGGCTGAGCGCCGGCCAGACCGGCGAATTCACCCGCCCGGCGGCCGACGGCGAGGGCGAGCCCCAGCGCTTCCGGGTGGAGGTCGAGGCGGTCGAGGAGCGCGAGCTGCCCGAGCTCGACGACGACTTCGCCGCCCGCTTCGGCGACTTCGAGGACGTCGCCGCGCTGCGGCGCGCGGTGGCCGAGAGCCTGCGCCAGCGCAAGCGCGAGGAGCTCGACGAGAAACGGCGCCAGGCGTTGCTCGCCGAGCTCCGCCGGCGCCATCCCCTCGAGCTGCCGCAGCGGCTGATCGACCGGGAAGCCGAGAACATGATGACCGAATACGCCAGCCACCTCGCCCGGCAGGGGGTCGACGTCCAGTCCTTCGACTGGCAGGCCCTGGGGGAGCAGCTGCGGCCGGGCGCCGAGCAGCGGGTCCATGATCGCCTGCTGCTCGATGCGGCGGCGGATCAGCTGGGCGTCGAGGTGGACGAAAAGGCGTTCGAAGGGCTGCTGCGGTCGATCGCCGCCCAGCAGCAGAAATCACCCCTGGTCTTGCGCCAGGAGCTCGCCGAGAGCGGCCGGCTCGAGTCGCTGCGTGCACGCTTGCGGCGCGAGCGGACCCTCCGCCGGTTGCTCGGCGAAGACCAAGACGCGGATGAACCGCAGCCGGCGGAGGCCGCCGCCGAGCCCTAGGGCCGGAGGCGGACTGCCGAAGACGTAGCGAGGAGAAGGATCACGATGCTGGTGCCGATGGTCGTCGAGCAGACCAACCGCGGGGAGCGGGCTTACGACATCTACTCCCGTCTGCTCAAGGACAACATCATCTTCCTGGGCCGGACGATCGACGACGAGGTGGCGAGCCTGGTGATCGCCCAGATGCTCTTCCTCGAGGCCGAGAGCCCGGAAAAGGACATCTCGTTCTACATCAACTCCCCCGGCGGCTCGATCAGCGCCGGGCTGGCGATCTACGACACCATGCAGTACATCCGCCCGGACATCGCCACCTACTGCATCGGCCAGGCGTCGTCCATGGCGGCGGTGCTGCTCGCCGCCGGCACCAAGGGCAAGCGCATCATCCTGCCCAACAGCCGGGTATTGATCCACCAGCCGTGGGTGCAGGGTCTGGGGGGCCAGCAGACCGACATCGAGATCCACGCGAAGAATCTGCTGGAGCAGCGCCGTCGACTCGACGAGATCCTCGCCCTGCACACCGGCAAGGACGTCGAGGAAGTGCACCGCGACACCGATCGCGACCGCATCATGAGCGCCGAAGATGCACTCGCCTACGGCCTCGTCGACCAGATCATGCAGCGCCGGCCGGCGGGTGGGGGCTGACGAGCCGCGGCGGGATCGTCCCGCCGGCGAGGCTCGGAATAGGCTGGGAAGCGGAGACGTTCTGAGAAGAGAGGTCCAGACTCGCGGTTGACTTCGATGCCTCCGGCTTCATAGCATCGAGACAGCCCGCTGGGGCTCACCAAGGGAGGTTGAATGCCCAAAAAAGATCCTGGCGACGAGACCCTGCGGTGCTCGTTCTGCAACAAGAGTCAGCGCGAGGTCAAGAAGCTGATCGCCGGGCCGACGGTCTTCATCTGCGATGAGTGCGTCGACATCTGCCTCGACATCATCGCCGAGGACCGGCTGCACGAGCAGCAGCAGGACACCGACCTGCCCAAGCCGAAGGAGATCAAGGCGCTGCTCGACCAGTACGTCATCGGCCAGGAGACCGCCAAGCGCAAGCTCTCGGTGGCGGTCTACAACCACTACAAGCGGATCGAGCACGCCGAGCGCGCCCGTACCGACGTCGAGCTGCACAAGTCGAACATCCTGCTGATCGGCCCCACCGGAACCGGCAAGACCCTCCTGGCCCAGACCCTGGCCAAGATTCTGTCGGTGCCCTTCACCATCGCCGACGCCACCACCCTGACCGAGGCCGGCTACGTCGGCGAGGACGTCGAGAACATCATCCTCAAGCTCTACCAGGCATCGGGGAACGACAAGGAGAAGACCCAGCGGGGGATCGTCTATATTGACGAAATCGACAAGGTTTCACGCAAGAGCGACAACCCCTCCATCACCCGCGACGTCTCCGGCGAAGGCGTGCAGCAGGCCCTGCTCAAGATCCTCGAAGGGACCCAGTGCAACGTGCCGCCCCAGGGCGGGCGCAAGCATCCGCACCAGGAGTTTCTGCAGATCGACACCACCAATATCCTCTTCATTTGCGGCGGCGCCTTCGTCGGCCTGGAGGAGCAGATCAACCGGCGGATGAACCAGAAGAGCCTCGGCTTCGGGGCCAAGGTCAAGGACGTACGGGAGCGCAAGAAGGGGGTCGATCTGGCCCACGTGCTGCCCGAGGACCTGATCAAATACGGCCTGATCCCGGAGTTCGTCGGCCGCCTGCCGGTGGTCGCCACCCTCGAGGAGCTTGAGGAGGAAGATCTGGTACGCATTCTGCGCGAGCCCAAGAACAACCTGGTTCGCCAGTTCGAGACGATCTTCGAGTTCGAGGACGTAAAGCTCCGCTTCACCGACGGCGCCCTGCGCGCCATCGCCCAGGAAGCGATCAAGCGCAACGTCGGTGCGCGCGGGTTGCGTATCATCATGGAAGAGCTGATGCTCGACCTGATGTATACTATCCCGTCGCAGCGCGACATCCGTGAGTGCGTCATCACCGAGGAGGTCGTCTACAGCAAGACGCAGCCGATCATGCTTTTCAAGCAGGCCGGCTGAGGTCGCGACAGGTCGCGTGCCGGCGTAACGGCGCGCGGAACGAACAAACCGGATGCCACGGCTCGGAACGGGCCGAGAAACGCGAAGGGGATCAGCGTTCGCCGGCGTCCGAGCCCCAGGGGATCATAGGAACAGCCATGGCTGGTCGTGTCAATACAACGTTCATTCGTACGGAGCGCACGAGGCTGCCGGTAGTGCCCTTGCGCGACATGGTGGTCTTTCCCCACATGATGGCGCCGTTCATCGTCGGCCGGGAAAGCTCGGTCAAGGCGCTCGAGAACGCCCTCGCACGGCCCGACAAGCGGCTCTTTCTGGTCACCCAGCGCGATCCCAAGGTCGACGAGCCGGGGCGCAAAGACATCCAGGACATGGGCGTCGTCGCTCGGGTGATCCAAAACCTCAGGCTGCCCAACGGCAACGTCAAGGTGATGGTCGAAGGCGAGAAGCGCGCTCGGCTGCTCGGCCTGCTGGCCGACCCTGACGGCGCGAGCTACCATGCGGAAGTTGAGGCCTTCGACGTCAACTATCCGATGAGCGACAAGCTCCAGGCCTACATGGGGAAGGTTCTGGCGAGCTTCGAGCAGTATGCCAAGATGTCGCATCATCTGGCGTTTGAAGGCTTGATGCCGACCCTGAAGCTCGACGATGCCGACCGGTTCGCCGACACCCTGGCGGCGCACCTGGTGGTCGCTACGCCGGAGAAGCAGCTCCTGCTGGAGACGCTCAATCCCTATGAACGGCTCCAGCGCCTGCACGACTTCATCGACGTTGAAGTTGAGAAAGTCAACATCGACAAGCGCATCAACGTGCAGGTCAAGAAGCAGATGGAGCGGGCCCAGAAAGAGTACTACCTGAACGAAAAGGTCAAGGCCATTCATCAGGAGCTGGGCCGCAAAGACGATCGCACCGACGAGATCAACGAGCTCAAGGAACGCATCGCCAAGGCCGGCATGCCCAAGGAGGCGAAAGAGAAGGCGGAGCAGGAGCTCAAACGCCTCGAAGCCATGCCCCCGGTGTCCGCCGAGGCGACGGTGTCGCGCAACTACATCGACTGGTTGGTCAGCGTGCCGTGGAAGAAGAAGAGCCGCGAGTCACGCGACATCGAGCGCGCCGCCCGCATCCTCAACGAGGATCACTACGGGCTGGACAAGATCAAGGAACGCATCCTCGAGTTCCTGGCGGTGCGCCAGCTGACCCGCAAGACGCCGAGCTCGATCATCTGCTTCGTCGGCCCGCCGGGCGTCGGCAAGTCGTCCCTGGCGCGGTCGATCGCCCGCGCCACCGGCCGCAAGTTCGTCCGCCTCTCCCTCGGCGGGGTGCGCGACGAGGCCGAGATCCGCGGCCACCGCCGCACCTACATCGGCGCCTTCCCGGGGCAGATCATCCAGATGATGAAGAAGGCCGGCACCGTCAACCCGGTCTTCCTTCTCGATGAGATCGACAAGATGGCGATGGATTTCCGCGGCGATCCCGCGGCCGCCCTGCTCGAGGTCCTCGACCCGGAGCAGAACGACGCCTTCGTCGACCACTACCTCGACGTCGAGTACGACCTGTCCAAGGTGATGTTCATCGCCACCTGCAACGTTCTCCATACCGTGCCGCCGGCGCTGCGCGACCGCATGGAGGTCATCGAGCTGTCGGGCTACACGCCGAACGAGAAGCTGGAGATCGGCCGCGGCTTCCTGCTGCCGCGCCAGCTCGAAGCCCACGGCCTGCACAAGAAGCGCATCAGCCTGACGGACGACGCCATCCGCGCCCTGATCGACCACTACACCCGCGAGGCCGGGGTGCGCAACCTGGAGCGCGAGATCGCATCGGTGTGCCGCAAGCTGGCGCGGCGGGTGGTGCAGGAGGGCAAGGATCTGGAGGTCGCGGTCGAGGGACCGGAGATGATCCGCGAGCTCCTCGGCAAGCCGAAATTCCGCCGCCGCGGCAAGTCGGAGCGCTCGATGGTCGGCGTCGCCACCGGCCTGGCCTGGACCGAGACCGGCGGCGAGTTGCTGGAGACCCAGGTCACGTTGATGAAGGGCAAAGGCAAGCTGCTTCTGACCGGCAAGCTGGGCGACGTCATGCAGGAATCGGCCCGTGCGGCGGTATCCTACGTCCGCAGTCGGGCAGACTACCTGGGCATCAACCCGGACTTCAGCAGCGAGTTCGACGTCCACATCCACGTGCCCGAAGGCGCGATCCCGAAGGACGGCCCGTCCGCCGGCATCACCATGGCGACGGTCCTGGTGTCGGCATTGACCGGCATCGCCGTGCGCAAGGACGTGGCGATGTCCGGCGAGATCACGCTGCGCGGTACGGTCTTGCCAGTCGGCGGCATTAAGGATAAAGTATTGGCGGCCTACCGCGCCGATATCACCGAGATCCTCATGCCGCGCGACAACGAGAAGGATCTCGAGGATATCCCCGAAGAGATCCGCGACGTCCTGACCATCCACCTGGTGGAGTCGATGGACGAGGTGCTCAGCATCGCGCTCGACGGTGAGCTCCTCCAGCTGAGCGAGGGCAAGGCCAAGCTCGATCCGCCCGCCGATGCGGCGGGGGTCGAGTCGGGCCCCATGGCCCACTGAAGTCCTTCCGGCGACGCCGCGCCGCCAAGCGGCCCGGGTTCCACGTCGCCGGCGCGTCCCGCAAGACGCCCTGGGCGTTCCCGAGGACGCAGAGTTTTCGCTCGAATCACCGGGGAATCCGCAGGCGATTCGGAAATCGCCGGTGATTTCCAATCACGATTCGGCGAGAAAACGGTCCGCCCGCGACGCGGGTTGACCTCATGCCGCGGGCCCTTTGAGCCCGATCTGGGGTGGCGGCCAGCCGCCATCCGCCGTGGCCAAGTCGATGGCTCGGATCACGCTTCGAGAGCCCAATCTTTGACAGCGCGACCATCGCGACCACGCCGATGCCGATCGGTATCTCGCTGCGGCTCGAGGGCTGCGGCCGACCGGAGGTGAGCGTGTGAGAGTCGCGAGCGCCGACTTCGTTCGATCGGCGGTCAACGCCGAGGATTTCCTCCGCGATGGGCTGCCTGCGGTGGCCTTCGCCGGCCGTTCGAACGTCGGCAAGTCGAGCGTGATGAATCGGCTTCTGGGGCGCAAGGGCTTGGCCCGAACAAGCTCGACCCCGGGCCGCACCCAGGCGGTGAACTACTTCCTGGTCAACCGCCGGTGGTACTTCGTCGACCTGCCGGGCTACGGCTACGCGCGGGCGGCGAAGGCGGCGCGACGTCGCTGGGCGGCGGTGATCGAGGCCTACCTCGAGCACAGCCGGCCGCGGCCGCTGGTCGTGGTGCTGATCGATGCCAAGGTCGGTGCCACGCCGCTCGATCAGCAGGCCTATGCCTACCTCGGGGGGCTGGGCCTCGAGCGACGGGTGGTCGCCACCAAGATCGACAAGGTGCCTCGCGGGCGCCGGAGCCACGTGATCGCCGAGATTCGGCGTGCTCTGACGATGCCGGAGGATGAAGACGTGTTTACGATGTCCGCTTTGACGGGCGAAGGAACGCGAGAACTCTGGAAGAGCCTGATGGCTTTTCTGGACAGCAACAAGTAGCAGCCATGAGCGAAACAACGATGACGAGAAACCACAAACCCGTGAGCAGCAAGACCGGTGGCCGGAGCAAGAAAGGCGGACAGCGCCGCGGCCATGGCGGCGACCGGCAGAACGGCCGGCCGAGCCTCGACATCCGCGAGCTGAAGGAGCTTTCGATCTCCGAGCTGGTTCAGATCGCGAAAGATCTGGGCGTCGAGGGTGCCTCCGGCACGCGCAAGCAGGAACTGATTTTCAAGATCCTGCAAGCGCAGACCGAGAAGAGCGGACTGATCTTCGCCGAGGGGGTGCTCGAGTGCCTCCCCGACGGCTTCGGCTTCCTGCGCGCGCCGGAGTACAACTACCTGCCGGGGCCGGACGACATCTACGTCAGCCCGTCGCAGATCCGGCGCTTCGATCTGCGGACCGGCGACACGGTCTCCGGCCAGGTGCGCAAGCCGAAAGAGGGTGAGCGCTATTTCGCCCTGATCAAGGTCGAAGCGGTCAACTTCGAGCATCCAGACGTCGTCCGCAACAAGATCTTCTTCGACAACCTCACCCCGCTCTATCCGATGGAGCGCCTCAAGCTCGAAGTGCCGGGCGACATGTCGTCGCGGGTGATGGACCTGGCGACGCCGATGGGCAAGGGCCAGCGGGCGTTGATCGTGGCCCCGCCGCGAACCGGCAAGACCATGCTCCTGCAATCGATCGCAGCGTCGATCGCCACCAATCACCCCGAGGTCGTACTGATCGTGCTGTTGATCGACGAGCGCCCGGAAGAGGTGACCGACATGCAGCGTTCGGTGCGCGGCGAGGTGGTCTCTTCCACCTTCGACGAGCCCGCAACGCGCCACGTCCAGGTCGCCGAGATGGTGATCGAGAAGGCCAAGCGGCTGGTCGAGCACAAGAAGGACGTGGTCATCCTGCTCGACTCCATCACCCGTCTGGCGCGGGCCTACAACACCGTCCAGCCCCCGTCGGGCAAGGTGCTCTCCGGCGGTATCGACGCCAATGCGCTGCACCGTCCGAAACGTTTCTTCGGCGCCGCGCGCAACGTCGAGGAAGGTGGCTCCCTGACCATCATCGCCACCGCTCTGGTCGACACCGGCAGCCGCATGGACGACGTGATCTTCGAAGAGTTCAAGGGCACGGGCAACTGCGAGATCCATCTCGATCGCAAGTTGGTCGACAAGCGCGTCTTCCCGGCCATCGACATCAACAAGAGCGGCACCCGCAAGGAGGAGCTGCTGCGGCCGGAGGACGAGCTGCACCGGGTGTGGATCCTGCGCAAGGTCCTGAACCCGCTGTCGACCGTCGAGTCGATGGAGCTGTTGCTCGACAAGCTCAACAAGATCCGCACCAACGCCGAGTTCCTCAACGCGATGTCGAACTGACGATGATCGCGGGCAGCACGAAACCCTCACCCGCGCTCGTTGCGGCGATGAGGGGAACCGAGACGGCGTGAGCGGTCGTGGCCGCGCTGCCGCAGCCCCCGAAGCGCGCGAGCGAGGGCATGCTCTACGGCTGGGGCCGGCTCGGCGTGCCGGGGCGCGAGCTCGTCGGCGAAGATCTCGCCAGCCTGACCCGCGACGTGCCCCTCACCCGGGGCCTGGGCCGCTCCTACGGCGACGCTTCCCTGCCCCCCCCGGATCGACCGCTGGTCGCCGGATCGCGGTTGGCCGATCGCATTCTCGGCTTCGCTGAGCACGATGGGGTACTCCACGCCGAAGCGGGTCTCTCCCTGCGGGCGATCAACCGCCTGTTCCTGCCCCGTGGCTTCGCCTCGCCGGTGATGCCCGGCACCCAGGACGTCACCCTCGGCGGCATGGTCGCGGCCGACGTCCACGGCAAGAACCACCACCGCCAAGGTACCTTCGGCCGGCACCTGCGGCGCCTGCGCCTGCGGACGGCCACCGGCCGCATCCTGTGGTGCTCGCCCGAGGAGGAAGCGGAGCTCTTCCACGCCACCATCGGAGGCATGGGGCTGACCGGGCACATTCTCGAGGTCGAGGTCGCCCTGGAGCGCATTCCCTCGCCCTGGGTCTATGCCGAGAGCGAGCGCCTGGGTGATCTCGACGCCCTGCTCGCGGCCCTTGCCGCCGCCGCCGCCGACTGGCCCTTCACCGTCGGCTGGTTCGACTGCCTGCAGGGCGGCCGTGGTCTCGGGCGCGGCATCCTCTTCCGCGGCCGCTGGGCGCAGCCGGCCGAGGCGCCGGCCCGGCCGCCGCCGCCTCGCCGCCGCCTGAGAGTGCCGTTCGATTTTCCGTCCTGGGTGCTCAATCGGGCGTCGATGCGGCTGTTCAACGCCGCCTACTACCGCAAGCACCCGCCGTGGACGCGGCGCGGCATCGTCCATCCGGAATCCTTCTTCCATCCTCTCGACGCCATCCGCGACTGGAACCGCATCTACGGTCGCCGCGGTTTTACCCAATACCAATGCGTGCTGCCCGCAGCCGGCGGCGCGGCGGCGGTGCGGGCCTTCCTCGAACGCCTGGTGGCGAGCGGCGCGGCCTCGTTTCTGTCGGTGATCAAGGACTGTGGCGAGCAGGGCGACGGGCTGCTCTCCTTTCCTCTCGCCGGCACCTCGATCGCTCTCGACCTGCCGGTGCGGGACGAGACGCCGCAGCTCGTCGCCCACCTGAACGCCTTCGTCATCGAGGCCGGCGGCCGCATCTACCTGGCCAAGGACGCCTTCACCCGGGCGGCCGATTTCCGCGCCATGGAACCGCGGCTGGCGGCCTTCGAAGCGGTGCGCCGGCGCTGGGATCCGGCGGGCCGCCTGCGCAGCGCCCAATCCTTCCGATTGCTGGGGGACGGCGACCGATGAAGGTGGTCTTTCTCGGCGCCACCCGCGGCATGGGACGCGCCCTCGCCCGGCGGATGGCCGCGCGCGGCGACCGGCTCTGCCTGCTGGGTCGAGATCCGCAGGAGCTGGCCAAGAGCGCCGCCGACCTGGCGGTGCGCGCGGCGATCGAGACGCCGCCGGTGGTGCCCTGCGACCTCGGCGACCCGGCGGGATTCGCTCCGGCCCTCGAGCGGGCGGCGGAGCTCCTCGGAGGCTTCGACTGCGTGGTGGTGACCGCCGCCGTCTTCGCCACCCAGGACGAGCTCGAGGCCGATCCGCAGCTCGCCCTCCGTTTGCTGACCATCGACTTCGCCCATACCGTCGCCTTCTGCGAGGAAGCGCGACGGCGGCTGCTCGCTCAGGGCGGCGGCACCCTCTGCGTCTTCAGCTCGGTGGCCGGCGACCGGGGACGCAAGACGGTGGCGATCTACGGCGCCGCCAAGGCCGGCCTGTCGTGCTATCTGGAGGCCCTCGACCACCGATTCCATCGCGCCGGCCTGCGGGTGGTGTGCGTCAAGCCGGGCTTTGTCCGTACCGGCATGACCGCCGGCCTGCCCGTCCCGCCCTTCGCCGGCGAGCCCGACGGCGTCGCCCGGCGGGTTCTGGCGGCCATCGATCGCGGCCGGCCGGTGGTCTATGCGCCGCCGATCTGGCGCTGGGTTATGCTGATCATCCGCCATCTACCCCGTTTCGTCATGCGGCGGGTGGGGTTCTGATGGCGGATGACCCGACGACCAACCGAAGGCGATCGATGACGGATCACGACAGCCCGGGGCTCACCCGCCTGTGGCTCGGCGCCCTCGCCGTGATCGACGGCCTGTTGCTCAACAAATGGTCGGTCGAGCGCCTGGTCGCCGCCGACGAGCACATCGCCTCGTGGCGCTCCATCGCCCTGATCGGCGCCGGCCAGCTGGCGCTGATCGCCGCCGGCGCAGGGTTGATCCTCGGCCACCGCCGCGGTTGGCGGCTGCCGTCCCGGCACCTCCTCCACGGCATGCTGGCGGTGGTCGTCGCCGGCTTCGCCTTCGGCGGCTACGGCAGCCTGCGAGCACTCGGCGTCGTCGACCCGTATCGCGAGGTGCGCGCCGCCTGGGACGAGCTCGCCGCCAGCGAGGACCTGCTGCTCGAACTGGCTCCAGCGCTCCAGCGCCTGAGCCGTAGCGCCCGCGATCTCGAGCTGCCGGACCGCGACGCAGCGGAGCTCTTCGCCGCCCGCGTGATCCTGGCCGATCTGCCCGCCGGCGCGGCCGGCGAGGTGCGCACCCTGCCCTCCCTGGCGACCACCCTGCGCAGTTGGCAGGGCGGCGGCGAGGAGCGCACCGTGGCGCGCGACGAGCTCTCCCTGTGGCGTCCGCTGTTCAGCGCCGTCGCCTACCTGGAGCAGGCCAAGCTGGCGGCGGTCGACGGCCGCTTCGTCGATCCCGCCCGCCAGCTCTTCGATGCCGACCTGCGGTTCAACGGCACCGCGCGACTTCGCACCGGCGGCTGGCAGGGGATCGAGATCGACCAGAAGGTGCGCTGGCAACGCCAGGGGGACGCCTGGCGCATCGTCGCCTGGCACACCCGCGGCCTGCGCCTGCAAGAGGCGCCCCGACGCTACTTCGAAGACGTCCTCGACGCCGCCTTGCCGCAGCTCGAGGCACGCCAGCGGGCGCGTCGCTCGCTGCACGAAGAACGGGTACGCCGCTTCTTGCTCGATCCCGCGGCGATCAGCCGCGAGTATCCGTATTTCATGCCGCCGTCGGTCGATCGCCATCCGGGGATCGCAGTGACCGACGTCGACGGCGATGGATGGGACGACGTCTACGCCATGGAGCGCTGGGGCCGGAACCTCTTGCTCCACAACCGCGGCGACGGCAGCTTCGAGGAACGGAGTGCCGACTTCGGCCTCGATCTCGAGAATCACTCCTCGTCGGCGATCTTCGCCGATTTCGACAATGACGGCGATCGCGACGTCTTCGTTGGGCGCACCCGGGTACCGAGCCTCTACCTGGTCAACGAAGGAGGGCGTTTCGTCGATCGGTCCGCCACGCACGTAGACGGCCTGCTGCCCTGCCTGGCGTCGGCGGTGTCGGCGGCGGACTATGACGGCGACGGCCTCCTCGACGTGTACGTCGCCACCTACGAGTCGGGGGTCCTGAGCGCCGGTCTCGAGCGCGATCTGGCGGACCTGGAGAGCGCTTGCAAGACCGCCGCCGACCTTTCGAGCTGGCGACGGCGTGTGACCGCCTCCTCTCAACATCCAATCTTCGACCAGGTCGGTCCGCCCAACGTGCTGCTCCACAACCTCGGCGGCGGGCGTTTCGCGGTGGTCGACGACACCCCCCTGCGGGTCTTCCGTCAGACCTTCCAGGCCACCTGGGCGGACGTCGACGGCGACGGCGACCCGGACCTCTACCTGGCCAACGACTACGCGCCGAACAATCTCTTCCGCAATGACGGGGGGGGGCGTTTCACCGACGTCACCGCCGAGACCAACAGCGCCGACGTGCTCGGATTCAGCATGGGCGCATCGTGGGGTGACTACGACCGCGACGGCCGCCAGGACCTCTT
>RFGL01000115.1 GCA_003697015.1 Acidobacteriota bacterium | reverse complement strand
GTGGTGTGGGGGAGGGTCTTGTTGGCCAGGTAGCCGCCGTGGCTGACGCCGAGGAGGGCGAGCATGCCGGTTGACAGGCCGGGGAATTCGGTGATGGCGCCGGTGGAGGTCTTGAGGATGGTGCCCAGGGCGGCGGCGTAGGCGAGGACGGCGATGACGTTGAAGTAGAACATCTGCACCTTGCCGAGGTCGAAGTGGGTGGCGTTGCCGACTTCTTCGCCGGTGAAGACGTCGGACCACCAGGCGTCGGCGGGGGAGGCGTTGGCGATCAGGTGGCCGCGGCGTTTGACGTGGCTGGGGTCTTTGCCGCGTTTCTTCATCTCCTCTTCCATCGCCTGGACTTCGCCGGGGTCGGGCTCTTTGTCTTTCTTGGCGGATTTCAGGAGCGGCGAGCCGATGAGGGAGGTGGTGGCGATGCCCATCAGCACCCACACCTGCTCGGGGATGGCGATGTCGAGGGGGTTCATGACGTCGCCGGCGCGGACGTTGGAGAGGGCGGCGGTCAGGAAACCGGAGAGCACCATCACCGTCCACATCACCATCTGCAGCCGCGACAGGCTGATGCGGTTGCTGTCGTCGATCAGCACCGCTCGCCAATAGCCGGTCACCCCGTGGCCGGAGATCAGCGCGAAGAGGAGCAGCAAGGCGATCACCACCACCCACACTTCGACCCGGGTCTCCGGGGTGACGCGGAAGGAGATCACGGCGATGGCGACGACGATCAGCAGCAGGCCGATGGTGTGGAAGTAGGTCCAGGTGCGGGTGGTGGTCATGGTCAGTCTCCAGCGGTGCGTGAGCGGTGCGGCGCAAGCGCCCGGGGAGGCGGCCTGCGGCGACGGTCTGAGGCCTCCGGCGGAAAAAGGAGGGCAGGCGCCCGCCGGGGGCGGCGAGGGCCGCCGGCGGGCGCGCCGGGTGGCTGCGATGCCCGTCTCGACGACGGACGGCTCGCTGCCGTCAGGGCTGCCCCTGCCTGGCCAACCGGACTGCTCAGAATGTGGCGGGATGGTACCAGATCGCCGGCGGCCGGGCAAGCCGCAACTCAGCGGCGCCGGCGGGCGCGCCGCCGCAGCTCGCGAAGCTCGGCCAGGCGCCGGCGGATCCGCGCCTCGTGGCCGCGGTCCGTGGGCTGGTAGAAGGTGGTGCCGGCGAGGGCTTCGGGCAGGCAATCGAGGCCGGCGACGGCGTCCTCCACATCGTGGGCGTAGACGTAGCCGTCGCCGTAGCCGGCCTCTTTCATCAAACGGGTGGGGGCGTTGCGGATCGCCTTGGGAACCGGCTCGGCGGGGCGTTCGCGGACCGCTCGCCGCGCCTCTTTGTAGGCCCGGTAGACGGCGTTCGACTTCGGCGCCAGGGCGAGGTAGATCACCGCCTGGGCCAGCGCCAGCTCGCCCTCGGGGGAGCCCAGACGGGCGTAGGCGTCCCAGGCGGCGAGGACCTGCTCGACGGCGCGGGGGTCGGCCAGGCCGACGTCCTCGCTGGCGAAACGCACCATGCGGCGGGCGACGTAGCGCGGATCCTCCCCCGCCTCCAGCATCCGCACCAGCCAGTAGAGGGCGGCGTCGGGATCGGACTCGCGCAGGCTCTTGTGCAGCGCCGAGATGAGGTTGAAGTGCTCCTCCCCTGCTTTGTCGTAGAGCAGCACCTTGCGCTGGGCGATGCGGGTGACCAGCTCGGCGGTGATGAGCGTGCCGCCGCCGGCGCCGGCCTCGCCGGCGGCCAGCTCGAGCAGGTTCAGGGCGCGGCGGGCGTCGCCGGAGGCGAGCTGGACGATCTGGTCCCGGGCGTCTCCGGCGAGCTCCAGACCGAGCTCGCCGAGGCCGCGCTGGCGATCCGCCAGGGCGCGGTCGAGGATGAGGGCGAGATCCCCGGCGCCCAACGGCTCGAGCACCACCACCCGGCAGCGCGACAGGAGGGCGGCGTTGACCTCGAAGGAGGGATTCTCGGTGGTGGCGCCGACCAGCACGATGTCGCCGCGCTCGACGTAGGGCAGGAAGGCGTCCTGCTGGGCGCGGTTGAAGCGGTGGATCTCGTCGACGAAGAGCAGCGTACGGCGGCCCTGGGCACGGCGCAGGCGCTCGGCGTCGGCCATCACCTGCTTGACCTCCTTGATGCCGGAGGTGACGGCGGAGAAGGGCACGAAGCGGCAGGCGGTGGCCCTGGCGAGGACCCTCGCCAGGGTGGTCTTGCCGCTCCCCGGGGGCCCCCACAGCACCAGGGAGGGCAGGCGGTCTTCGGCGATCGCCCGGCGCAGGAAACCGCCTTCGCCGAGCACCTCGCGGTGGCCGACGATCTCGTCGAGTCGGCGCGGCCGCATGCGTTCGGCCAGGGGGGTGGTGGGATCGTCGCGGGCGCCGGCCGAGGGCTCGTCGCCGGCGGGCAACTGGTCGTCGAAGAGGGTGGGGACCATCGCCGCCGGCGGCGTCAAGCGATCGACGCGCGGCCCATCTCGACCTCGCCCGAGCGCAGCACGTTGACCACCGCTTCGGTCAGCTCGTTGGTCGACGCGGTACCGCCGAGGTCGCGGGTGTAGAGGCGGTCGTGCACCACCACCTGGCGCAGGGCGCCGGCGACGCGCTCGGCGATCTGCCGCTCCCCCAGGTAGCGCAACATGAGGATCGCCGAGCGCATCAAGGCCAGGGGGTTGGCGATGCCGCGGCCGGCGATGTCGGGGGCCGAGCCGTGCACCGCTTCGAAGACCGCGACGCCGTCGCCGACGTTGGCTCCCGGCACCACCCCCAGGCCGCCGACCAGGCCGGCGGCGAGATCGGAGACGATGTCGCCGTAGAGATTCTCCAGCAGCAGCACGTCGTAGGCTTCGGGACGGAGCACCAGCTGCATGCACATGTTGTCGATGATGCGGTCGTCGGCTTCGATCTCGGGATAGTCCTCGGCGACGCGGCGGAAGCAGTCGAGAAAGAGCCCGTCGGAGAGCTTCATGATGTTCGCTTTGTGCACCGCGGTGATGCGCTTGCGGCCGTTCTGGCGGGCGTGCTCGAAGGCGAAGCGGGCGACCCGGGTGGAGGCCTTCTCGGTGATGATCTTCAGGCTCTCGACCACCCCGGGAACCACCTGGTGCTCGATGCCGCTGTAGAGCCCTTCGGTATTCTCCCGCACGATGATCAGGTCGACGTCGTCGAAGCGGCCGGGCAGGCCGGGGATGGTGCGCACCGGCCGCAGGTTGGCGTAGAGCTCCAGCGCCTGGCGCAGCTGGACGTTGATCGAGCGAAAGCCCTTGCCCACCGGCGTGGTCACCGGCCCTTTGAGGCATACGCCGTTGGCGCGGATGGAGTCGAGGACGCGCTGCGGCAGGGGATCGTCTCCCAGCGCCACCGCTTCGGCGCCGACGACGTGGCTCTCCCACTCGATGTCGGCGCCGGCGGCCTCCAGCACCCGGACGGTGGCGGCGGTGACCTCCGGTCCGATGCCGTCGCCGGGCAGCAGGGTGATCGTACGGCTCATTGGGGGATGATACCGCGCAACCTCATCGGCTGTCAGGTCGCTCGGCGATGGGCAGGTGCTCGACCACCAGGCCCTCGCCGCTGAAGACTTCGTCGAGGGTGCGGATGGCGGCGCCGCGCACGAAGTCGAAGCACAGGTCCTGGTAATCGAGGACGCCGGCGGTGCCGCGGTCCTCGAACAACACCACCACCCGCTCGCCGACCCGCAGCAGGTCGCCGGCCGCCGCCTCCTGTCCCCAGCGGTTGTCGCCGCCGAGGTCGATCGGCCGCCAGCTCGCCGTATCGGGGGCCAGGCCGGCGTAGCGCAGCTGGTCGCGCAGCACGGTCAGGCGGCTGAAGGCGAGCCCTTGATCGGCCAGCCGGCGCAGGCGGGCGAGGAGGGAGGCCGGCGCGCCCAACGGGGGCTCCAGCTGGCTGAGGCCGAAGACCCGGGAGACCGGCGCCAGGGCCCCGGGCAGGGTGGCGACGACGGTGGGGAAGCGCGCCGTCTCCTGGGGCAGCTGCTGCGGCCCCCAGGAGGAGTAGCGGCTCATCGGCAGCACGCTCTCGTCGCTGGGATAGAGCTCGATGCGGGCGTGGTAGCGCTGGGTGCCGAAGCGCTGCACCACCCCCAGGGCGTCGCGCTCGTCGAGGTCGAGGTGGTCGTCCATCGCCGCCTCGACGACGCCGGGTACGGACCAGGCGTCGGGCCAGTCCGGGCGGAAGAAGAGCTGCATCTCGAAGGCCTCGAGAGCGGCCTCGTCGGCGAGCTCGAGGAAGGGCTGCGGGCCCTCGACGGTGAACCAGCGTACTTTGACCCGCGGTACCCGATCCCAGGTGCGGATCGAAGCCTCCGGCACCGGCGCCTCCCGGCCGGCGAAGTGCAGGCTGCGCGCCTCGGTGTAGTAGATCGGCCGGCCGCCGCGGCCTCTCGCCTCGAGCACCGCTCGGAGGGTGAAGGGGGTGCCCGCCGCCATCGTCACCGGCCCGACCCGGGCGGGTTCAGTCGCCGTCTCGATCGCTACCCAGGCCCGCTGCGGTTCGGGGGCCAGACCCTCCTCGATCGCCGGCTGGAACCACAGCAGGATCACCAGCAGGACGACGATGGTCAAGGAGACGAAGAATACGCGGCTCTGGTTGTCCATCCTCAACTCACCCTCTGCGCTCGAGCGCCGTTCGCCGCCGCGATCGCCCCGCCGGCGGGGCGATCAGGAGGGGCTCTCGGTGGTCTCGGAGAGCTCCTCCAGCCGGCCGGCGACGTCGCGGTAGTTGCTGTTGATGCCGAAGATCTCGACGAAGGTCTTGCGCGCCGCCTCGCGGTCGCCGAGCTGGCGGTAGGCCAGGCCCATGTCGTAGAGCAGGCCGAGGGTCTGCTCCTCGCGGATCTCGGGCGCGGTCAAGCCCTTGCGGTACCAGCGCACCGCCAGCTCCGGCAGGCCCTTCTCGACGAAACACATGCCGAGCATCGAGCTGGCGTCGACCAGGTGGCGGGGGTCCTTGGACGCCAGCTGGAACTCGCCGATCGCCTCGTCGATCAGCCCCATCTCGCGGTAGGCGATGCCGAGGTTGAAGTGGGTGTCGTAGTCCTCGGGGGAGAGGTGCTCGGCCACCCCCCGCTTGAAGCCCTCGACGATGTCCTCGAGGCTCTGCTCCTGGGGCTGGCTCACCAGCTCGCCGCCGGCGTCTTCTTCGTCCTCGATCAGCTCGCGCTCGAGCTCGGCGCCGAGATCGAAGAAGTCGTCCTCCTCGTCGAAGATCGCTTCCTCGGCGGCGGGCGCGGCGTTGGCCTTGGCGGTGACCTCGTCGAGCCAGCCCATGCTCTCCTCGTCGTCGCCGGCCGCGGTTCCGACCGCCGGCTCGGCGGCCTGCGGCACCGGGGCCGACGACGCCAGCTCGGCGTCGAGCTCCTCGAGGTCGAGCTCGTCGGCGAGGGAGATCAGGGGCTCGGGCTCGGCGGCGGGCTTCTCGTCCGCCGGCTTCTCCTCCGCCGCGTCCGTGGCCGCCGCCGGCGCGCCGGCGCCGTCGAGACCGGCGTCGAGGTCGAGCTCGAGCCGGCTTGGAGCGGGTGCGGCGGCCAGGGGCTCGCCCGCCGCCGAATGCATCGCCGAATCGTCGAGCTCGTCGAGCAGCTGGGCGATGCGGTCGGCTGCCGGCAGCTCGGCGCCGGGCTCGCCGATCACCCGCTCGTCGTCGAGGGTGAAGCCGGCGGCGATCAGCTCGTCGCGCAGCAGCTGCCAGGGCTCGAGGTCGCCGGCGGCGCGGGCCAGGCGGGCGACGGTGTTGGCGTGCTCGACGACCTGGGCATGCTCGCCCGCCTGCAGGTGGATGCGGGTGAGGAGCAGCAAGCCGTCGCGGTGCTCGGGGTGCAGGGCGAGGAGCTCGTGCAGGCGGTCCTCGGCCTTCTCCCGCAGGCCGTACTTGGCGAAGACCTGGGCTTCGGCCAGCAGATCTTCTTCCCGCCGCACGGCGGTCGGCGTCGCCACCGCCGCCGGCGCCGCCGCTGCCGCCGGCGGCGCGGTCTGCTCTTCCGGCTCGACCTCCTCGGCGCTGACGGCGAAGGTCTCGTCGAGCTCGCCGAGGTCGAGCTCGACCATCTCCTCCGACCAGTTGACCTCGATCTCATCCGCCGCCGTCTCGCCGGCGGCGCTCGCCGCCGCCGGCTCGCCCTCGGGTTCCTCCAGCACCAGCTCGAAGGCGCCGTCGTCGAGCTCGTCCGCGCCCGCCGCCGTCTCGGCCAGGTCGTCGGGCGGCATGACCAGGCTGTCGGGGATCTCGTCGTCGTCGAGGTCGAGGGTGAAGACCGCCTGCCCTTCGTCCGCCTCCTCGCCGTCGGTCACCGACGCCATCGCCTCCTCGAAGACGGCGTTGACGTCGCTGCGCAGATCGGCCGGCGGCTCGACCAGGGTGCTGGGCTGGGCGTCGTCTTCCAGCTCGTCGTCGAGATCGAGGGTGAAGGCGATCCTTTCGACCTCGGGAGGGGCGGCCGCCGGCGGCTCGTCCTCCGCCGGCGGCTCGTCGTCCGCCGGCGTTTCCGCCGTCGCCGCTGCCGCGTCCTCGACCGGCGTCTCGAGGCCGGCGGCGGGCGCCTCCTCCTCCGCCACCGCCGCCTCGCCGTCGCCGGCGGGTTCGGGCTCGGCGAGGCCGATGCGCCGGGCGATGGCCTCGGCCTCGGGGTTGAGCTCGACCGCCCGCGACAGCACCCGCGCGGCGGCGGCGACGTTGCCGCCCTCGTAGAGGCTTCGCACCCCCTGCTCGATCATCTCCAGGTCGTCGGCGGAGAGCTCGAGCGCCTTGACGTAGACCTGCGCCGCCTCGTCGAGGGAGCCGCCGACCATGAAGACGTCCGCCAGGCGGCGGTACTCCTGCAGCGCCTTGTCGATCAGGCTGCGGCTGGCGTAGAGCTCGGCGAGCTTGAGGTGGAAAGACGGATTTTCCGGCTCGAGCTCGGTCATCCGCTGGTAGATGGTGATCGCCGAGGCGGCGTTGTCGTGTTTCTGGTAGTAGTCGGCCAGCACCTGGTACTGGGTGCGGGCCTCGGTCAGCAGCCCCTGCTTGGCGTAGAGCTCGGCCAGCTTTTCGTAGACCTGGAGCGAGGTCGGGTCGAGCTTGATGATCTTCTTGTAGATCGCGATGGCCTTGACGAAGAAGCCGTCCTCGGTGTACTGCTCGGCGATCTGGGTGAAGAGCTTGACCGCTTCGTCGAACTGGCCGATGCGGGCGTAGAGGTCGCCCACCCGGTTCAGGGTGCTGGCGTCGTTGGGGTTCTCATTGAGCACCTTGCGGTACTCGCGGATCGCCGCTTCGAGTTTGCCGCGGGCGACGTACTTCTCCGCCGCCCGGATGACCGCCTCGCGCCGGAACGCCATCAGCGCCTCCCCCCCGCGGCCTGAGCGGCGGGGCGGGGCAGCACCGAGCGGAAGGTGAGGCGGTGGACCGGGCTCGGGCCGTAGCGCTCGAGGGCCCGTCGGTGGGCGGCCGCGCCGTAGCCCTTGTGGCGGGCGAAGCCGTACTGCGGGTGGCGGGCGTCGAGCCGGCGCATGATGCGGTCGCGCTCGACCTTGGCCAGGATCGAGGCGCAGGCGATGGCGTAGGAGATCCGATCGCCGCGGATCACCGGCAGGACGGGAAAGGGCAGGCCGGCCAGGGACACGGCGTCGACCAGGGCGACGTCCGGCGGCGGGGCGAGGGCGGCGAGGGCGCGGCGCATCGCCCGCCGCGTGGCCTCGAGCACGTTCAGCCGGTCGACCTCGGCCGGCGGGGCCGCCGCCACGGCGGTCTGCGGGTGGGCGGCGCTTATCGCCCGCGCCAGGCGCTCGCGCCGGCCGGCGTCGAGGTTCTTGCTGTCGTCGACGCCGGGCACCAGCGCGCCGCGCTCGACCACCACCGCCGCTGCGATCACCGGTCCGGCGAGGGCGCCGCGGCCGGCCTCGTCGACCCCCGCGACGCGCCCGAAGCCGCCGTTCTCGAGGCGTTCCTCGAGCCCGCGCATCAGCTGCAGCCGATAGCCCTCGGCCATCAACTGGGCCAGGGTCGGTCGACGCTCGGTCACGCGGCTCCTTCGATCATTCCGCTGGCGGTCGCGGACTCACGTCTCGCGGCGTTCTTCGATGCGCGCCGCTTTCCCGCGCAGACCGCGCAGGTAGTAGAGCTTGGCGCGCCGCACCTTGCCGCGGCGTACGACCTCGATGCGCTCGATGACCGGCGAATGCAGCGGGAAGACCCGCTCGACGCCGATCGAGCTGGAGATTTTGCGCACCGTGAAGGTCTCGCGGGTGCCTCCCCCGCGACGGGCGATCACCACGCCCTGGAATACCTGGATGCGCTCCTTGTTGCCTTCCACCACCCGCACGTGCACCCGCACGGTGTCGCCGGGGCGAAACTCCGGGACGTCGTCCCGGAGGTATTGACGCTCTACGCTCTCAAGCTGACTCATCGCTCGTGTCCTCTCCAAGGTGACAAGCAGGGTCCGTATTATTTCGTCGCCATCCGGGGCGTTGCAAGCCCTCGGCCGGCGCTTCCGGGACGTCGTTCTCGAGCCCGCTGCCGGGCGTCGCTTCGAGCTCGGCCCGCAGCTCCTCGAGCAGGCGCCGGTCGGCGTCGTCGAGCTCGGCGCGGGCGAGCAGGTCCGGCCGCTTGCGCAGGGTCGCCTCGAGCGCCTTGCGCCGGCGCCAGGCGGCGATTCTGCGGTGGTCGCCGGAGAGCAGCACCGGCGGCACCTCGAGGCCTTCCACCCGCCGCGGCCGGGTGTAGTGGGGATGGTCGAGGAGGCCGCGGCGGAAGCTGTCGTTCTCCACCGAATCGGGCAGGCCGACGATGCCGGGGATCTGGCGCGACAGGGCCTCGATCAACACCATCGCCGGCAGCTCGCCACCCGACAGGACGTAGTCGCCGATCGACAGCTCTTCGTCGACCACCGTCCGTCGCACCCGTTCGTCGATGCCCTCGTAGCGCCCGCAGAGCAGGATCAGGTGACTGTAGTCGGCGGCGAGCTGGCGTACCTTGGCGTCGTCGAGCCGCCGGCCCTGGGGCGACAGCAGGATGCGCCGTCGCCGCGCCGTCGGCGGCAGCGCGCCGCCCAGACTGCGCACCGCCCGGATCCAAGGGGCCGCGGTCATCACCATGCCGCCGCCGCCGCCGTAGGGCTCGTCGTCGACGCTCTTGTGCTTGTCGACGGCGTAGTCCCGCAGGTCGTGAACCTCGACCACCAGCCGCTCTTCGGCGATGCCCCGGCCGATCAGGCTGGTGGCGAGGAAGGGCCCGAAGAGCTCCGGGAAGATGGTCAGGACGTGGACGTGCATGCGTCGATCAACCCCGGTGGCAGGTGCAGCTCGATGCGGCGACCGGCGACGTCGACGTCGACCAGGAAGGCGCCGACGAAGGGCACCAGCAGCTCGCCGGCGGCGCCTTCGAGGCGCAGCAGCAGGCCGCCGCCGTCCTCGACCAGATCGATCACCGTCCCCAGGTCGCCGGCTTCGCGGTCGTGGCAGCGGCAGCCGACGAGCTCGAAGTAGTAGTAGGCCCCGTCCTCCGCCGGCGGCACCTGCTGCCGCCTCACTTCCAGCTCGGCACCGGCCAGGGCCGCGGCCGCGTCGCGGTCGCCGACGCCCTCGAAGCGCAGTCGCAGGCCGCTGCCGTGGCGCCGCGAAGCGGCGATGCGGAGCGCCCGCGGCGTCTCCCCCGGCCGGTGCAGGAGCAGCTCCTGGCCGCGGGCGAATCGCCCGGCGACGTCGCTCCACGACTCCACCAGCACCTCGCCGCGGAGGCCGTGGGCCCGCCGCACGCGGCCGACGACTACCGTCTCGGGCAGGGGTTGCGGATCAGGATCGGCGGATCTCGAGGCCATAGGATCGCCCTTCCTCGGCGCCTCGAGCCTCGAGCAGCGCGCGCAGGGCGCGGGCGGTCCGCCCCTGGCGGCCGATCACCTGACCGACGTCGCGGGGATCGACCTTGAGCGTCAGCACGGTGTTGCGGCCGCGCTGGCGCTCGGCGATGTGGACGGCGCCGGGGTGGTCGACCAGCGACCGCACGACCTCGGCGAGCACCGGCACGACGTCGTCCGACGGGTGGGCGTCCTGGTGAGCGTCGTTCACGCGCCGGCTCCGTCCTTGCCCTCGTTCTTCTCCTCGCCCGCGGCGCCGGCGGCCTCAGCGGCCGCAGCCCCGGCGTCGCCGTCCTCGGCGTCGTCCTTGGCTTTCGCCTCGGCGTCGTCCTTGGCTTTCGCCTCGGCGTCGTCCTTGGCTTTCGCCTCGGCGTCGTCCTTGGCC
>RFGL01000114.1 GCA_003697015.1 Acidobacteriota bacterium | reverse complement strand
GGCCCGGGCCCGGGCCGCCGCCGCCGCTGGCCAGGCAGACGTCGATCGACGGCCGCTGGCCGAAGTCGGCGCCGCGGTTGTCGACGCAGGTCAGGCCGGGCCGGCATTCGCCGTCGTTGTCGCAGTCGCCGACGCCCTCGCCGCAGGGGCCGCAGACCGTGCAGTAGCGGCCGCTGCCCGGATCGAGATCGCACAGCGGACGGTCGTCGTCCGGGTCGTAGAGGAAGCGCAGGCCGTCGACGTCGTCTTCCCCAAGGCGGGTGAGGAGCGGCCCGGCGCTCAGGGAAGCGCGCATGATGGCGTCGCGGAAGAAGGGCATGTCGCAGCTCGGGCTGTCGTCGTCGCCGCAGGAATGGCCGAGGCCGAGGGAATGGCCGAGCTCGTGGATGTAGACGCTCTCGATCGATCGCGGGCTGGTGCGCGCCAGGCAGTCGACGCCGTCGTTGATCACCACCTCGCCCTCGGCGACGGTGAAGAAGGGCACCCCCTTCCAGTCGGTCGTCTCCAGGCTGATGATGGCGCTGACGCCGCCGATCGCCAGCACGCCGCCGGTGGTGCAGCTGAAGTCGGTATCGATGTCGTCGTTGAGGTCGCTGAAGAGGATCGTATTCTGGCCATCGAGGCTGCCGAAGCCGTTGGCGTTGCTGGTCTGGCCGCGGTCGAGCAGGCGCACCGGGGTGTTGGGCTCCTGATTCCAGCGCGCCCGGGCGCGGGTGAACTGCCCCTGGCCGCCGCCGCTGAGCCCGGCCTGTCCGGCCTGATGGCGGAACCAGCCGACCGAGCCGCGGCGGTCGAATTCGAACCAGCGGAAGAAGGGCTCGTCGTCGCCCAGGAGGGTGAATTTGAACGGTACCGCCGGCGCCGGCGCGGCGTCGGGCTCGCCGTCGAGGAAGTAGTCGGCCGGGCGCGGTCGACCGGCGGCGCGGTCGCGCAGCCACGCCTCGAAGCGGGCGCCGTGGCGCAGCGGCCGGTCGCTGCCGGTCGCCGCCTTGAGACGGCCGTCGGCCTCGCTCAGACCGCGGTACCAGACGCGTTCGCCGCCGACCTGACGCCGGTCGAACTTCCCCTGCATGAAGTGGAGGATGGCGAAGGCGCCGTCGCGTTCGACCAGGAAGAGCAACGTCTGTTGGCCGCGGCTGAAGCGCGGCGCCCCCCAGACGTGGAGCAGGCGGCCGTCCGGAGCGAGGCCGCCGAGCACCCGCACGCTCAGGGTGCCGCCGCCGGCGAAGCCCTTGATGAAGTCGATCGGCCGCACGGCGTATTCGGTCATCACCTTGCCGCGGTGCTCGACCACCCGGGCGCCGGTGACCTCGCCGCGGACGATCACCTCGGCCTGGTCGGCCAGGTGCTCGTCCGCCACCAGCCAGTAGGAGGTGGCCGCAGAAGGGGCGCTGGCGATCAGCGGCACGAGGAAGAGGACGATGAAAAGAGGGATACGGAGTCGGTGAGCCATCGGTGACCTCCCGGTTCGAGCTCGGGCCCCGGTGGGGACGCGTCGGATCAATGACCAGCATACCGCATCGGCCGCCGATCGCAGATGATAATGTCATTACGTCTGCGTCATCCGACCCGGTCCGCGATCGCGCCGGCCCCGTGGGGCCGGCGCCGTGCCGGGGACCCGCGCCGCAGCGGGTGGGACGCGGGCGAGAGAGAGGGGTCGCCGGAGGAGGGAAGCATGACCGCGATCGCGCTCATTCCCGTCATCGCGACGATCCTGCGCATCGACGCCGGCCTCGCCTACCTCGACCAGGGACTCCTGGCCGGGCTGCGCATCGGCGACGTCGGCACGATCTACTACGAGATGCCGATCGGTGGCGAGCGCCAGCGGATCGAGGTGAGTCGCGGCGTGGTGATCGACGTCGACGAGCTCGGCGCCACCCTCGAGGTCGAGCCCGAGTTCCAGGTGCTGCCCGGGTACTCGGTGGAATTCGAGATCCCCTACGGCCGGGTCGAACCGACGGCGTTGCTCGACCTGGCGCGCAGCCGGCTGCGGGTGCGGCGCGGCGACGAGGCCGCCATCCTGCCGCTGCTCGAGCGCCTGCTGCCCGACGACGAGCTGGTCGAGCAGCACGTCCTGCGTCTCTTCGAGGCCCGCCACCGGCGCCGCGGCACCGCGCCGCTGCAGCTGGCGGCGCCGCCTGCGGGCGCGCCGTCCGACGACGGCGCGGCGGCGGAGGAAACGGAGCTGCTGCGCTTGCGCCTCGCCGAGCTGGAGGACGTGCAGCGCAGCCTCGAGCACGACCTCGAAGCCGCCCGCTCGACCATCGCCAGCCTGCGCGCCGAGCTCGACGGCGCGGCGCCGGCCCTCGGCACCAACGGCAGCGAGCGGCCGGCCGCCGGGGCCGGTCGGCGCGATCCCCGGGCGCTGGTGGCGCGGGTGATGGATTGGGCGCAGGCGTGGTCCGACCAGCGGGTCGACGACTACCTCGCCTTCTACTCGCGGGATTTCCGTCCCGCCGGCGGCGGCGACCGCGAAGCGTGGGAAGCCTTGCGTCGCCGGCGTATCAGCCGGCCGGCCGTGATCAACGTCGCCCTCTCCGCCATCGAAACCCATTTCGTCGACGACCGGCGGGCGCAGGTCATGTTCCTCCAGGACTACCGCTCGACCCGCTACCGCGACCGCGTCTTCAAGCAGCTCACCCTGGTGTGGGAGGACGGCGACTGGCGCATCCTGCGCGAGGAGGTGGTCGACATCGACCAGCCCTTCGAGACCTCGGCGGCGGCCGAGGAGGAGCAACCTGCCCGGCTCGTCGCCCTGGCGCAGGCCTGGGCCGAGGCCTGGTCGAGCCAGCGGGTCGACGACTACCTCGCCTTCTATGCCGGCGACTTCAGGCCGCCGCACGGCCTGAGCCGCGAGGCGTGGGCAGAGCAGCGCCGCCAGCGGCTGACGGCGCCGCGCCGCATCGATCTTTCCCTGCGCCAGATCGAGGCCGGCTTCACCGACCCGGAGCACGCCTGGGTACGTTTCGTCCAGTCCTACCGCGCCGATCACTACCGCGACGAAGTGAGGAAGCGCCTCGATCTGGCGGCAACCCCAGGGGGCTGGAAGATCGTCCGCGAGACCGTGCTCGGGACCGCCGATTGAGCGGCCCGCCGCCTTGCCGGCCGCTCAAGCGAGCCGCCGCAGGCGCCAGACCAGGGCGGTGCGCAGGCGCAGGAGAGCGAAGCGCAGGCGCTCGCCGAAGGACGGCGCCAGCTGGTAGAGACGGTAGCCGCCGTCGAAGACCCGGCGGCCTTCCGCCAGCCGGCGACGGCGCAGGGTGCGGACCTCGACGCCGATCCACCGGCGGCCCGCCAGGGCGGCTTCGCACAGGGCCGCTTGCGGTTTGCGGTCGCCTTCGATGAACACGGTCGCGCGCGGCGCCAGGCGATGGAAGGGGCGTGGATCGGCGGGATCGCCGCCGTCGACGATCAGGAAGTCGAAGCGCCTCGCCTCGTCCAGGTCGTCGAGGCGGGTGACGAGCTCGTAGGCCGCCGCGCGATCGGCCAGGTTGCACGCCAGCTGGGCGATGCAGAAGGGGTCGTCCTCCACCGTCACCAGCTCGAAGCCGCCGTCCCCGCGAACCGCCCGCAGGGCGTCGATCGCCGCGGCCGTCAGGGTGCCGATGCCGGCGCCGAGCTCCAGCACCCGCGCCGGCCGGCGGCGATAGAGCGCCGCTACCAGACCGGCGATGGCGCTCTCGGTGGCGATGTGCTTGCTCCCCGGCCGCTGGCGGAACCGCCGGTGGACCGCCGCCGCCAGCGCCCGCGGCGGCAACGGGCCGGCAGCTCGATCGACGGGCGCGCTCACCTCAGGGCTCGTCCACCGGCGGACGGGGGTCCCAGATCGCCACCTCGTCGAGGGACTTGCGGCGCAGGTCGGGCACCTCGGCGTCGGCGGCGGGGTAGCCGATGGGGAAGAGGATGAAGGGTCGCTCGTTCTTCGGCCGGCCGAGGATCCGGCGCAGAAAGCCCATCGGGCTCGGGGTGTGGGTGAGGGTGGCGAGCCCCATGTGGTGGAGGGCGGCGATGAACAGGCCGCAGGCGATGCCGACCGATTGCTGGACGTAGTAGTTCTTGCGCTTGCCGCCGGAGGCATCGATGCCGTAGAGCTCCTCGAAGACCACCACCAGCCAGGGGACGGTCTCGAGGAAGGGCTTGCGCCAGTCGGTGCCCAGGGGCTTGAGGGCCTCGAGCCATTCCGGCGGCATGCGCCCGCCCTCGTAGCTCTTGTACTCCTCCGCCTCGGCGGCGACGCGGATGCGGCGCTTGATCTCCGGCTCGCTGACGGCGACGAAGCGCCAGGGCTGGCGGTGAGCGCCGGAGGGGGCGGTGGAGGCGGTCTCGATGGCGCGTTCGATCAACCGGCGTGGCACCGGATCGGGGGCGAAGTGGCGGACGCTGCGGCGGGCGTTCATCAGGGCGTAGAAGGCGTCGGCGCGGCGCGCGCTCTCCTCCAGGCTCAGGCGCTCGGGGCGGTAGGGGATGAAGGGGTGGCGCCTCATGGCCGGTCCTCCGCTGCCAGGCGCTCGGCGTGCTCCTGCAGCAGGCGCCAGGCGGTCTCGACGTGGCGCCTGGCGGTGCGCAGGTTGCTGACGGCGAGGCGCAGCACGTAGCGGCCGCCGAGCTCGGTGTGGGACAGAAAGACCGGGCCGGCGGCGTTGACCGCCGCCAGCAGGCGCCGGTTGAAGCGGTCCCCCGCCTCGCCGCCGCCGCCGTGGGTGGCGCGGAAGCAGACCACCGAGAACGGCACCGGCGCCAGGCGCTCGAAAAGGGGATGCCGGTCGATCCACCGCGCCAGCTCCTGGCCGAGGCGGCAGTGGCGGCGGATGGTGGCGCGCAGCCCCTCGACGCCGAAATGGCGGATGACGAGCCACAGCTTCAGGGCGCGGAAACGCCGGCCGAGCTGCACCCCGAGGTCCATCAGATTGCGCACCGCGTCCTGTTCGGCGGTGTGGAGGTAGGCGGGCACCAGGGAGAAGGCGGCGCGCAGGGCGTCCTCGTCGCGCACCAGGAGCACCGAGCAATCCATCGGCGTGAAGAGCCACTTGTGCGGGTTGACGACGATCGAATCGGCCCGCTCGAGGCCGTCCATCAGCGCCCGGTACTCGGGGCAGATGGCGGCGCTGCCGGCCCAGGCCGCGTCGACGTGCAGCCACAGATCCTCGGCGGCGCACAGCTCGGCGATCGGCCGCAGGGGGTCGATGCTGGTGGTCGAGGTGGTGCCGGCGGTGGCGACCACGGCGAGGGGCAGGCGGCCGGCGGCGCGGTCGGCGGCGATCGCCTGCGCCAGCGCCGGCACGGCGAGGCGGAAGTCCTCGTCGCAGGCGATGCGTCGCACGTTCTCCAGACCGAAACCGAGAGCGATCGCCGCCTTGTCGACCGACGAGTGGGCGTGCTCGGAGGCATAGACCACCATCGCCGGCAGGTCGCTGCGCCCGGCCAGGCCGCGCTGGCGTACGGCGAGCTCCGGCTGGCGGTCGCGGGCCGCGGCGAGGGCGATCAAGGTGGAGCTCGAAGCGGTGTCGTTGATGTGGCCGCGGAAGGCCGGGGGCAGGTCGATCATCTGCCGCAGCCAGTCGCAGACCACTTCCTCCAGCTCGCTGGCGGCGGGTGCCGTGCGCCACAGCATGGCGTTGACCGACAGCCCCGCCGCCAGGGTCTCGCCGAGGATGCCGGGCTCGGAGCCGCTGGAGGAGAAGTAGGCGAGAAAACCGGGGTGGTTCCAGTGGGTGACGCGGGGCTCGATCAGCCGCCGGTAGTCCTCGAGCAGGCGCTCGTAGGGCTCGCCCGTCGCCGGCGGCGAGGGCGGCAGGTCGGCGGCGACGTCGCCGGGGGCGACCGGCGGCAGCACCGGATAGCCCTCGACGCCGTCGACGTAGTCGGCCACCAGGTCGGCGGCGCGGTGCAGGGCGGCGCGGAAGTCGTACGGCGGGTGATCGTCGGCCATTCGGGGCTCCCAGACGCCGGCGCCGGGGCGGCCCCCGGCGCGCGGCGGCGAGCACGCGGGATGGCTACCCCCCGAGCTCGTCGTCGATGATCTCGCTCAGCTTCTCGAAGGTCTGGGCGCCGTTCAAGAAGCGGCCGTTGATGAAGAAGGCCGGCGTGCCGGTGACGCCGGCAGCCCGGCCCTCGGCCAGGTCGCGCTCGACCTGGGCGGCGTACGTGCCCGACTCGAGGCAGCTGGCGAAGGCCTCGAGATCGAGCCCTTCGATGCCGGCGGCGAGCGCCTGCAGGCCGTCGCCGGCGAGCTTGCTCTGATCGGCGAACATGGCGTCGTGCAGCTGCCAGAACTTGCCCTGCTCGTGGGCGCAGAGGGACGCTTCGCCGGCGCGCTGGGCGTTGGGGTGAATGGCGGTCAACGGGAACTGGCGGAAGACGATCCGCACCTTGTCGCCGTAGGCCTCGCTCACCTTCTCCAGCGCCGGCACCACCCGCTGGCAGTAGGGGCATTCGAAGTCGGAGAACTCGACGATGGTCACCGGCGCGCCGTCCGGCCCCTTCTGCGGGCCGTTGGCGGCGACCTCGACGCGGAACGGCTCGAGCCGCAGGTCGACGTCGGCGGCGGCGCGCAGCCGGTTGCTGAAGTCCTCGTAGGCCAGATACTGGCGGATCTGGGCCTCGACCTTCTCCAGCGGCTGGATGCGGCCGCCGAGCTGGCGCCGCTGGGCCTCGTAGAAGGCGTTGATGCGCTCGGCCGGCAGCTGCGACGCCTTGTCCTCCACCTCCGCCTTGATCAGCTCCTCCTGGCTGATGCCGCGCTTCTTCGCCTCGAGCTCGATCAGCCGATTGAGGATCTCGGTCTCTACCGCGCTGGCGATCAGGTCGTGACGCTGGCGCTCGAGGCTGAGCAGGCGGCCGGCCACCGACGCCAGCACCTGCGCCTCGGTGATCGGCTGGCCGTTCACCGTCGCCAGGACCTTCTCGGTGGAGGCGGATGCCTCGGCGGCGCTCACGGCGTCGGAGTCGCCGAGCAGGTACCAGCCGGCGGCGGCGATGGTCAGGGCGGCGGTGAGCAGCAGCAGGCGGCGGAGGAGCGTCTGGGTCTTGCGGTTCTCTACGGTGGTCATGCGGCGATCTCCGGATGGGCGGTGGTGACGTGGCAGGCGGGCTGGTGGCACGTGATGCTATTTCAGCATGAAGAGCCGTGCGCGTCAAGGGATTCTATCCCCGCCGGCGTACCGTCACAAGGCTTTGGGAGGGGTGCGGGCGGCGTTGCGTTCGCCCGCCCGCGGCGCCCGTACCGGCGGCACGCCGGGCGCACGCTTGGGACTGCCGATGTAGATGGCGCCGGTTTTCGGGTCGGCGTCCTCCGCTGACATCGGCACCCGCAGGACGATGATGGTGCCGGCGCCGGGAGCGCAGAAGACCGTCAGCTCGCCGCCGCAGAGGTGGGCGCGCTCGCGCATGCCGGTCATGCCGACCGATTTGCCGGTGGAGATCACGTCCTCCGAGATGCCGCGCCCGTCGTCGGCGATGGTCAGCATCAGGATGCCGTCTTTTTCCGCCAGCTCGATCTCCACCGACGTCGCCTGGGCGTGGCGCACGACGTTGGTCAGGGCCTCCTGCAGGATGCGGAAGATGTGGGTCTCGCGCTCCAGGTCGAGGTTGACCTTCTTCAGCTCGGTGACGAAGCGGCAGCGGATGCCGCAGTCGCGTTCCAGCTCTTCGATGTGCCAGCGGATGGCGGGGATCAGGCCGAGGTGGGCGGTTGGATGGGGGCGCAGGTTGCGCGAGATGCGACGCACGGTCTCGGTGGTCGATACCACCAGCTTGGCGGCGGTTTCGAGGCTCTCGGCGATCGCCGGATCGAGATCGCGAGCGGCGTTCTTGAGCACCGACATGTGGATCTTGAGGGCGGTCAGCTCCTGGCCCAGCTGGTCGTGGATCTCGCGCGCGATGCCCGCCCGTTCCTCGTCGCGCACCGCCTGGAGATGCTGGGCCAGGCTGCGCAGCTCCTCGCGCGACTCGCGCAGGGCGGTGGCGGCGCGCTCGCTCTCGGTGACGTCCTGCAGCATGCTCAGTACCTGCCTCACCTTGCCCCGGTCGTCGCGGGCGAAGACCACGTGGCGGGCGAGGAGGATGCGCGAGGCACCCTGCCGGTGGTAGAGCTCGTGGGTGCTGGTGACCACCGGCTCCTGCTCGAGCCGTTCCAGCAGGGTGGCGAAGCCCTGGGGATCGTCGCCGTAGAGCAGGTCGGGCAGAAACCGCGTCTCCAGGCTGCGATGCTCGTCGCCGTAGCCGAGGATCCGGGCCAGGCGGTGGTTGGCGTAGATCGTCCGCCGCGCCACCAGGTCGTAGAGCGCGATGTGCTCGGGCACGGTCTCGGTGATCTGACGTTGCAGGCGCTGGGCCTCGCGCAGGGCGCCCTCGAGGCGCTTGCGGGCGGTGATGTCCTGGCCGATGGCGAGGATCCCCGGTACCCCCTCGGCGATGTCGAGACGGATGACGTTCCACAGCACGGTCCGGACGCTGCCGTCGCGTACCCGGGCGGGGTTCTCGAAACCCTTGCGGGAGCCGCCGGCCAGGACCTCCTCGAGGGCGGCGATCACCCGCCGGTGGTGGCTCTCGGGCAGGAAGAGCTCGATGTAGCTGCGGCCCAGAACCTCCTTGCGGCGGTAGCCGTGGAGCTCCTCGGCAGCCGCATTCCAGTCCTGGATGCGGAAGTCGGCCGTCAGATGGACGATGACGCTGTTGGCGGTATCGAGCAGGGTGCGGTAGCGGTCGGCCCCCGCCGCCAGGGCTTCCAGCAGGCTCTCGCTGAGCAGCCGGTAGAGCACCAGCAGCAGGGCGTCGGGATCGGCCGCCGGCGCCAGGTGGAGCCAGCTGCGATCCCCCGCTTGGTCGAGGCCGACGTCGACCGCGCCGAGCACCACCACCTGCAACGCCGGCGTCGTGCGGCGCAGGCGCTCGGCGACGTCGAGGGCCAGGCCGCCGCCGTTGGCCGGGGCGACCACCGCCACGTTCGGCCGGTGGCAGGCGAGCACCTCGAGCGCCTCGCGCACCCGGCCGCAGGGGATGGTGGGGATCTCCTCGCGCGAAAAGCGCTCGGCCAGCGCCCGCCGGCGCGCGTCGTCGCCGTCGACGAGCAGCACGCTGAAAGGGACGACGTTCTTGGAGCTCGGCTGCGACACGGTCTTCTCCAGCCCCCGTCAGTTTATCGGAATCCTTCCCCGCACCGCCGCCGCAGGCGCCCCGCGCCGGGTATACTTCTCGGCCCATGTCCGACCAGCGCTTGCAGCAGCAGATCGCCTTCGCCCTCGAGATCGATCGGCTGAAGACAGTGCTGCGACGTACCGCGATCACCGACCGATCGCGGCAGGAGAATTCGGCCGAGCACTCCTGGCACGTCGCGATGATGGCCCTGCTCCTGGCCGAATACGCCCCGCCGGGGCTCGACGTCGGCAGGGTCGTGCGCATGCTCCTGGTGCACGATCTGGTGGAGATCGACGCCGGCGACACCTTCTGCTACGACGCCGACGCGGTCGCCGGTCAGGCGGCGCGGGAGGCGCAGGCCGCGGCGCGTCTCTTCGCCCTCCTGCCCGCCGATCAGGCGGCGGAGCTGCGCGCTCTGTGGGACGAGTTCGAGGCCCGCCAGACTCCCGAGGCGCGCTTCGCCCGTGCTCTCGATTGCCTGCAGGCGGTGCTGCTCAACGTCAACACCGGCGGCCACTCCTGGCGCCGCCATGGGGTCAGCCGCCGGCAGGTTCGGGAGCGGGTGCAGCTGATCGCCGACGGCGCTCCCGCCCTCTGGCCGCTGGTCGAGGGCTGGATCGAAGACGCGGCGGCCAAGGGCTGGATAGGTCCGTAGCCGGTAGGAACTGCGGACTCGCCGGCGCGGTGGTGGCACCGGCGTCGCCGAAGCCGTATCATTCCTCCGGACACGTTCTTCGCCAATCCGCCGGCGCCGGCACCGGCGCCGGTCGCTCGACCTGCGGAGGCAGATCCATGCGCATCAGTAGCCCGTTCGCGGCCGCCCTTCTCCTGCTCACCATCCTGGCGGCGGCCGCCGCCCAGGAGCCGCCGCCGGCCGCCGCCCAGGAGCCGCCGCCGGCCGCCGCCCAGGAGCCGCCGCCG
>RFGL01000113.1 GCA_003697015.1 Acidobacteriota bacterium | reverse complement strand
GGGGCGACGGTCGGCACGGCGGCCGAGCTGACGGTCTGGATGGCCTGCGACTTCTCCTCCGCCAGCTCGTCGTCCTCGCGGTGGATCTCGTCGCGGTAGAGCTCGTGCATGAAGAAGGCGAGGTCGAAGTGGGTGGCCCGCACTCCGGCGTCGCTCATGTACCGACTGAGCATCTGATGCCAGCGGCCGGCGTCGGCGACCCGCGACGGCGCCGGCGCCAGGCTGTGGCGCAGCACGTTGGCGAGGCCGTCGGGCAGGGGTTGGTGGTCGGCGATCAGGGTGGCGCGCTGGAGCTGGGATTCGACGTCCTGCGCCGGCGCCGGCGGCCGGCCGGTGAGGAGCTCGAAGAAGATCGCGCCGAGAGCGTAGACGTCGTCCGGCGGGCCGGGCTCGCCGCCGGTGCGGGTCTCCGGTGAGCGGTAGGGCTCGAGCTCGCTGCGCCGGCCGAGATCGAGGCGGGCCAGCCCCGGACCGGCTTCGAAGCCGAGCAGGCGGGCTTCCCCTTCGTTGGAGACCCAGATCAGCTGCGGTACCAGGAAGCCGTGGCAGATGGCCTCGCCGCTGGCGCCGCCGGCGTGCAGCAAGGCCAGGCCCTTGGCGAGGCGTTCGACGATCAGCACCGCGTGCTCGGCGGCGAGGGCGGAGAAACCGTCGTTGGCGCGCCGCGCCAGGCTGGGCAGGTCTTTGCCCGAGACGTAGTCGTAGGCCGAGAAGGCCAGCCCCTCCACCACGCCGGTGGCGCGCGGTGCCAGGAGCCCGGGGCCGTCGGCCAGACCGACGGCGCGCGCCGACATGGCGGCGGCCAGGGCTTCGCCGTCGAGGCCGGTGTAGAGGCGCAGCAACATCACCTTGCTCAGGCTGTCGCCGGCCATCTGGCCTGCGCGGTAGATCTCGCCCAGCGCATCCTCGCTGAGCTTCTTGAGCAGCACGAAGTCGCCGAAGCGACTGGCTCCCGCCATGCCCGCTCCTCCTCCTGAGAAGCAACGGACGACGGCATCCGATGCGGTCGAACGTCGCGTACGTCGTCGGTCAATGGTGGCGCGGATCCGGCAGCGTGTCAATGGTACGAGGCCGGGGGCCGATTTTTTCGCTAACATAGCCGCCAGTGGCTCACGACGACTCCAACCGTACCTGGCAGCGCGACCTGCAGCTGGAAACCCCGCTTGCGGACACCTTCCGCGTGCAACCGGTGGCCCCCCAGGTGCCGGGGCTGACCATCCTCTGGCATCCGGACGGGCGGCGGATCGGCGAGCGGGTGGTGCTGCGACGGCTGACCTCGGGCCGCACGGTGGAGGTGTCGCGGCTGGAGCCGCTCTTCGCCCCGCCCGCCGGCGGCGGCAGCCAGCGGCCGCTGGCGGACGCCTACGTCAGCCGCAAGCCCTTCGCCCTGGTGCCCGCCGGCGACGGCGGCGTGGTGATCCGGCGCGGCGACAGCCACACCCGCCTGGCGGTCGACGGCGAGCCGCTGCTGGAGGAGCACCGGTTGGGGCTGGTCGAGCTGGGCCGGGGCGTGGTGCTGCTGCTGGCCAACCGCATCGTCCTCCTGCTCCACCACCTGGACGCCATCGCGCCGGAATCGGTGCCGGCCTTCGGCCTGGTGGGGGAGAGCAGCGCCATCGTCCACGTGCGGCAGCAGATCGAGCGCGTCGCAGAGCAGGACGTGGCGGTGCTGATCCGCGGCGCCACCGGCACCGGCAAGGAGCTGGTGGCGGAGGCCATCCACCGCGCCAGCCCGCGGCGCACCGGCCCGTGGGTGGCGGTCAACATGGGCGCCATCCCCACTTCCCTCGCCACCGCCGAGCTCTTCGGTGCCGCGCGCGGCGCCTTCACCGGCGCCACCCGGCCGCACCGCGGGCACTTCGGCCGCGCCGACGGCGGCACCTTGCTGCTCGACGAGATCGGCGAGGCACCGATCGAGGTCCAGGTGCAGTTGCTGCGGACTCTGGAGACCGGCGAGGTGCAGCCGGTCGGGGGCAATCGGCCGCAGCCGGTCGACGTGCGGGTGATCGCCGCCACCGACTCGGACCTCGAGCGCCTGGCGGAGGAGGGTCGCTTCCGCCTCCCCTTGCTGCACCGGCTGGCGAGTTACGAGATCACCATCCCGCCACTGGTGGCGCGGCGCGACGACCTCGGTCGCCTGCTCTATTTTTTTCTCCAGCAGGAGCTCGACGCCCTCGACGCGCGCGAGGTGCTCGCCGACCGCGGCCGGCCCGAGGACGCCTGGTTGCCGGCGCCGCTCCTGGCGCGGCTCTGCCTGCTCCCCTGGCCGGGCAACGTGCGGCAGCTGGCCAACGTCGCGCGCCATATGGCGATCAACTACCACGACCAGCGCCAGGTACGGCTCGACGCCGAGCTCGAACGCCTGCTCGAAGCCGACGCCAGCAGATCGTTGCCGGCGGTGATCGTCGACACCCCGACGCCGATGCCCCAGCCGCGGCGCTACCGCAAGCCGTCGGAGGTGACGGAGGAGGAGCTGGTGGCGGCGCTCAGAGCCAATCGCTGGCAGATCAAGCCCACCGCCGAGGCCCTCGGCATCTCGCGCCCGTCGCTCTACGTGCTGATGGAGCGCTCGCCGTCGGTGCGCAAGGCGACGGATCTGAGCCGCGAGGAGATCGAGAGCTGCCTGGCGAGCTGCGGCGGCGATCTGGAGGCCGCCTCCGAGGCCCTCCAGGTATCGATCAGCGGGCTCAAGATGAGGATCAAGGCCCTCGGCCTCTGACGAGCATGAGCGACGGCAGCCCGGAAGCGCCGCGGCGGATCGGTCCCTACCGCCTGGAGAAACGCCTCGGCGAAGGCGGCATGGGGGAGGTTCATCGCGCCTGGGACGAGCGCCTGGCGCGCTGGGTGGCGATCAAGCACATCCGGCCGGAGGCGGCGGCCAGCGCCCGGGTACGCGCCCGCTTCCGCCGCGAGGCGCGGGCGGCGGCGGCGATCAACCATCCGGCGATCGTCCAGATCTACGACGTGGTGCTCGACGATGCGCGCGGCGACTGGATCGTGATGGAGCTGGTCGAGGGCACCACCCTGTCGCGCCTGATCGCCAAGGCGCCGCTCCCTTCGAGCCGGCTGATGCCGTTGATGCGGGAGATCGCCGACGGCCTGGCGCAAGCCCACGACAAGGGCATCGTCCACCGCGATCTCAAGCCCGAGAACGTGATGGTCACCCCCGAAGGGCACGCCAAGATCCTCGACTTCGGCGTCGCCAAGCGCTTCGGCAGCGACGTCTCCGAGGTCACCATCTCGATCGAGGGCAGCCTCCTCGGCACGGCGCGGGCGATGTCGCCGGAGCAGGCCCTGGGGCATCAGCTCGACGGCCGCTCGGATCTCTTCTCCCTCGGCTCCCTGGCCTACGAGGCGCTGAGCGGTCGCTCCCCCTTCGTCGCCGCCACGCCGGTCGACACCCTGACCCGCATCTGCACCTTCGAGCAACCGCCCCTCCACGAGGTGGTGCCGGGGATCGAGATGGAGCTGTCGCTGCTGATCGAGCGCCTGTTGATGAAGGAGCCGTCGCGGCGGCCGCAGCATGCCCGGGAGGTGGTGACGGTCCTCGACGAGATGATCGGCACCGCCTCGGGCATCATGCCCCTGCCCCTCCAGCTGGACTCCCAGACGGCGCCGGCGCGCCCGGCGACGGAGGAGCGCAAGAGCGCTCCGGGGGACGATTCGACGCCCTACGAGGGAGCCGGGCAGCCCCGCCTGACCACCACCTCAGGGGATCCTCTCGACCATGCCACCACCATCTCCACCACCCCGCAACCGCCGGCCACCGGCGAGCTGGAGGCTGCCGCCTCCCCGGCCGGCCGCCGCCGCTGGTTGCCGGTCGCCTCGGCGGCGGTGGCGATCCTCCTGCTGCTCGTCGTCCTCGTCGTTCTCGGCATCCTCTGATCCGCGGAGCTCGCGGCACAGGGCGTCGGCGATCAGCCGCCCGGCGAGAGCATGCCCGCGGCGGTTCCAATGGCCGCGGCCGAGGCCCGGGCCGGGGAAGCCGTAGAGGTAGGTGCCGTCGCCGGCGGCGGCGCGCAGCGGTGCGCCGAGGGCGACCACCGGCAGGCGGTGGCGGCGGCCGAGGGCGAGCAGGCGGCGTTCGGGATAGCCTAGGTCGGGCACGCCGAGGCCCGCCGCCAGCCGCCGGCGCAGGGCCGCGTCGGGGTGGGCTTCGGCGCTCGCCGGCACCGTCGCCAGCAGGAAGCGGGCGCCGTGCTGCCGCGTGCGGCGGGCGGCCTCGAGGATCAGCGCCTCGCTGACCTCCCAGGCGCGGCGCCAGGCGACGTCGGTCGGCGGGGCGTAGACCTGCGGGCTCAAGCCCGATTCCAGGGGATCGGGGGAGCGGCCGGCGGCGGCGATGCGCAGACTGCGACGGGCGGCGAGCAGCAGCTGCACGGTGCGGGAGTGGCCGCGCAGGCCGAGCCAGAGGCGGTAGAGCGGCGCCTTGCGCCAGCGCGCCGCCGGCCGCCGGCGAAAGGCGTCGTCGAGCACCAGGGCGCCGTCGCGCAGCTCGAAGTACGGGAAGTTGGGATTGCCTTCGAGGTCGCGGGCGTTGTTGCGCACGTCGTTGGCGGGGAAGAAGGCGAGCACCACGACGTCCGGCTGGTAGTCCCAGCCCCGGTGCTCGAGGGTCAAGAGCTGGTGTGCGGTGCCGGTGCCGGAGACCCCGAGGTTGATCGTCTCCACCCGTCTCGGCGCCACCGCCGGGCAGCGTGCCAGGTGCTCTTCGAGGGCGGCGCCGTAGGCGTGCTCGTAGGGTACCTGCAGGGCTTCGGTGAAGGAGTCGCCGAGGAGCACCACCCGCAGGACGCCGGGCGGCTTGGGCTGGACGCGCTCCGGCCCGCGCACGCCGCGGCGGTTGAAGCGCAGGCGATGCGGGCCGCCTTCGCCGCGCCACCAGCCCTCCGCTCCCTCGAGGCCCCTCAGGCCGGTGGCGGCGTCCCAACGGTGGAAGACGGGCAGCTCGAAGCCCACCAGGCGCAGGCCGAGCTCGCTGAGGAGCAGCATGGCGCCCAGGGTGAGGGCGATGCGGGCCGCCCGGCGGCGGCGGTCCGGCGGCGGGGGGGTGGCGGCGCCGCTCATCGCCGACAGCATAGCGCGCCGTCGGGGTCCGGCGGCGACCCCGAGACGGTGCAGACGTCGTACAATCCGGACTCGAGATCAGCCGAACGCCAACCAACGAGAGGAGATCGATCGTGAAGCTGTCAGCCGATCGCATGGCCGTCGCCGGCGCGCTGCTCGCCGCCCTCGTCGCCGTCCCCGCCCTGGCCGAAGACGCCGACTCCGATCCCCCGCAGCGGGTGGAGGTCGGGCAGCAGGCCCCGCCGGTCGAGCTCAAGGGCTGCGACGATCAGGACTACGACCTCGCCTCCCTGCGCGGGCAGAAGAACGCCGTCCTGGTCTTCTTCCGCGGCTCCTGGTGACCCTTCTGCCGCAAGCAGCTCGGCGAGCTGCAAGAGCACGTGGAGGAGATCGAGGCCCTCGACGCCGTGCTGTGGGCGATCGCCCCGGACGATCCGGCCAAGCTGGCGCAGCTCAAGAGCGACCAGGGGCTGAGCTTTCCCATCCTGGTCGACGCGGAGCTGGAGACCATCGAGGCCTACGGCATCGTCAACGAGGCGAGCGGCAAGGTGCCCCATCCGACGGTGGTGGTGGTCGACAAGGAGGGGGTGGTGCGTTTCGTCCACCTCGACGAGGACTACCGCCGCCGGCCGTCGCCGGAGACGGTGGTCGAGGCCCTGCGCCGGGCCGTCGCGGCGCAGGGGGAGGAGGGTTGACTTCATGATGCTTCTATGCAAGCATCATGAAGTCATGCGTACCACCCTGACCCTCGAAAGCGACGTCGCCGCCCGCCTCAAGCGGGAGATGAAGCGCCGCGGCGTCTCCTTCAAGGAGACGGTCAACGCCGTCCTGCGCCGCGGCCTCCTGGAGGTCGAGCGCGAGGAGCCGCCGTCGCGCTTCGTGGTTCGGCCGCAGGCGCTGGAGGCCCGTCCCGGCGTCGACTTCGACGACGTGCCGGAGCTGCTCGAACGTCTCGACGGGCCGCTGTTTCGATGACCCTGATCGACGCCAACATCCTGATCTACGCCTACGACGCCTCGAGCCTCTTCCACCCCCAGGCCAAGCTGTGGCTGGAAGACCGGCTGTCCCGTCCCGAGCCGGTGCTGCTGGCGTGGACGGTGGTGCTCGCCTTCCTGCGCATCACCACCGACGGGCGCATCCTGGGCTCGCCCCTGGCGCGCGAGCGGGCGATGGCGATCGTCGGCGAGTGGCTGGCCTGGCCGCGGGTGCGGGTGGTGGCTCCCGGGCCGCAGCACTGGCAGGTCTTCGCCCAGCTGGTGGAGCAAGGCGGCGCCAAGGGGCGCCTGCTGATGGACGCTCACCTGGCCGCCCTGGCGATCGAGCAGGGGGCGGAGCTGGCGAGCTGCGACAAGGACTTCGCGCGCTTCGCCCAGCTGCGGTGGGTCAACCCCCTGGAGCAGGCGGGCTGGGTGCACGACGGCTGACGGGGAGCCGCGGCGCGTCGCCGGGCTGAGGACGGGACGAAGGAGCCGGGGATTCTTCGAGCTTCGGACGGGCCGGCGGCGGGATCAGCTCGACCGCCACCAGGCGGTCCTTGCCGCGCAGGTAGAGCAGGCCGTGAGCGAGGACCGGCGCGTTCCACGCCGGGTGCTGGAGCAGCGGGCGGTCGCCCTCCTTGAGCACCGTCTCGGTGACCAGGTGGAAGCGTTCCGGCGTCGCCTCCACCAGCCAGAGCTCGCCGTACTCGCCGAGCACCACCAGGTGACCGTCGGCGTAGATCAGGGTGCTGCGCCTGAGGCCGGGCTTCGACCACCGCACCTTGCCGGTTCCCAGCTCGACGGCGCGCAGCTCGGCGTCGCCGCTCGACTGGCCGCTCGAGCCGTAGAGGATGCCCCGGTGATGGATCGGCGTCGACCAGTGGCAGGCCATCGCCTGATCGCGGCGCGGATCCTGCCACACCACCCGCGGCTTGCCGCCGGCGACCTCGAGCAGGACGCCGCCGGGGCCGTAGCTCTCGGTTAGGAAGATGCGGTCGCCGACCACCACCGGGGTGGCGGCGTTGACGCTCTCCAGCTTCTTCGCCCGCCACGGGAAGTGGAAGGCGAGCTCGCCGCCGGCGGCGTCGAAGGCGAGCAGCCCGCCGCGGGCGAAGTAGAGCCCCAGGCGGCGGCCGTCGATGGTGCGCACCAGCGGGCTGGAGTAGCTCGACAGCTCGTCGCCGACCCGGTAGCGCTCCTCGCCGCTCGCCTTGTCGAAGGCGACGATGGCGGTGCCGTTGGGCACCACCTCGCCGCTCTGGATGCCCGGGCTGTCCGGCGGACTGCCGCCGACCGGCACGATCAAGAGGTCGCGGTCGACGATCGGCGTCGAGCCGACGCCGAAGAAGTTCTGCTTGACGCCGTAGGTGCGGGCGACGTCGACCTCCCACAGGAGCTCGCCGTCCGCCGCCCGGTGGCAGCGCAGGCGGCCCTCGACGCCGTAGGCGTAGACCCGCCCGTCGTCGATCACCGGCGCCGCCCGCGGCCCGCCCGAGTAGTTGTACATGTCCTCGTAGTGGGTCGGGTACTCGCGCCGCCACAGCACCTCCCCGGTCTCGCTGTGGACCGCGGTGAGACGGGCCGAATCGCCCACCCGGTCGAAGACGAAGAGCCGCCCGCGGGCGACGGAGGGGGCGCTGTAGCCTTCGCCGACCTCCATCTGCCAGCGGATCGGCAGGCCGTCGGACCAGTCCTTGCGGATGCCGGTCTCGGTCGACTTGCCGTCGCGATTCGGGCCGAGGAAGGTCGGCCAGTCGCTGCCGTCCGTGCGCGTGCTCAGGTCGGCAGCCGGTTCGCCGCCGGCGGCGAATGCACCGCCGGCGGCGAGCGTAGAGAGGATCAGGCCGGCGGTCAGGACGATGCCCTTCGGGATGGCTCGCATGGCGTGCATGGTACCATGATGGGCGCTCGCTCAGCCGCCGCGATCTCCGCCGAGTGCAAGCCGGCGACGGGCGGTACAATCCCCTCCCGGTGAGCGACCGACTCGACCTGCAAGCGCATCCCGATCTCGCCGCGCGCCGGCCGTGGCTCGGGCCGCTGGTGGTCTTCGCGCTTTTCTTCGCCGCCCTGGCGACCTTCCTCAACCGGGCGCCGGTGCTCTACGACACCGACTCCTACTACCACCTGGCGATCGCCCGCGCCTACGCCGAGGACGGCGTGATCGACGGCGTGCCCTGGGCGCGGTTTTCGGTCCTCCATCAGGGCTTCGGCGACAAAGAGGTGCTCTTCCACCTGCTGCTGGCGCCGTTCACCGCCCTCGAGACGCCGACCCCGTCGGCCGGCGGGCGCTGGTTCCTCGCCCTCCTCGGCGCCGCGGTGGCGGCCCTCCTCGCCTTCCTCGCCCAGCGCCCCTTAGGCATCTGGGGTTGGGCCTTGCCGGTGGCGGTCTTCGCCGGCTCCCAGCCCTTCCTCTCCCGCCTGGTGCGACTGCGACCGGAGGTCGTAGCGCTCTTCCTCTTCCTCCTCGCCGCCTGGCTCGCCGGCCGCGGCCGCTACCGCCTGCTGGGGCTGGTCGCCTTCGTCTTCACCCTCAGCTACACCGCCTTCCACGCCCTCCTCGGCCTCTGCTTCCTGTGGTGGCTGGGGCGCGGCTGGACGACCCGCCGCTGGCCCTGGCCGCTCCTCGCCTATCCGCTGCTCGGCGCCGGGCTGGCGCTGATCGTCCACCCCCACTTCCCCCACAACCTGGTGTTGTGGAAGATGGTCGCCTTCGACTTCTTCGCCTTGAAGAACGTCCTCGACGTCGGCGAGGAGATCGGCCCGGCGACCACCGACGTCGCCCTCCTGCGCCAGCTCGGCCTGTGGCTCTTCCTCGCCGCGCTTTGGCTCGCCGGCCGGGCGCGGCCGCGGCGGCCGGATCCCCTCGCCGACGCCTTCCTCATCGGCCTCCTGGCCTTTGCCGGCCTCTACCTGCTGATGGCCCGTTTCGTCATCTATTTCGCGCCCTTCGCCGCCCTCGCCGTGGCCTATGACGTCGCCCGCCGCGGCGGCCTGGCGGGCCTGCGGCGGCCATTCGGCGAGCCCTCCGGCGAGCCCTTCGGCGAGCCCTCCGGCGAGGCGGCGGCGGGCAGCCGGCGGCTCTTCGCCGTCGCCCTGGGGGTGGCGCTCCTCGCCGGCGTGCTGCCGGCGGCGCGCTTCCTGTACGGCCTGGCGTCGGCCCGCGGCCCGGTCGAGCGCGAGGCGGAATGGGCCGACTTCGGCCGCGCGGTGCCGGCCGGCGCGCGGGTGGCGGCGGAGTGGGGGAGCACCGCCCTCTACATGTTCTGGGCGCCGCAGGCGACCTACCTGAACGTCCTCGACCCGATGCTCATGGCCCTGCCCCATCCCCGCGCCTACGCCGCCGAGCGCGCCGTCTTCGAAGGTCGCGAGCCCGACGTCCCCCTGGCCTTGGCGCGCGAGCTCGACTCGGACCACCTGGCGGTCTCGACCTTCCACCCGGAGCCGCGGCTGTTGCGGCGCCTGGCGTCGGATCCGCGGGTCGAGCTCCGCTACGCCGCCTTCACCCGGCTCTACGCCATGCTCCCCGACCGCAATCAGGGCTTCGTCCTCGACTGGCGGCTGGTGCCCAAGGGCAGCACCCTGCCCGCGGCCGGCGACGACGCCTCGCTCTGGCGGTCCTACCCCCGGGCCGAGGAGGTGCGGCTGCGCCGGCTCGAGGGCTTCGTCGACCTGGCGCGGCTCGACGGCGCCGGCGACTGCCAGGCCCTGGTCCACGACCTGCGGTCCGAGGAGCCGGTGGAGGTGCGCTGGGAATTCGCCCCCTACGGCCGCGCCGCCCTGTGGCTCGACGACCGCCAGCTCTTCGCCACCGGCGCCGAGCTCGGCGCCGTCCTCGGCCAGGGCCTGGAGCTGCCGCTCGCCCTCGCCCCCGGCCCCCACCGCCTCACCGTCCTCACCTGCCCCGCCGGCGGCAGGAACGGCTTCTACCTCCTCGAGCGCCGTCGTACCGCCGCCGGCGGCTGATGGGCCGCCGCGGGATCGGGAAGCCCGTTCTTCGACGCAGCGAGACGAATCTCCAGGGCGCCAGCGAGCAACCGAGCGAGGTCTGGGATAGGCTACGCGGACCATCGCCAGCCGCATGGAGACGCGACGTGATCCACCGCATGGACGATCGTCCTCATCGTCGAGGACGACTCGGATGGGCGGGCCCTCCGTCGGCTCGCGGCGGCGTCGGGAATCCAGGCGCGCGTCGACTGGCTGCCGGCAGGCGGCATCGGCAAGATCAAACAGCGTGGCGACAAGCTGATCGCTCTGGCAGCGGCGCGCATCGAGGGGGGCGAGCACCGGCGCTCGTGCGGCGTCGCCGGCTGATGCTTTCGCCGGGGCTCGGCGCCCTGGGGTATGCTGCGGCGAACGCGATCCACAAGCAGACGGGCAGCCGCCCGAGGAGGAAGGACGAGATGAGACGAGAGCACCGTGACGCCCGTACGTTCCGCGCCCGGCTGGCGCCGATCGCAGCGATCCTGCTGCTCGCCACCCTGCCGCTGGCGGCGGCGGAGCATGAGGACGGCACCGGGGAGGACAAGGGGCCGTTCGCCCGCCTCGAGTGGCGGGCGATCGGGCCGACCAACATGAGCGGCCGGGTGGCGGCGGTGGCGGGGGTGCCCGGGGACCCGCGGGTGGTCTACGTCGGCGCCGCTTCGGGCGGGGTGTGGAAGACGGAAGACGGCGGCATGAGCTTCGCCCCGATCTTCGACGACCAGCCCATCGCCTCGATCGGCGCCGTCGCCCTGGCGCCGTCGAACCCCGAGGTGATCTACGTCGGTACCGGCGAGTCCAACGTGCGCAACAGCGTCTCCTTCGGCAACGGGGTCTACAAGTCGACCGACGGCGGCAAGACCTGGGCTCACGTCGGCCTGGAGGACACCCAATACGTCTCGCGCATCGCGGTCCACCCGACCGATCCGGACGTGGTCTACGTCGCCGCCGTCGGCCACATCTTCGGCCCCAATGAGGAACGCGGCGTCTTCCGCAGCAAGGACGGCGGCAAGACCTGGGAGAAGGTGCTCTACCTCGATGCCGATCACGGCGCTTCCGACCTCGACGTCGATCCCCACAATCCGAACGTCGTCTTCGCCGCCCTGTGGCACTTCCGGCGCAAGCCCTGGACCTTCACCAGCGGCTCGGACAAGGGCGGCGTGTGGCGCTCCCTCGACGGCGGCGACAGCTGGGAGAAGTTGGAGGATGGCCTGCCTCGGACCATGGGGCGGATCGGCGTGCGGGTGGCGCCGTCGAACGGCCGGGTGGTCTACGTCATCGCCGAGTCGAACGACGGCATCCTCTTCCGCTCCGACGACCGCGGCGACAGCTTCCGCAAGGTCAACGACGACGTCGAGCTGGTGTCGCGCGGCTTCTACTACAGCCGCGTGCGGGTCGACCCGCAGGACGAGAACAAGGTCTACGCCGTCGCCAGCCGCCTCTTCCGCTCGATCGACGGCGGCAAGAGCTTCGAGCGCATCGCCCGCAGCGTCCACATCGACTTCCACGACATGTGGATCGATCCCCTGGATCCGAATCGCATCTGGGTGGGGGAGGACGGCGGCGTGGCGGTGACCTACGACGGCGACGCCTGGGAGCCGATGATGAATCTGCCCCTGGGCCAGTACTACCAGGTCTTCCACGGCATGGAAGAGCCCTTCTACACCGTCGGCGGAGGGCTGCAGGACAACGGCACCTGGTACGGCCCGAGCCGCACCCGCGAGCCCGCCGGCATCCTCGCCGACGACTGGCGCATGATGAGCTTCGGCGACGCCTACTGGACGGTGGTCCACCCGCAGAAGAGCGATCTCTTCATCAGCGAGTCGCAGGCCGGGGGGATCGTCAAGACCGACATGGCGACCCGCCAGCAGCGCGACGTCAGCCCGCAGCCGCGGCGCAACGACGGCGGACCGGCGTCGGAGCTGGAGTACCGCTTCAACTGGAACTCGCCGATCGTCGCCTCGCCCCACGATCCGCTGACGGTCTACTTCTGCGGCAACGTCGTCTTCCGCTCGCGCGACTTCGGCGAGAGCTGGGAGGTCATCTCCCCCGATCTCACCACCGACGATCCGGAGAAGCAGAAGACCGCCGGCGGCCCGGTGTGGCCGGAGAACACCACCGCCGAGTACCACACCACCATCATCAGCTTCGCGGAATCGCCGCGCCTGCGGGGCGTGCTGTGGGCGGGCACCGACGACGGCAACCTGCAGCTGTCGCGCGACGACGGCAAGACCTGGACCAAGATCGCGGTGCCGGGGGTGCCGGAGCACTCGCCGGTATCCCACGTCGAGCCGTCGCGGGCGGCGGACGGCCGCCTCTACGTCGCCTTCGACCGCCACATGTTCGACGACTTCCGGCCCCACGTCTACCGCAGCGAGGACTACGGCCAGAGCTTCGAGCGCATCACCGATGGCCTGCCCGAGCAGGGTTGGGTGTGGGTGGTGCGGGAGGATCCGCGGAATCCCGACCTGCTCTACGCCGGCACCGAGGTCGGCCTCTTCGCTTCCTGGGATCGCGGCGGCAGCTGGCAGGAGCTCTCCCTCGCCAACCTGCCGTCGGTGGCGGTGCACGACGTCCTCGTCCACCCGCGGGAGAACGACCTCATCCTCGGCACCCACGGCCGCGCCATCTGGATCTTCGACGACGCCACGCCGATCCAGCAATTCGGCGACGTGGCGGGCAAGAAGGCGCACCTCTTCCCGGCCCGTCCGGCCCTCCATTTCCCCATGCGGTTTACCCGCTACGGCCTGGGGGACAAGGCCTTCCGCGGCCCCAACCCGCCGTACGGCGCGCTCCTGACCTATTACCTGGCGGAGGCCGTCGAGCCGCCGGCCGAGGGCGGCGTCAAGCCCGGCGGCGGCGGGGAGGAGGCGGACGACGCCGGGGAAGGGGAGGAAGCGGCGGCGGAAGGCGGGGAGGAGGCCGGCGCGGCCGGTGCCGAGGCCGGCGAGCGGCTCAAGCTGGAGATCCTCGACGCCGACGGCGCCGTGATCCGCACCCTGCGCAAGCTGCCGGCCAAGAAGGGGCTCAACCGCGTCGCCTGGGACCTGCGCGGCGAGCCGCCGCTGCGGCGCAGCACCGAGCCCGACCCGATGAGCGAGTTCTTCGGCCCTCCCGGCGGCGCTTCGGTGCTGCCCGGCACCTACCTCGCGCGGCTGACGGTCGGCGGCGAGGTCCACGAGACCGCGGTCGAAGTACGCCTCGATCCGGGCCTCTCGACCCCGGTCGAGGATCTGCGGGCGGCGCGCGACATGGTGGCGCAGCTGGTCGATCTGTCGGACGGCACGGTCGGCGCCCTGCGCGCTCTCGATCGTCTGAAGGAGCAGGCCGAGGCCCGGCGCCAGACCTTCGAGCGGATGCAGGATCCGCGCGATCGGAGCGCCGCCGCCAAGGAGCGGGGCAAGGCGGTGGCCGAGCTCTTCGGCGAGCTCGACAAGGCGCTCAAGAAGCAGCTCGAGCCCCTGGCGCGCGATCCGGACAAGCCCTTCTGGAGCCAGGGGCCGAAGCTCGGCGACCGCCCCCTGCGCCTGGCCTTCTCCCTCGATCGCGCCTTCGCCCGCCCGACCGCGGCGCAGGCGGAGTACTTCGAGGAGCTGCGGGCCGAGATCACCGACGTGCTGTCGGAGGTCGACCGCTTCCTTTCTGAGGACGTGCCGGCCTTCAACCGGCGGCTGGCGGAATACGGCATCCCGCCGCTGGCGGTGCCGTCGCTGGCGGCGGCGGAAGAGCCGGGAGAGACGGAAGAGACGGGAGACGGAGAGTAGCCCTGCGCCGCAAAAACGACGGTGCCGCCAGGGGTGGCGGCACCGTCGTCGCGCTCAAGGTCTGAGAGCGTCGTGATCGCGCGGGGGGGGGCGTCTACGAGCCGGCCTGCTTGGCCTTGGCGATCAGCGGCTCGAAGGCCGACAGGGGCTGGGCGCCGTTGACGAACTCGCCGTTGACGAAGAAGCCCGGAGTGCCCGAGACGCCGAGCTTCTGCCCCAGGGCCATGTCGCCGTCGACCACCGCCGCGGCGGCCTTGTAGGCCTCGGATTCCTTGTTCTCGGCACACTCGGACCAGGCCTCCATGTCGATGCCGGTGCCGGCGAGGAACTCCTTGGTCTTCTCGATCACGTTCTGGGGGGTGATCTCCTTCTGCTTGGCGAAGTAGTTGTCGTGCAGGGTCCAGAACGCCTCCGGCTTCTGCAGGCCGGCGCAGTGGGCGGCGATGGCGGCGGGCTTGGCCCAGGGATGGAAGCTCAGCGGGAAGTGCTTGAAGACCAGCTTGACGTCCTCAGGGTACTTCTCCAGCAGCTGGTCCATGGTCTGGGTGCCGCGGGCGCAGTAGGGGCACTGGAAGTCGGAGAACTCGACGATGGTCACCGACGCGTCGGGGTTGCCGCGCACCGGCACGGTGCCGCCGCTGATCGCCTCGTCGAGCTGCTTGCGCATCTCGGCGGCCTTCTTGGCCTCCGCCTCGGCCCGCTTGGCGAGCTCGGCGGCGATCTCCTCGGCGGACTTGCTGACGTCGATCGGATCGCCGATCAGGTAGAGCTTGGTGTCGTCGCTCGAGACGAGGAATTTCTGCGTGCCGCGGCCGGGCATGGTGAAGCTGCCTTCGTCGAGGCCGCCGAAGCCGCTCGGCTTGATCTCCCCCATGGTCGGGTTGAGCTGCTCGAGCTGGGGATAGGCCAGTTTCAGATTGGCGAGGATCTTCGCTTTGCGCGCCTCGCCGTCGTCGTCGGCCAGGGCCGGAGCGAGGGTGACGTAACCGGCCGTCAGGACGACGGCCAGCAAAAGGACGGTTTTGGAGAGCCTGTTCATGTAGTTCACCTCGAACGCGTTCTCGGGCCGCTCGGCCCGCGGTTGTCTAGACCGCCGCAGTTTGTCCGACCCGCGGAGCCGTGTCAACCGGCCGCGGGGGCTCGGCGGGTCCACGCCGTCTTGACAGGGCGGGGGCACGGATGGTCTGCTCGGCGCCATGGCCTGGATCCGCACCATCCCCCCTGCCGCCGCCGACGGGGTGCTGAAGCGCGTCTACGACGCTGCCCTCGAACGGGCGGGGAAGATCTGGAACGTCATCTCGATCCAGAGCCTGCGGCCGGAGACCGTCGAGGCCTCGACGGACCTCTACCTCGAGGTCATGCAGTCGCCGCGCAGCCCTCTCAGTCGTGCCCAGCGGGAGATGATCGCCACCGCCGTGTCGCGGGTCAACCGCTGCGGCTACTGAATCGAGGCCCACGCCGAGGACCTCCGGGCCGAGGTTCAGGACCAGGACGGCGGCGACGAGCTGGTGGCAGCGATCAGGGAGGACCCGTCCACCGCGGCCCTGCCGCCGGCCGATCGGGCGATGCTCGACTTCGCCGTCAAGCTCACCCGCACCCCCTGGGCGATGGTCGAGGACGACGTCGCCGCCCTGCGGGCGGTGGGCTTCGACGACGTCGCGATCCACGACGTGGTGCAGGTGGTGGCGCTGTTCAACTACTACAACCGCCTCGCCGACGGCCTGGGCATCGACCCCGAGCCCTGAAGGCTGCCGGCGGCCGGCCGCTCTGGTAGACTGAGCCCATGCACCCGCTTCGAATTCTCGCCGCTCGGCGGCCCGCAGGTCATGGCGCCGGGAGATCCTGATCGCCTGACCGCCGAACCGGCGGCACCGGTGCCGGTGATCCGCCGCTTCGGCAGTCGTGCCGACTTCGTCGCCGAGTATGCCTCGCGCATCTCCCTCGGCGGGTTGTTCGTCGCCACCAGCGCGCCCTTGCCGGTGGGCACCCACACCCGCCTCGACTTCCAGCTCACCGGCGGCAGCGGCCTCTTCCAGGGGGTGGGCGTGGTCGAATGGGTGAGGGCCGAGAGCGGCGATCCGGCGCGCCCGGGGGGCATGGCGATCCGCTTCCAGGCCCTCGACGAAGCGGGGCGCAAGCTGCTGCTGGAGGTGTTGGAGGGGCACGTCAAGGCGGGCGGAGCGCCCTTCGATCTGGCGCCGCCGGCGGATGCCCTCCCCGCCGCTCCGCCCGCTGAACCGGCCGCAGCTCCCGCGCCGTCACCGCCGCCTGCTGGTGCGTCGCCGGCTGCTGGTGCGTCGCCGGCTGCTGGTTCGTCGCCGGCTGCTGGTGCGTCGCCGGCTGCTGGTGCGTCGCCGTCACCGTCGCCTGCTGGTGCGTCGCCGGCTGCTGGTGCGTCGCCGCCGGCTGGTGCGTCGCCGACGCCGTCACCGCCGGCTGCTGCCGCGTCGCCGCCTGCTGGTG
>RFGL01000112.1 GCA_003697015.1 Acidobacteriota bacterium | reverse complement strand
TATCCGCCGCCCGGCGCGCGGGCAACGGCCGGCGACGCGGCCGGTGCCGGCTCAGCCGCGGCCCGGTCGCTGCTCGGCGCGTCCCTCGACCGCGCCGGCGCAGTGCAGGCCGAGACCGCCGAGGGTGGGGCGGATCTCGACGCGATCGAAGCCGGCCGCGCGCAGCGATCCTTCGAGCCGGGCCGCGCTCAGCCGCCCGGCGCCGCCGCTGACCAGCCGCCAGAGCACCATCGAGGCGAGAAAACGCAGGCCGGTGAGGGGCCGCCGCAGGAGGCCGGGGAGGCGGCCGGCGTTGGCGGCGGCGGCCCGCCACAGGGAGCCCTCGGCATCGGGCTCCATCAGCAGCAGACGGCCGCCGGGGGCGAGCACCCGCCGCGCCTGGCGCAACGCCGCCGCCCGATCCGGCAGCAGGTAGAGGACGCTGTGACCGAGGACGAGGTCGAAGGAGGCATCCGGGAACGGCAGGCGGGCGGCGTCGGCGACCTCAAAACGCACGCCGGTGAGATCGGGGTGGCGGCGGCGGTGACGGCGGCGGGCGCGCTCGATCATCGCCCGGGCGAGGTCGACCCCCACCACCTCGGCACCGGCGAGAAGGCGGGCGGCGACGAAGGTGCTGGTGCCGGTGCCGCAGCCCAGGTCGAGCACCCGCCGGCCGCCGGCGCCGGCAAGGGCGGCGCCTTGCAGCAGGCGCGCCACGTCGTCGCACCACAGCTGGTGCGCGGTGAGGAGATCGTAGGCCGCGGCGATCGCGGGCAGTCGAAAGATGGCCCCGGCGTTCATTTGCCGACTGTAATCTGCTTCGCAAGGTCGATGAAGAGAATGGAAGCTGCGCCGACGAGTGGCGACCCCGCCCACGGCCGCTGAGGGCCGACCCCGCGCACCGGTGCTCCTCGAATCCCGACTCCGCGCGACCCAAGCACGATAGGAGAACGCTCCATGGCCACGATACTCGACCTTTTGACCCAGACGATGGGCGGCGATGCCACCCGCATGATCAGCCAGCAGCTCGGCGTCGACGAAGGCACCGCCTCGAACGCCGTCGCCGGCGCCCTGCCGGTGCTGGTCGGCGCCCTGGCCAAGAACGCCTCCGACCCGCGCGGCGCGGCCTCCCTGCTCGGCGCCCTCGACCGCGACCACGACGGCAGCGTCCTCGACGACGTCGGCGGCTTCCTCGGCCGCTCGGACGCCGTCGACGCCGGCAACGGCATCCTGCGCCACGCCCTCGGCGGCCGTCAAGCGGCGGCGGAGCAGGGGGTCGGCCGGCTCGCCGGCCTCGACAGCGGTCAGGCGGCGCGGGTGCTCGCCATGCTGGCGCCCCTGGTGATGGGCGCCCTCGGCCGGGCCCGGCGCCAGGGCGGCCTCGGCGCCGAGCAGCTCGGCACGGTGCTGGTCGAGGAACGCGTCGAGCTCGAGCGGCGCGTTCCCGCCGCCGGCGGCCTGCTCGGCAGCCTCCTCGACCGCGACGGCGACGGCCAGATCGCCGACGACGTCGCCAAGATGGGCGCCGGCCTCCTCGGCCAGATGTTCGGCGGCCGGGGCCGGTAGGGGCGAGCGCGCCCCCTGCGCCGTCCGCCTGGATCGCAGGCGCGACGACCTCCGGGTTTCCGTCATTTCAATCCTCCCGCAATTCATCGATTTTCGAAAGGAGAAACGTCCCATGGGTTTGATCAGTTTTGTCCGCGATGCCGGAAAGAAGCTCTTCGGTGGCGACGACGAGGCCGAGATCGCCGCCGCCGACGAGGCCAAGGCCGAAGAGGCGAGGCGCCGGCTGGCCGAGCGCCGTTCCGCGGCGCTCAAGCGTGAGATCGAAGACCTCGGTTTGAAGGTGGACGACCTCGCGGTCGAGATCGACGGCGGCACCGCCAGGATCTGCGGCACATGCGAGAGCCAGGCCGAGCGCGAGAAGGTGGTTCTGGCGGTGGGCAACGTCCGCGGCATCACCGAAGTCAACGACGACGACCTGGCGGTGACCGCGGTCGAAGCCGAGGCCGTCTTCTACACCGTCCAGCCCGGCGACAGCCTGTCGAAAATCGCCAAGGTGCATTACGGCAACGCGATGAAGTACCCGGTGATCTTCGAGGCCAACAAGCCGATGCTCACCCACCCCGACAAGATCTACCCCGGCCAGGTTCTGCGCATCCCGCCGGCCGACGCGTAAGCCAACCCTTCCCCTCCCCTCCCTTCTGAAGGATCGCCGTCCGGCCTCTCCCCTGGCCGGCCGCGGCGGTCCTCTTTTTTCTTGTATCGTAGCCCCGCGATCCCCGCCGGTCGCAACCCTGGCGGTGCCGCCAGCCGCGGCTGCCCGATCCACGCTTCTGGCTTCCGGAGGACGCCGACATGGCCGAGACGAAACCGCAGAGCTTCGCCAACCACGCCAAATTCGTTCCCCTCTACCACTTCGTCCTGCTGCCCCTGCTGCTGCTCAACCTCGGGGCGGCGATCTGGCTGCTCTACAAGGACCCCGGTCTGCCGTCGGCCGTCCTGCTGTTGACCGCCGCCGGCCTCTTCCTGACCGCCTTCTACGCCCGCGTCTTCCCTCTCGGAGCGCAGGATCGCGTCATCCGCCTCGAGGAGCGCCTGCGCATGGCGGACTTGCTGCCGGAGGATCTCCGCCACCGCATCGACGAGCTCAGCGCCTGCCAGATGGTCGCCCTGCGCTTCGCCAGCGACGGGGAACTTGCCGAGCTCGTCCGCCAGGTGCTGGACGAAGGGATCACCAACCGCACCGAGATCAAGAAGCGGATCAAGACCTGGCGGCCGGACCACTGCCGGCTCTAGGGGCCGCGCCGCCGCGCTGCGGCCTCTCGCACGGGACTTCCGCGGAGCCGCCGTGAAGCTCACCATCCCGGATCCGAAGCTGCGCCGGGCGCTCGTGACCATCTGCCGCAAGGTACGGGCGGCGGGGGGACGGGCGCTGGTGGTCGGCGGCACGGTGCGCGATGCCCTCCTCGGCCTGCCGGCGGTCGACCTCGACCTCGAGGTCTACGGCCTCGCTCCCGAGCGCCTGCAGGCCCTCTTGGCGGAGGACTTCCAACTCGACCTGGTGGGCAAGAGTTTCGGCGTCATCAAGCTGCGCGGCCTGCCGATCGACGTCTCCCTGCCGCGGCGCGAGTCGAAACGCGGCCTGGGGCACAAGGGGTTCGCCGTCTGCTCCGACCCGCACCTCTCCCTCGCCGAGGCGGCGGCGCGGCGCGACTTCACCATCAACGCCATGGCCTACGACCCGCTGGAGGAGGAGCTCCTCGACCCCCACGGCGGTGCCCGCGACCTCGAGGCCGGCGTCCTGCGCCACGTCTCCGAGCACTTCGTCGAGGATCCTCTGCGGGTGCTGCGGGCGATGCAATTCGCCGCCCGCTTCGAGCTTCGGGTGGCGCCGGAGACCGTCGCCCTCTGCCGCCGCATCGAGCCCGAGGGCCTGGCCCGAGAACGCCGGTGGGAGGAGTGGAAAAAGCTCGTCCTCGCCGGCCGGCGACCCTCCCTCGGCCTCGCCTTCTGGCGCGACTGCGGCTGGCTGCGCTACACCCCCGAGCTCGCCGCGCTGGTCGATTGCCCGCAGGATCCGGAGTGGCACCCCGAAGGCGACGTCTGGACCCACACCCTGCACGTCATGGACGCCTTCGCCGGCGAACGGAGCGGCGACGAGCACGACGACCTGGTGGTGGGCTTCGCCTGCCTGTGCCACGACTTCGGCAAGCCGGCGACGACGGTGATCGGCGACGACGGCCGCATCCGCTCGCCGGATCACGAGTCGCAGGGCGAGGCGCCGACCCGCGCCTTCCTCGGCCGGCTGACCAACCAGAAGGAGCTGATCGACGAGGTGGTCGCCCTGGTGCGCGAGCACCTGAAGCCGATCCAGCTCTACCGATCGCGCGCCGGCCCGGCCGCCGTCCGCCGGCTGGCGCGCCGCGTCGGCCGCATCGATCTGCTGGTGCGCGTCGCCCGCGCCGACCACCGGGGCCGTCCGCCCAGACCCTTCGACGGCTTCCCCGCCGGCCGCTGGCTGCTGGAGCAGGCCGAAGCCCTGGCGATCGCCGACCGCGCCCCGCGGCCGATCGTCCAGGGCCGCCACCTGATCGCTCTCGGACTGACCCCGGGCCGCCACTTCGGTCCCATCCTGCGCGCCCTCTTCGAGGCCCAGCTCGACGGCGCCTTCCACGACCTCGACGGCGGCCTCGCCTACGCCCGCCGCCTGCTCGCCGAACGCGACGACAAGCTCGAAAAGTCATGAGCGCCGCCCGCCCCCCGTCCTGACGACCGATCGCCGACGCTGAGGTCGACCCGCAGGAGCTCGCCGTTCCCGAGCTGGGGACTCTCGAGGAGCTGTGGGACGAGCAGCGGCAGGCGCTACGGCAGGCGGCCGGCCGGCGTCGCTTCGAGCAGCGGCCGCGCCGGCAACGGGCGGTCGAAAACCGCACCTCTCGGCGGCGAGCCGTCCGCCGATCGATTCCGGCCGGCGGAGATTCCGCGCGCGGTCGCCGGCGTGGAGCGGCTTCCCGGGGGCTGGTAGCATAGCGACCATGTTCGGCTACCTGCTCGATCGCCTTCACCGCCGTGGTGCGGTACCGCGGATGTCGAGCACCGAGCGGGCGGCGCTCGCTGCCGGCGACGTGTGGCTCGACGGCGAGCTCTTCTCCGGCAAGCCCGACTTTCGACGCCTTCTGGCCGAGAGCTATCCCCGCCTCAGCGATGCCGAGCGCGCCTTCCTCGACGGGCCGGTGGAGGAGGTCTGCGCCCTCGCCGATCCGCGCTGGATCGAACGCCACCGGCGGCTGCCCGAGGCGGTGTGGGACATGCTCCGGGAACACCGCTTCTTCGGCCTCGGCTTCCCCCATCGCTACGGCGGCCACGCCTTCTCCGCCCTCGCCCAGAGCACCATCTACGGCAAGCTGGCGACCCGCAGCCTGATGCTGTCGACGGTGGTGCTGATCCCCAACTCGGTCGGGCCGGGGGAGCTCCTGCTCGAAGTCGGCACCCGCGAGCAGCGCGACCTCTACCTGCCGCGGCTGGCCCGCGGCGACGAGATCCCCTGCTTCGCCCTGACCGAGCCCGGCGCCGGTTCCGACGCCGCCGCCCTGAGCTCCCGCGGCGAGCTCTTCCGCGACGGCGACGGCGAGCTCAAGATCCGTCTCGATTGGGACAAGCGCTACATCACCCTGGCGCCGATCGCCACCCTCCTCGGCCTCGCCTTCCGCCTCGACGACCCGCAGGAGCTCCTCGGCCGCGGGGCCGACGTCGGCATCACCGTCGCCCTGGTGCCGGCCGACCTCGAGGGGGTCGAGATCGGCCGCTACCACGACCCCCTCGGCATCCCCTTCCCCAACGGCCCGACCCGCGGCCGCGGGGTGGTGATCCCGGCGTCGCAGATCATCGGCGGGGTGGAGTACGCCGGCCGCGGCTGGCCGATGCTGATGGAAGCACTGGCCGGCGGGCGGGCGATCTCCCTGCCGGCGCAGGCGGTCTTCGGCATCAAGTACGCGGCGCGGGTGGCCGGCGCCTACAGCGTCGTGCGGCGCCAGTTCGGCAGCCCCATCGGCCGCTTCGAGGGGGTGCAGGAGCCCCTGGCACGCCTCGCCGGCAGCGCCTACCTGCTGGAGGCGGCACGCGTCTTCACCTGCGGCGCCCTCGATTCCGGTCATCGGCCGGCGGTGATCTCGGCGCTGATGAAGTACCAGACCACCGAGGAGGTGCGGCGGCGCGTCGCCGACGCGATGGACGTCTTCGGCGGCGCCGGCATCTGCCGCGGGCCGCGCAATCTGATCGCCGACGGCCACGCCGGCACGCCGATCGGCATCACCGTCGAGGGGGCCAACATCCTCACCCGCACCCTGATCGTCTTCGGCCAGGGGGCGATCCGCAGCCACCCCCACGCCTTCGACCTGCTCGAGGGCATGCGCCAGCGCCGGCCGCGCCGCTTCCGCCGAGCGTTCTTCGGCCTGCTGCGCCACCTGCTGGCCAATGCCTGGCGCGCCGCCGTCCTCGGCCTGAGCCGCGGCCGCCTGGCGCGCTCGCCGGTGGCCGGGCCGACCGCCCGCTACTATCGGAAGCTGGCCTGGGCGGCGGCTCGTTTCGCCCTGTGGAGCGACCTGGCGATGCTCTTCCTCGGCAGCCGGCTCAAGCGCCGCGGCGCCCTTTCCGGCCGCTTCGCCGACCTCCTCTCCTGGCAGTACCTGGGCTTCGCCGCCCTGCGCCGCTTCGAGGCCGACGGCCGGCCGGCCGAGGACCTGCCCCTGGTGCGCTGGGCCGTCGACGACTGCCTGGCCCGCCTGCAGCAGAGCTTCGACGGCCTGCTGCGCAACGTCGATGCGCCGCTCCTCGGTGCCCTGGCGCGCGGTCCCCTCCTCTGGCTCCACCGCCTCAACCCCCTTGGCTCGCCCCCGGCCGACCGCCTCGGCCGCACCGTCGCCCGCGCCCTGCAACAGCCCGGTGCACGCCGCGAGCGCCTGACCGCCGACCTCTTCCACCCCGCCGGCCGCGAGCATCCCTTCACCCTGCTCGAGCGCGCCTTCGCCCTCACCGCCGCCAGCGAGGCGGCGGAGCGCAAGGTGAAGCGAGCCCAGCGCGCCGGCCGGCTGTCAGCCGGCGCGACCGGCGAGGTGCTCGACGCAGCGGTGGCCGAAGGGATCCTCAGCGAGGCCGAGCGCCGGCAGCTCGACGACGCCGCCCGCGCGCGCCGGGAGGCGATCCAGGTCGACAGCTTCACCTGGGCCGAGTACGTCGCCCGCGCCCACGCCCCGGCCGCAGCGGAGCCGCCACTGGCGGTCGCCGGCTGAGGGCGCCTCCACAGACGATCGCCGGCGCCTGCGATAAGGTCGGGGCGTCATGTGCGGCCGCTACACCCTGACCGACCCCGACGAGCTGGTCGAAGCCCTCGACGCCGAGGTCAAGGGCGAGCTCCGGCCGCGGTTCAACGTCGCTCCCACCCAGGAGGCGCCGGCGGTGCGGGTGCGGCGCGACACCGGCGGCCGGGTGGTGATGCCCCTGCGCTGGGGCCTGATCCCCTTCTGGGCCAAGGACGCGGCGATCGGCAACCGCATGATCAACGCCCGCGCCGAGACGGTGGCGGAGAAACCGGCCTTCCGTACCTCCCTGCGCCGCAAGCGCTGCGGCGTGCTCGCCGACGGCTTCTACGAGTGGCGCAAGGAGGACGGCGGCAAGCAGCCGTACTTCATCCATCTCAAAGGCCGCCGGCCCTTCCTCATGGCCGGGTTGTGGGATCGCTGGGAGAAGGGCCCCGAAGGTCCGATCGACAGCTTCACCATCATCACCACCGACGCCAACGAGCGCCTGCGCGAGCTGCACCACCGCATGCCGGTGATCCTGCCCGAAGACGCCTGGGCCACCTGGCTCGACCCGGAGCTCGACGAGGCGGCCGAGCTCATCCCTCTGCTCCGTCCCTGCGCCCCCGGCGACGTCGACTTCTACCCCGTCAGCCGCATGGTCAACCGGCCGCAGAACGACGTCCCCGCCTGCGTCGAGCGGGTGCGGACGTAGGCCTTTCGGCCGGCGATGCGACTGCTGCTGCGCGGCGTCCGCCTCCACCGGCTCGATGCCCGGCGCGATCTGCGCCTGCGCCGGGGGCGGGTCGTCGAGATCGGGCGGGGGC
>RFGL01000111.1 GCA_003697015.1 Acidobacteriota bacterium | reverse complement strand
TCCCAAGGGTTCGGCTGTTCGCCGATTAAAGCGGTACGTGAGCTGGGTTTAGAACGTCGTGAGACAGTTCGGTCCCTATCTCATGTGGGCGCAGGATACTTGAAGGGATCTGTCCCTAGTACGAGAGGACCGGGACGGACGAACCTCTGGTGCACCAGTTGTCACGCCAGTGGCACAGCTGGGTAGCTACGTTCGGAAAGGATAACCGCTGAAGGCATCTAAGCGGGAAGCCCCCCCTAAGATAAGGTATCCCTGAAGACTCCTGGAAGACGACCAGGTTGATAGGCGGGAAGTGTAAGCGCTGCGAGGCGTTGAGCTCACCCGTACTAATCAGTCGTTCGGCTTGACCATTTAATTCGCGGTGCAAGTTACCGGCGGATTGTAGCGCCATGACCCGATTGAGTTGTTGAACATAGATCTTTGCTTTCGAGTTTTTCCGGTGGCTGTGGCGAGGGGGAAACACCCGTTCCCATTCCGAACACGGCAGTTAAGCCCCTCAGCGCCGATGGTACTGCATGGGAGACCGTGTGGGAGAGTAGGTCGCCGCCGGGAAGTATGTTAGAGCGGCTCTCGAGATCCTCGAGAGCCGCTCGTGTTTTGGGCGCAAGGCGTCCCGCGCCGCGCCTTGACACGTTATCGGCCGCTCGGTACGCTCGTTGCCCTCGTAGTCCATCCGTTGCTGGTGCTCGGCGTGGCCCGCCCGGTGGAATGACAATTCCGGTGGATCGCATTCATGGCTCAATCTAGCGAAAAAAGCCTGGTCATCGTCGAGTCTCCAGCCAAAGCCAAGACGGTCGGTCGCTTTCTCGGTTCGGACTACCGCGTCGAAGCGAGCTACGGCCACGTCCGCGACCTGCCGCAGAACGCGAAAGAGATTCCTCCGCGCCTGCGCAAGGAGCCATGGGCGCGGTTGGGGGTGAACGTCGATCACGGCTTCGAGCCGTTGTACGTGGTCCCCGCCGACAAGAAGAAGTACGTCAAGCGTCTGAAGGAGGCCCTCCGCGGCGCGGATCGGCTGCTGCTCGCAACCGACGAGGATCGTGAGGGCGAGAGCATCAGCTGGCACGTGCTGGAGTTGCTCAAGCCGCGCGAGACGGTCGACGTGCGACGGATCGTCTTCCACGAGGTGACTCCGGAGGCGATCCGCCGCGCCCTCGAGTCGCCGCGCTCGCTGAATGAGAACCTGGTGCGGGCGCAGGAGGCCCGGCGGGTGCTCGACCGGCTCTATGGCTACTCTCTCTCCCCCTTGCTGTGGAAGCGGGTGGCCCCGGGCCTCAGCGCCGGCCGGGTGCAGAGCGTGGCGGTGCGCCTGCTGGTCGAGCGGGAGCGGGCGCGGCGGGCGTTCCGGGCCGCCAGCTACTGGGACCTGCGGGCCGACCTGCGAGCCGACGGCGGCACGTTCCAGGTCCGCCTGAACCGGGTCGGCGGCCGCCGGGTGGCGGACGGCAAGAGCTTCGATGCCGAAACCGGTAAGCTCACCGCGACGCGGCGAATCCACCTCGATGAGGCGAAAGCCACCGCCCTGGCGGCGCATGCGAAAAAGAGCCGGCCGTGGCGCGTCAGCTCGCTCGAGAAGAAGCCCGGCCAGCAGCGCCCGTCGCCGCCGTTCATCACCTCGACCCTGCAGCAGGAGGCCAACCGCAAGCTTCGCTTCTCGTCGAAGCGCACCATGCGCATCGCCCAGCAGCTCTACGAGGGCGTCGACCTGGGCGGTGAGCGCATCGGTCTCATCACCTACATGCGCACCGACAGCGTGACCTTGGCCGAGCGCGCGATCGAGCAGGCGCGGGCGGTGATCCGCCAGCATTACGGCGACGACTACCTGCCGCCCAAGCCGGTGCGCTACAAGACCTCTTCCAAGCGCGCGCAGGAGGCCCACGAGGCGATCCGTCCGACCGACCTGTCGCGCCGGCCGCGGGACGTGGCACGCTTTCTCGACCGCGACCAGCTGCGGCTCTACGAGCTGATCTGGAAGCGCACCCTCGCCTGCCAGATGGTCCCCGCCCGCTTCGAGCGCACCAGCGTCGAGGTGAAGGCCGAGGTCGACGGCGAAGAGCTCACCTTCGGCGCCCGCGGCCGGCGCATCGTCTTCCCCGGCTTTCTGCGCGCCTACGTCGAGGGTTCGGACGAGCCGGAAGCGCAGCTGGCGGATCAGGAGACCCTGCTGCCCGCTCTCCACGAGGGGCAGGAGGTGGAGCCGCTGGCGGTCGAGGCCGAGGGGCACGCGACCAAGCCGCCGGCGCGCTACACCGAGGCCAGCCTGGTGAAGAAGTTGGAGGAAGCGGGGATCGGCCGGCCGAGCACCTACGCCTCGATCATCGGCACGATCCAGGATCGCGGCTACGTGTTCAAGAAGAGCAACGAGCTCGTCCCCACCTTCACCGCCTTCTGCGTCACCCAGCTGCTGGAAGAGCACTTCGCCGATCTGGTCGACGTCGCCTTCACCGCCAAGATGGAGGACGACCTCGACGAGGTGGCGGCCGGACGCAAGGCTTGGGATCGGCTGGTGGCGACCTTCTTCTACGGCGAGAACGGCAACCTCGGCCTGCAGCAGCGCCTCGACCAGAGCGAGGTGAGCTATCCGGCGGTGGTGATCGGCCGCGACCCCGAAACCGCCGAGCCGCTGCTGGTCAAGGTCGGCAAGTACGGCCCCTATCTGCGGCGCGGGGAGAAGGGCTCGGAGATGGTCAGCCTGCCGGAGGACCTGGCTCCCGCCGACCTCACCCCGGAGCTCGCCCTGGAGCTCCTGCGCGGCAAGTCGGCCCAGGGGGAGGCGCTGGCCGAAGACCCGGTCACCGGCCGCGGCATCTATCTCCGCCGCGGCCGATTCGGCGCCTACCTGGAGCTCGGTCAGACGGAGGAGGAGCGCCAGGCCAAGGTCAAGCCGCGACGGGTGTCGATCCCCCGCGGTCTCGACGCCGGCGACGTGACGCCCGACGTCGCCCAGCGGTTGATCCAACTGCCGCGCACCCTCGGCACCCACCCCGAAACCGGCGAGCCGGTCACGACCGGCATCGGCCGTTACGGGCCGTTCGTCAAGCACGGCGACGACTTCCGCAGTCTCAAGAGCTGGCAGGAGGCGTGCGACCTCGACCTCGAGCAGGCGCTGGAGATCCTGCGGCAGCCCAAGCCCGCCCGGCGTCGCTTCGGGGCGGCGAAGACGGTGCTCAAGGAGCTCGGCGAGGCGGAAGGGGCTGACGGGCCGCTGAAGGTGCTGGACGGCCGCTACGGTCCCTACGTCACCGACGGCAAGACCAACGCCACCTTGCCCAAGGGCACGGATCCCCAGTCGGTGACGGTGGAGCAAGCCCTGGCCTGGATCGAGGAGCGGCGCAAGGCGCCACCGCGGCGCCGCCGGCGCCGGGCCTGAACGGATCGCCCGCCGCCCGCTGGCGCTGACCCCCATGCCCCGGCGATCAGCGATGAAGACCGAGTCGAGCGCTGCCAGGTGGCCGCGGCGGGCGCTCCACGCCCGCTGCCTGCCCGCCGACGCCCCCACCTGCGGCTGGATCGAGACCTTGCCCCCACCGCCTCCGGCGCGGGTGCTGCGCCGGGTTGAGAACGCCGATTGTGCGGTGATCGGCGCCGGCTTCACCGGCTTGGCCGCCGCCCGCCGTCTGGCCGAGCTGCGGCCGAGCTGGCGCATCCTCCTGCTCGACGCCCAACGCGCCGGCGACGGTGCCTCGGGGCGCAGCTCGGGCTTCGTCGTCGATCTGGCGAGTTTCATCGCCACCATGGCGCCGCCGGTCGCCGAACGCTTCATCCACCTCTCCCGCGCCGGCATCGACGCTCTGCGCACCCTGGTCGAGGAGCACCGCATCGCGTGCGACTGGGACGACCGGGGCTGGCTTCACGTCGCTGCCGGCGACGCCGGGCGGCGATCTCTCGACGCCTTGGCGGCCTGGCTCGAGGGCCGCGGCGAGACTTTCGTCGCCTACGACGAGGAGGGCATGGCGGCCGTCGCCGGCACCCGCTTCTACCGCGCCGGCCTGCGCTTGCCTGGCAGCATCCTGGTGCAGGCGGCGGCACTCGCCCGCGGCCTCGCCGCCAGCCTGCCGCCGCCGGTGGAGCTCTTCGAACGTTCGCCGGTGGTGCGGATCACCTGCGGCCGGCCCCATCGGCTGGCGACGCCGGCTGGCGAGGTGTGCGCGCCGCGCCTGGTGGTGGCGCTCAACGCCTACGCCCCGGCCCTCGGCTTCCTGCGCCGCCGGATCTTTCCTCTCCATACCTTCGGCAGCCTCAGCCGGCCGCTCTCCGCCGCCCAGCAAGAGGCGCTCGGCGGCGAGCGGGAGTGGGGGCTCCTGGCGCAGGATCCCCTCGGGGCGACCCTGCGCCGGACCCGGGATCAGCGCCTGTTGATCCGCAACGCCTTGCTCTACGCCCCCCACCATCGGATCGGCGGCGAGCGCCTGCGCCGCGCCCGCATCGCCCACCGCCGGGCTCTCCTGCGGCGTTATCCGATGCTCGCCGGCCTGGAAATCGAGCACACCTGGAGCGGCGCGATGGGGGCTTCGCCCAATCACCAGCCGTTCTTCGGCTGGCTCGCGGACGGCGTCGCCGGCGCCGGCGGCTTCACCGGCGCGGGCATCGCCATGGGGACGGCGTGCGGCCTTCTCCTGGCCCATCTGATCAGCGGCGAGGAGCACGAGCTCCTCGCCAGCGCCCTCAGGCTGCCGGGGCCGCGCTGGCTGCCGCCGGAGCCCTTCCTCGGCGCCGGCATCCGCCTGCGGGTCGCGTGGATGAACGCCCGCGCCGCCGACTAGCAGCCCGTGGCAAGCCCCGGCCGCGCTGCGGGCGGGCCTCTTCGGCCGAATCGTCGCCGAAAGGCCTCGACGATCCGCCAAGCGCTGCGGACTTCCGCCTTGATTCGGCACGACGGTCCTCCCTCCTCGCGGGCGGCCGGCTTTCATCACGGGCGCCAGGCGGCTCCGCCGGGCGAGCGCGTCGATGGCTGGAGCACTTGCGGTCTGCTAGAGTCTTTCCTTCATGAAGACGATCGTGGTGCGCGGGGCGCGCGAGCACAATCTCCAGAACATTACTCTCGAGCTGCCGCGCAACCGGCTGGTGGTGATCACCGGGGTGTCGGGCTCGGGCAAGTCGTCCCTGGCCTTCGACACCCTCTTCGCCGAAGGCCAGCGACGCTACGTCGAGTCCCTGTCGGCCTACGCCCGGCAGTTTCTGCAGCAGATGGAGAAGCCCGACGTCGACGCCATCGACGGCCTGTCGCCGGCGATCTCGATCGAGCAGAAGTCGGTGTCGAAGAACCCGCGTTCGACCGTCGGCACGGTGACCGAGATCCACGACTACCTGCGACTGCTCTACGCCTCGATCGGCGTGCCCCACTGCCCGAATTGTGGCCAGGTGATCCGCCCGCAGACCGTGCAGCAGATGGTCGATCGGGTGATGCGCCTGCCGGAGAAGACCCGCCTGGTGCTCTACGCCCCCTACGTACGCGGCAAGAAGGGCGAGTACCGGCGCCAGCTGGCGGCGATGGCGCGCGACGGCTTCGTCCGCGCCCGCATCGACGGCGAGACCTACGACCTGGCGGGCGATCTGCCGACCCTCGACAAGTACAAGAAGCACACCATCGACGTGGTCGTCGACCGGCTGGTGGTGAAGCCGGGGATCGAGAAGCGCCTGGCGTCGTCGATCGAGACCGCGCTCAAGGTCGGCGACGGGTTGCTCGTGCTGGCGCCCGAAGGGATGGGGGAGGAGACCCTCTCCCAGAGCTACGCCTGCGCCGACTGCGGCACCAGCCTGACCGAGATCACGCCGCGCCTCTTCTCCTTCAACAGCCCCTACGGCGCCTGCCCGACCTGCTCCGGCCTCGGCACCCTGATGGGGGTCGACCCGGAGCGGGTGGTGGTCGATCCGGAGCGCTCGCTCGAGGCCGGTGCCATCGGCCCCTGGCGGGCCGGGACCGGATCGTTTCAGATGCGCATCGTCGAGACCCTCGCCCGCGAGCTGCGCTTCCCGCTCGACAAGCCGTGGAAGAAGCTGCCCAAGCGGGTGCGCCGGGCGCTCCTCTTCGGCACCGGCGAGCGCGAGATCGAATTCACGCTCAAGAGCCGGCGGGCGAGCTACGCCTGGAAGGGAACCTTCGAGGGCATCGTGCCGCGCCTGGAGCGGCGCTACAAGGACACCGACTCGGCGGCGGTACGCTCCGAGATCGAGAAGTACATGTCGGTGCGCACCTGTCCCGACTGCGGCGGCCGCCGGCTGCGGCCGGAGGCCCTGGCGGTGACCGTCGCCGGGCGGCCGATCGACCAGCTCTTGACCATGCCGGTGAGCGATCTGCTGC
>RFGL01000110.1 GCA_003697015.1 Acidobacteriota bacterium | reverse complement strand
CGCTTCTGGGGTTGGGGTTCTGCGACCTCGACCGCAAGGTGGAGCACCGGGCGGGCAAGTCGGTGTGGGAGCTGGTGATCGAGGACGGGGCGGAGCGCTACCGGCGGCTCGAAGGGGAGCAGCTGGTGCGGGCGCTGCGCGATCGGCCCTTCGGCATCCTCACCCTGGGGGACGGGGCGCTGATCGACCCCGCCGGCCGGCGGCGGGTGCTGGAGGAGAGCACCCTGGTGGTGCTCGACTACGACCTCGCCGGCTGCTTCTGGCGCCTGCTCACCCGGCCGGCGCCGCAGCACGACTGGTGGCATCCCCTGCACCGCGAGCCGCTGCTCGGCCCCGAGCAGCTGCGGCCGTTCGTCGACGCCCGGCGCCGCGGCCTGGAGGCGGCGCCGCATCGGATCCGGATGCGGGGGCGCACCCTCGCCGCCGCCCTGGCCGAGGTCCGCGCCCTGCTGCCGGTCGCCGCCTGAGCCTCCGAGAGGCTCGATCCCACCTTGCGCCGGCGGGCGCGATCCTCTATTCTCGCCGGGATCATCGTCATCGACCTCGACCGGGGTGAGCGCGAGAGCGGGTCGACGGTCGCGCCATCGCGTCGAACGTTGGGGGGCGTCCGGTACCGTCCGCGGCTCCGTATCAAGACGGCGGGAACGCGCGTCGAAGCGTGCCTGAACCGGCGTTTCATCCTGCCTTCACCGGGACCTCGTCCGTACCGGGCAAGCCGAGCGCACGTCTCCGCCGGCCCGCGGCCGTGCGGCGAACCGAATAGACACCCGGTCGAGGAGGAAACGCCATGATCCGCCGATCTCTCACCCTGCCCCTCATCGCGCTCGCCGCGCTCGCCGCCGCCCCGGCCGGCGGCCAGCTGATGCGCATCTACTATCCCGACATCGAGCAAGGCTCCGCCACCCTGGTGGTCTCCCCCACCGGCCGGGCGCTGCTGGTCGATGCCGGCACCGGCCTCAAGGACGTCGACGAGTCGATCGAGGGCTTCGTCAACGACCTGATCGCCGCCGGCGTGGTCACCAGCGTCGACTTTCTCGTCGCCACCCACTACGACGAGGACCACATCGGACGGATGGAGAACGTCTTCCAGCTCGTGCCCCTCGCCCCGTCGGCCATCGCCTACGATCGCGGCGAGTTCCAGCAGGTGCCGTCGACCTTCGCCTACTCCGACTACGCCTTCGGCGCCGGCCAGCACAATCGCACCACCGTGCCGGTGTGCACCGTCCTCGACCTCGGCGGCGGGGTGACCGCCAAGGTCTACACCGTCAACGGCGAGGTCTGCGGTGATTCGCCGGTCGACATCTCCACCGCCAGCCAGTTCGAGAACAACGCCTCGGTCACCCTGGTGGTGACCTACGGCGACGTCGACGTGTGGATCGGCGGCGACCTCACCGGCAATCCGGCCAAGGGGGTGGCGGACGTCGAGACCCCGACCGGCTTCCAGGTCATGGACGTCGACGTCTACACCGTCAACCACCACGGCAGCGAGACCAGCTCCAATCAGAGCTTCCTCTCCGACCTCAAGGCCGAGGTGGCGATCAACCAGAATTCGATCGAGAACAACTTCGGCCACCCGCGGGCGACCATCGTCAGCCGCATCCTCGCCACCCCCAGCACCTCCGGCCAGCCGCCCCTCTTCTTCCAGCAGAACCCCGGCGACCCGGCCGACAACCGCTCCGACGACTCCCTCGCCACCGCCATCGCCGACTGCGACGACGCCGCCGCCGGCGAGGTCATCGGCCTGCCGGGGACCATCGTGCTGCTCTCCGACGGCACCAGCTACCGCATCCACGGCTGCGGCATCGCCGCCACCGCCTTCCCCGCCGACGCCGGCCCGGGCACCATCGGCGATTACCCGCCGGCGATCCGCCGGGTGCTGCACAGCCCGCGGGTGCCGCTGGCGAGCGAGGGGGTGAGCGTCGAGGCCGATCTCGAGGACGCCAGCTCGGCCGAGATCCGCTACTCTCTGGACGGCATCTCCCAGACCCCGATCCCGATGAGCCTGCTCTCCGGCATCACCTGGAGCGGCGTCATCCCGCCGCAGGTCGACGGCACCAAGGTCGAGTACCGGGTCGCCGCCACCGACGCCTCCTCCCAGACCGAGACCTCGCAGTCCGGCTGCTACTTCTCCGGCACCACCCCCATCGCCACCCTGCGGGTCAACGATGCGCAGGGGGTGGTGGTGCCCAAGGGCTGCGCCGCCCGGGTGCGCGGTGCGATGACCGTCGAGCCGGGGATCTTCCACACCTTCGTCACCCAGGCCTACGTCCAGGACGCCACCGGCGGGGTGCAGGTCTTCGACAAGCTGATCGACGGCAGCATCGGCCGCGGCGACGACGTCGAGTGGGTGGGCGAGGTCGAGCAGTTCGGCGGCCAGACCGAGCTCAACGTGGCGGAGGACTTCGGCAATTTCGGCTCCACCCGCCTGGGGGCGGGCACGCCGCCGGCGCCGCAGGTGGTCACCGTCGCCCAGGTCGGCGAGGCCATCGAGGGCACCCTGATCCGCATCGACGGGGTGAGCGTCGTCTCCGGCTCGATCCCGGAGAGCGGCAGCGGCAGCCTGACCGTCTCCGACGACGGCGGCGTCTCCACCCTCGAGGTGCGGATCGACGGCGACACCGACGTCCCCGGCGCCAACACCCCCACCCAGCCCTTCTCCATCATCGGCGTCGCCAGCCAGTTCGATTCCTGGGTGGCCTTCGATTCCGGCTACCAGCTGGTGCCCCGCGAGCGCAAGGATTTCCTCACCGACGAGGTCAACCACCCGCAGGTGATCATCAGCGAGATCCACGCCGACCCCGCCTCCGGCCTCGCCGGCGACGCCAACGGCGACGGCACCCGCAGCGCCACCCAGGACGAATTCGTCGAGCTGCTGAACACCGGCTTCACCGCCGTCGACGTCTCCGGCTGGACGATCTCCGACGGCGTCGGCCTGCGCCATACCTTCCCCGCCGGCAGCGTCATCCCGCCGCGCGAGGCGGCGGTGGTCTTCGGCGGCGGCTCCCCCAGCGGCAGCTTCGGCAACGCCGCCGCCAACGGCCTGGTCTTCACCGCCTCCTCCGGCGGCCTGGGGTTCAACAACACCGGCGATACGGTCACCCTGGCGGACGACGGCGGCGCCACGGTGCAGGCGGTGAGCTACGGCTCGGAGGGCAATAGCGACGAGTCGATCGTCCGCGATCCGGACTTCTCCAACGCCCCCTTCGTCAAGCACACCCTCGCCGCCGGTTCCGGCGGCAGCCTCTACTCCCCGGGCACCAAGATCGGCGGCCAGGCCTTCACCGTGCCGCCGGGGGCGGTGATCCTCACCGAGGTGATGTACGACCCCAGCGGCGCCGACTCCGGTCTCGAGTGGGTCGAGCTCTACAACACCACCGGCGCCACCCTCGACGTCTCCGACCTCTGCATCGGCTCCGGCGGCGGCGACTACACCAACAGCCTGATCCCGCTCGACGGCTGCGCCGGCGGCTGCTCCATCGCCCCCGGCGCCACCTTCGTCGTCGGCGGCCCCACCGCCGGCGCGTCGAACGGCGATCCGACCTTCGATCTGGTCTTCCAGATCAGCCCCGGCCTGCAGAATTCCGGCGCCGATGCCGACGGCGTGGCGCTGTTCAACTTCCGCTGCTCCCAGGTGACCCCCCTCACCGTACCGATCGACGCCGTGGTCTACGGCAACGCCAACACCAACGGCCTGATCGACGAGACCGGCATCGCCAATCCGCCGGACGTCGCCGACGCCTCGAGCGGCCAGTCGATCGAGCGCGTCGATCTGGCGGGCACCTGGCAGGTCCAGCCCCTGCCCAATCCCAACGTCGCCTTCCCGGCGCCGCCGCCGGGCGGCCTGATCATCACCGAGGTCTTCTACGATTACTCCGGCGCCGACAACGGCTTCGAGTGGGTCGAGCTCTACCACGGCGGCAGCGAGCCGATCGACCTCAGCCAGTTCAGCCTCGGCTACGGCGGCACCACCTACACCTCCGGTACCTACCAGCTGTCGGGCACCATCAATCCCGGTCAGGTGATCGTCGTCGGCGGGCTCCTCGCCGACGCCAACAACGGCAATCCGACCTACTTCCTGGCCCAGGACTTCAGCCCCGACATCCAGAACTCGGGCTCGGTCGGCGACGGCGTGGCGCTCTTCAACGTGCCGGCGGCGGCGATCACCAGCACCACCGTGCCGATCGACGCGGTGGTCTACGGCCCCAACAACTCGAACGGCCTGATCGACGAGACCGGCGCCGCCAACGACCCCGAGGTCGGCGACGCCCCCGCCGGCTCAACCATCGAGCGCACCGACGCCGCCGGCAACTGGCGCATCCAATCGGTGCCGACCCCGGGGTCGATTCCCTTCTGAGGGCGAAAGCGCCCGGGCGGGCGTCGCGGCGACGTCCGCCCGGGTCGGTCTTGCGCCTCGATCCGAGATCGGAGAAGGCAAATGTCCAGCGCGTTTCATAACCTCCGGTATCACCTCGTCTTTTCGACAAAGAATCGCTATCCCCTCATCCATCGCGATCTGACCGACTCGCTTTACTCCTACATGGGCGGCATCATCAACAAGAAGGGCGGTCATCTTCTCACCGCCGGCGGCATGCCCGATCACGTACATCTCCTGCTCGGAATCAAACCCAGCGTCGCGGTATCCGCCATGGTCAAGACCATCAAAGGAGGATCCTCCTGGTGGATCAGTCAGCTTGCCACAAACCGACCGCAGCCCTTCGCCTGGCAAGAGGGCTACGGCATCTTCACCGTCAGCGAATCACGCGTCGCCGACGTGCGGCGGTACATCTTGAATCAGGAAAAACACCATCGTGACCGTAGCTTCCAGGACGAGCTCGCCTGGCTGCTCGAAGCCCACGGCATCCACCACACCGCCGCCGACCTCGCCTGACCGCCCATACCGCCGCCGGCCTATCCCGCCGATGGCACCCCGCCGGTGGTTAAAACCACCGGCTACCTTGGTCCGTCCCCAAGGGACGGTCGCCCGGCGGTGACCCCTCTCCGCGTCCCGCAGGGACGCACCAAGGTAGCCCGGGGTTTCAACCCCGGGCGCCGGTGGCAACGCCGGCGGTTGCAACGCCGGTCACGGCACGCCGTCGGTGTCCCACCGCCGGTACCCCGTCTCCGCGTCCCGCAGGGACGCACCAAGGTAGCCCGGGGGTTCAACCCCGGGCGCAGGTGGCAACGCCGTCGGTTGCAACGCCGGTAACGTCACGCCGTCGGTGTCCCACCGCCGGTACCCCGTCTCCGCGTCCCGCAGGGACGCACCAAGGTAGCCCGGGGTTTCAACCCCGGGCGCCGGTGGCAACGCCGTCGGTTGCAACGCCGGAAACGTCACGCCGTCGGTGTCCCACCGCCGGTACCACGTCTCCGCGTCCCGCAGGGACGCACCAAGGTAGCCCGGGGGTTCAACCCCGGGCGCCGGTGGCGACGCCGGCGGTTGCAACGCCGGTCACGGCACGCCGTCGGTGTCCCGCCGCCGGCACCCCGCCGGTGGTTAAAACCACCGGCTACCCTGGTCCGTCCCCAAGGGACGGTCGCGCGACGCGACGCGCTTCCGCATCGTCTGGGGCCCGGCCTACGCCTTCGACCTCGAGGTCGCCGACGACGGCGGCGGCCCCTGGCGCGAGCTGATCGAAAGCCAGCGCCACGCCGCCGCCGGCGACGACGGCGTCACCACCCGCCGCCTGCGCTACGCCGGCGACGCCTACCGGGCCGCGCCCTGAGCCCTACGGCGGCGGCGGCATGCCGCTGCGGTCGAGCTGGAAGGAGGCGCGGGCTTTGCCCAGGGTCCAGTGGCAGGGGCCGGCGGAGACGAAGGCGTTGTCGTAGGCGTTGAGGCTGTCGAAGAACCCCAGGCACTCGACCTCGGACACCGCCCGCACCACGTTGAAGGTCGACCGTTGGGCGGCGTCGAGCCGCTCCTCGGCCAGGCCGATCAGGTTCTCGGGCAGGATCTCCGCCGCCGGCCAGACGTGGTGCGGCGGCTGCGAGCGCGGGCCGCTCCAGCGCAGGAAGGGGACGAATTCGCCCAGCGTCACCAGGCCGTCGTCGAGAAGCTCCGGCGGCGGCTCGTCGTAGGCGGCGGAGAAGTCGCGGGCATACATCCGCGGGGTGGCGCTCGCGAGCTCGTCGTGGAGCCAGAGGTTGCCGGCGCGCAGGACGTGGCGGCGGCCGTGACGGCGGCTCCAGGCCTCGATCACCAGCGGACAGCGCCAGTCCTCCGCCAGCCAGCGGGCGAGGGCCGAGCGGGTGGCGGCGTCGGCGACGCCGCTGATCGGCCCGGCATAGCGCGCCGCGCCGGTGGCGACCGGCGACAGGCGCTCGAGGTAGCGCGCGGCGGTGGAGTCGACGTCCTCCCGCGCCACCTGCTCGCAGCGTGCGTAGAGCTGAAACTCGCGCACCGCCCAGCCGGTGCGGCGACCGAAGACGCCGTCGGCGCCGCCCACCAGGTGGAAGCCGAGCTGGTCGAGGTCCCGTTGCAGGGCCTCGACGTGACGTGCCGTCTCGCCGGCACCCTGCTCGACGCCGCCCCAGCGCGCCGCGGCGCCGCCGCCGGCGTCGCGGTCGCCGCGCCGGAGGTCGAAGCCACCGTAGAGATCCGGGCCGTTGCTCATCGTGCTGCCGCTCCATCCTATCGCAGAACGCCCGTTCTTCTCGCTTTTGGCAATCCATCCATGGACGGCCGCCGTATCCTGCTACAGCTTTTCGTGCCGCCGAGTCGTACGCCGTCGAGCGGGGAACCGACGGCGCACCGGCGGCGCCGAGAAGCAGGGAAGGGGTAGAGAGACCGGGCCCGGCGGTGAGCGCTCGCCGCCGGGCCCGCGTCGCCTTCACGCCCCAGGGTTCCACCGCGAGCGAGGTTGTGGTAGGGTCCACCCCCGGCCGCCGCGCCGGCCCACCGACCGAGCGTCCCCATCGTCTAGCCAGGTCAGGACTCCAGCCTTTCAAGCTGGCAACACGGGTTCGAATCCCGTTGGGGACACCATCCTCTCCCCGCACCGCCACGGCGTCAGCCGGCGGGCCGGCCGCCGCCGGGAAGCTCGGCGAGAAAGTCCGCCAGCGGCAGCACCTCGACGTCGCCGATCCGCTGACGGCGCGAGCCGAGGAAGATCACCAGCGACCGCGTCACCCGCGGCAGGCGCCGGGCGAAGGACTCGAGGATCCTGAGGGTGCGCCGCCGCACGTCGCGGCCGGCCTTGACCTCGATCGCCCACAGCTCACGCCCAACCTCCAGCACGAAGTCGATCTCCACCCCGCTTTGCGTCCGGTAGTGGTAGAGCTCCATCTCCGGCCATAGGAAGCCACGCCGTCGGTAGAGCTCGCCGGCGACGAAGTGCTCGAGCAGCAAGCCGCGCTCGTCGGGCAGGGATCGGTTGAGCGGACGGCGTAGGAGGGCGTTGCGCACGCCGAGATCGAAGAGAAAGAGCTTGGGGTGAGAGACCAACCGCTGGCGATCGGAGCCGCTCCAGGCGGGGATGCGGAAGCCGATCAGCGTATCTTCGAGGACGCTGACGTAGCGGCGCGCGGTCTCGTAGCTCACCCCGGCGTCGCGGCAGAGGGCGTTGACGTTGAGGATTCTCCCCGACGAGGCGGCGACCAGCTCCAGCAGCCGGGCGTAGCCGCCGAGGTTGCGCACCAGCGCTTCGGCCTGGATCTCCTCCCGCAGGTAGGCGTCCACGTAGGACCTGAGATCCGCGGCCCGCAGCTCGGGGTCGGCCTCGGCGTAGATGCCCGGGAGGGTACCGTGCGCCAGGGCTCGTTCGAGCTCGAAGTCGTCCCCCAGCTCGCGGGCGAGCAGGGGATGGAGGGTATGGACGTGAATGCGGCCGGGGAGGAGGTTGGCCTGGCCGCGGCGCAGCTTGCGCGCGCTCGAGCCCGAGAGCAGAAAACGGTAGCGCTCCGGACGTTCGTCGAGGACCACCTGCAGCAGATCCAGCAAGGCCGGCAGGCGCTGGATCTCGTCGATGAAGACCGTGCGCGCCGTCTTCTCCATCCCGCGCAGCTCGTCGGCGAGCTTCTCGGGCCGGGTGAGGTATTCGCGATAGGTCCCGGGATGGGCGAGATTGATCGTCAGATCGGGCTCGAGGGACGAGAGCAGGGTGGACTTGCCGACCTGACGGGGCCCGAGAACCAGGACGCTGCGTCGGGGATCGGAAAGTCGCCGGGTCAGGAGACGTTCATACACGTGGGTAAAATACTATAAATTTTACCCACGTGCAAGTAAAAACTGACGCTAACGGCTGAGCTTGAGCCGCAGCTTGACCTGCTCCGCCAGGTGGTGGGCCTCGGCTCCGGCTCGGCCCTCGTCCTTCTTGAGCTCGGCCGCGTCCCGGCGCTCGGGCCCGGCAGGATAGACCGAAGTTCCGTTGACGGCAAGACGCTAATCACCTGATTCCATTGAAGAAACGCTGATCGGGGCTGTTCTCGTACTGGCTACATCTTGGCTGGCGAGAT
>RFGL01000109.1 GCA_003697015.1 Acidobacteriota bacterium | reverse complement strand
GGGTGTAGCGGCGATCCGGTTCGTCGAGATGCCGAACCTGGCGGGCGTAGGCGACGAAACGGGTCTCCGGTACCTTGACGTCGAGGCCGGTGATGGTGATGAGGCAGAAGCGGTAGGCGTGGTGGAGGCCGAGAAAGATCCGGTCCTCGTTCTCGAAGTGGTAGAGGGAGTGGAGGGCGCGGCGGCGCACCAGATCTTGAAAGAAGTACTTGGTCGTGTCGTCGGTGGCGATGCCGGAGGGCACGATGCAGCCGACGCGGCCCCTCGGCGCGATGAGGGAGCGGTTGAGCTCGGCGAAGATGGAGTAGGTGTTGACGTCGCCGCGGCCGCAGAGGGGGTAGCGTCCACCGTCGCGTACCAGGTGGCTTTCGCCCTCGGCCCGTCGTTTGGCGTTGCGGAAGGCGTCGTAGAGCTCGGGGTCGCCGTCGCGCAAGGCGGCGATCAGCTTGCGGCGGGCGGCGGCGTTGGGGGCGCCGGCGATGGCGGGGGAGCGCTCGGCGAAGAATTCCTTCTCTTGCAGCTTCAGCCGATCCCAGGGCGGATTGCCGAGCACCACGTCGAAGCCGCCGATCCACCCCGGCCCGTCGTCCGCGATCTCCTCACCCGCGGCGGGCAGGCGAAAGACTTCGGGGAAGGCGAGGTGCCAGTGGAAGAATTGATACTCCTCCGCGAGACGCTTCACCTCCGCCTTCAACCACCCGGCGACGGAGTGCGGGTTGCGCTCGATCTTGCGGAAGACCTCCTCGGTGATCGGATAGGGCCGCTCCGGCGACTGCCGCTTGTGCCACACGAAGGCGGCGCACCAGGCATCGGCGAGCAATCGGCCGTGCTCGTAGCCGCTCGAGGCCACCAGGTCGCGGTACATGGCCTCTTTCTCCCGCACCTCCGCCACCGTGTCGTCGCCGAGGGCGTCGAGGCGCATCATCGCCGCGGCGAGGTTGCCCAGGCGCTGCCAGGGGGCATCGGCGGAGATCGGGATGGTCAGCTGCCGGCTGCGGCGGAAGGCCTTGTTCTTCTTCCGCCAATGGGTGCAGAAGGCCTTGTCGTCGCCGAGGATCGGCTTGAAGGCATCGTCGGGAATCCCCTTCTCCAAGAGCGCCGGCGTCGCGCCGAGGAGACTGTTGCCGCAGCGCACGTGGTGATCGAGGAAGCTCAAGGGCTTGCCGGGCTCCAGGGCATCGAGCCAGAGGTTGACCTTGCACAGCTCGACCGCCATCGGGTTCAGGTCGACGCCGTAGATCGAATGGCCGATGACGTCGCGCAGGGCAGAGCGCACGGCGTCGGGGGAGGGCTCATCGTCGCCGGTGCGCACGGCGGCGAGGCGCTTGGCCAGGCGGTGGGCGGCGGCGATCAGGAAATGGCCGCTGCCGCAGGCCGGGTCGCAGACCTTGAGGGCGAGGATCGCGGTCTCCGGGTCGGGCTTGGCCGCCGCTTCGCTGAGCACCGGCTCGAGGGCCGAGTCGAGGAGGCAGGTGATGAGGCTCGAGGGGGTGTAGTAGCTGCCGGTGGTCTTGCGTTCGTGGCCGGCGGCGGAGCTGAGCGCGAAGCGGCCGGCGCGGGGGTCGAGCTCGGGGTGAAGCTCGAGCAGCGATTCGTAGACGCTGCCCAGCTCTTCCGGGCCGAGGTTCTTGTAGTCCACCGGCCGCAGCAGGCGCTGCTGCTCGGTGACGGCGAGGGCGCGGACGGCGTCGAGGAGGTCGTGGTTCGACAGGTCGCAGCCTGCGAGGTCCGCCACCGCCTCGGGCGCCCACAGGAAGCTGCCCAAGGCGGGGAGGGCCAGCTCGGGGCAGCCGTCGCGGTGGAGCTTGCCCATCACCAGGGCGAGGGCGCGCCAGAGGTCGGGATGTCGGGTGCCGCGGCGGCGCTCGGCGAGGCGGCGCAGGCGGGCGGTGGAGTAGTAGCGGCGGTAGCGCTCCATCGCCTCCGGCGCCGCCGCCGGATCGAAGAGGAGGGAACGCCCGGCGCCGTCGCGGCGGTCTTCGGCGACGAAGAGGAAGATGAGGCGGAAGACCAGGCGCAGGAGCTGGCGGTAGTAGTCCTGCTTGTCGAGCTCGCCGCGCTCGAGCCTCCGGCGCAGCTCGCGGTTGGCGGGGTAGGAGAGGAAGCCGCGGCCGAGGGCTTCGATCGCCCGCTCGACGCCGTCGCGCAGGCGGTCGAGGGCGCGGGTGCCCTGCTCCTGGGCCGCCCGCATCCAGCGCTCGAGCCAGCAGTCCTCGGGCTTCTCCCCCTCGACCCGCGACTGGTGGCACAGGAGCCACAGGAGCACGAAGTCGGGGTAGAGCTGCCCCTCCATCATCGTCTCGAGGTCGAATTCGACGAAGGCCTGGCGGGTGAGGGAGAGGTTGTCGCGCAGGATCCGCAGCTTGCGGCCGTTCGAGACGAAGGCCCAGAGGTCGCCGGCGGAGCGGTTGAGCAGCTCCTGCACCAGGCTGTGGGGGCTGGAGCGCGCCGCCCCCTTGACCCCCGGGCTGCGGCGGTCGAGGTCCACCCCGCGGCCGACGAGGTGGATCGGGGCGTGCCCCCAGCGGTGGGAGATGGGGTAGCTCTTGCCGTCGATGGTGATGGGCGGCGCCGGCTGCAAGCGGCCGTAGTCGAGGGCCGCGAAGAGGGGCAGCAGCCACTTCTCGCGCGTCAGCTTGAGGGCCGGGTCGTCGTCGGCGAGGCGCTCGACGGCGGCACGGTAGGCCGCCCACGCCCCTTGCAGCCGGCTCCAGGCGCGGTTGATCGCCTCGTTGAGGCGCTCGCCGGAGAGGTGGTAGTCCGCCGGTCGCAGGCCCCTGAGGTCGCCGTCGCCGTCGGCGATGCGTTGCAGCAGGTCGGGCGGCAAGAGCGCCCCCTCGCTGCGCACGGTGGTGAAGGGCTCGCTTGGGGCGGACATGTCCGAGAGGGTCAGTAGGCTCCACTACGAGGCAGGGCTCGGAGCACCAGGACCATCAGCCTCGCTTCCAGGGAAAAAAAGATGCGCCATTGTCCCACCCGCAGCCGGTAGATCCGCTCGCGGGTGCCCTGGAGCCGTCGTACGTCGCCGCGACCGCTGTCGGCGAATCCTTCGATGGCCGAGGTGATGCGCTCGCGCAGCCGCCGGTCGAGCCTCTTGAGGTCCTTGCGCGCTCGGGCGGTTCACGCGACGCGGCGGCTCACGCCTTCCCCAGGAGACTTCGCCGGACCTCCTCGTGGGAGAAGATCCGTCCCTGGGCGCGATCCTCCAACGCTTCCTCCAGGGCCCGGGCATCCTGAGGCGACAGCGGCTCGTCGTCGAGGGGGGCGCGCTCCAAAGCCTGAAGAACCGGATCCGCGTCCCGCAGGGACTCCAGCAACCGCACCGCCGGCGCCAGGTCGTCCTCCGGCAGCGCTTCGACCAGCTGGTGAAGGTGCTCTCGATCCGTCATCGCCTCATTCTACCAAGGCCGGCGGTGCTACGCCGGCAGATAGACGTAGACGCCGAGGACGTCGGCCGGCAGTTTGGGCTCGACCCCCTGGCTGAAGCCGCGGGCGCGGGCGGCGGTGCGCACCCGGCGGTGGGCGGCGAGGATCTCGTCGCCGCGGCGGCGGGCGATCTCTTCGAGAGCGGGCTCGAGGTCGGGGGCGGCGTCGAGGACGGCGCGCAGGTGGTGGGCCGCGACGTCGGGGGTGAGGTTGGCGTCGGGCGCGGCGTCGAGGAGGGCCTCGGCCGCCTCCGGCTCGAGCCACTCGGCGTTTCCCGGCGAGCCGGCGAAGGCGGCGAGGGCGCAGTCCTCGGCGAGCAGCGCCGCGTCGCGCGCGCCGCCGCCGCGGGCGCCGGTGATCTGGAAGCGCAGGCGGAGCAGCAGGAGCGTCGTCCGGCGCTCGACCGCGCGGGTGCGGATCACCCCGGCGCGCCGCGCCACCCCCGCCAGCTCGGCGTCGAGGGCGGTGTCCTGGACGTAGCGGGCGAGCCCTTCGACGATGGGATGGGTGCGGTGGAGGTAGAGCTCGCCGTCCGCGACCGGCAGCTCGAAGCGGCCGCGGAAGCGCTCTTCCCCGTCGCGCCGGCCGAGGGCCTCGCGCAGGGCGCGCGGGCACTCCGCGAGGTCGACGGCGAGCGGCGCGTCGCCCTGGAGGATGGCGCCGTGGGCGGCCAGGGCCTCGCGGGTGAACCGCTCCACCGTCCGTCCGGCGCCGATCGCGCGCCGTGCCGCGTCGAGCTCCGGCTGCACCGCCTCGGGCCGGATCGCGTGCTGCGCGAACATCGTCCGCGAACGCTTCTCGCGCTCGGCGGCGGCCTGCCACTCGCCGTGAAGCTCGTCCTTCTGCGCTTCCCATTCGGTGAACGGCAGCAGGAGATTCTTGGCACCGGCCTGCTCGCGCAGCACCAGGCCCTCGAAGACCGCCTCGAGAACCTGGGCGGTGTCCATCGGCACCGGTACCGAGATTCCCAGGGAGGAGCGGATCGATTCGTGCTTGCGGATCAAGACGTCGAGCACCACCCCGTCGATCTGATTGTCCACGCCGTAGAGGGTGAGGGCGCGCACCTCGCACCGCGGCTGGCCGTAGCGGTCGACCCGCCCGGCGCGCTGCTCGTGGCGGGTGGGATTCCACGCCAGGTCGTAGTGGACGACCGCGTCGAAGTGGTCCTGAAGGTTGATCCCTTCGCTCAGACAGTCGGTCGCCACCAGCACCCGCTTGCGCGCCCGGCCCAGCTCCGCCACCCGCTTCTCGCGCTCGGCCGGGGGCAGGAGGCCGGTCACCGCCATCACCTCCACGTCCTTGCCCAGGCGCCGGCGCAGCTCTTCGGCCACGTATTCGGCGGTGGGGATGAAGCGGCAGAAGAGGATCGGATGGAAGCCGTCGTCGAGGAGCTGGCGGACGAGGGCTGCGCCCCGCGCGATCTTGGCGTCGCCGGCGCCGGCGAGCCCTTCCGCCTCACGCGCCATCTCGCGCAGCCGGCGGCGCAGCCGCGCGCCCTCGTCGTCTTCCTCCCCCGGATCGCTTCCCGGGGCGACGTCGAGCCCTTCGGTCGCTTCGTCCTCGTCCTGGTCGAGCAGCCGGCGGCCGAGGGCGTCGGCCTCCTCCGCGCTGTCGGCGCCGGCGGCCTCGGCGCGGTTCCTGAGCGTGGCGGCGGCGGCCATCGGGCTCGAGGCCAGGGCGCGCAGGAGCGCCAGGGCGGACCACCAGCGCACCCGCTGTCGCAGCCGGGCGCCGTCGCTGCTGGTGACGGTCTCCCGGGCATAGGCCAGGGCGCGCTCGAAGAGCTTCTTGTAGGCCGGCGTCAGCTCGTAGGTGGCCTGGCGCTCGAAGCGCTTGGGAAAGGGAGTGTCGGCGTCGAGATAGTGCTCGACGTCGCCGCGGCGGCGCTGCACGAAGTAGGCGGCGAGCCGGCGCCGATGGCGCTCGTTCCCGGGGCCGGAAAGATCCGCCGGCAGCTCGGCGAGGTCGGGGTGGAGGAGGGCGAGGAGGGAGCGGAAGGCGTCTTCGTTGCCGCTGTGGGGGGTGGCGGTGACCAGGATCAGGTGGCGCTCGGGATCCCGGGCCAGCCCCTTCACCAGCTGATGGCGCTGGTGACGGCCGCCGCGCGCCTCGGCGGCGAAGGCGCAGCCGTGGGCCTCGTCGACGATCACGCACTCCGGGCAGGCGCGGAGGAAGTCGTCGCGCCGGCGGTCGGACTTGACGAATTCGGTCGAAACGACGACGAAGTCGTAAACGTCGAAGAGCGACTGGCCGCCGCGGCAGCGTCGCTCCAAGCGGCGGACGGTCGACGGCAGGACCAGCTCGGCGTCGAGGTGGAACTTCGTCGCCAGCTCCTGCTGCCACTGCTCGGCGAGGTGCGGCGGGCTGAGCACCGCCAGGCGGCGGATCTCGCCGCGGTCGAGCAGCTCGCGGGCGATGAGGGCGGCCTCGATGGTCTTGCCGATGCCGACGTCGTCGGCGATCAGCAGCCGCACGACGTCTTGCTTGAGGGCCATCAGCAGCGGCACCAGCTGGTAGGGACGCGGCTCGCAGGCGAGGCGGGCGAAGGAGCGGAAGGGGCCGGCGCTGGAGCGGAAGCCGATGCGCACCGCGTCGCGCAGCAGGCGGCAGGAGCGATGATCGCCGAGGGCCTCCGCCGCCGGCCAGGCGAGATGCGCCGGGCGCACCCCGTCGCCCTCGAGGGGCAGGTAGATCCCGGTCAGCTCGTCGTCGCTGCCGCCGAGGGGTCGCAGCACCAGCAGATCCGCCTCCGACCCCGGCTGCACCACCCACTCCCGGCCGCGGGCCGCGACCAGAGATCCCACCGCGTAGCTCATTCGTCGCCGCTCCCGAAGACGTAGGGGTAGCGCTCGACGATCGCCGCCCAGTCGTCCTGGTGGTGGAAGCGCAAGACGACGTAGCCGAGGTCTTCGAGGCGCTCGCGCTGGTCCCGGTCGCGCTGGTGGCGGCGGGGGTGATCGTGCACCGGGCCGTCGACGTAGATCGCCACCCGATGGTCGCCGCGATAGAGGAAGTCGGGACGGGCGCCGCAGGCCTCGATCCAGGTCTGCGCATCGTGTGGCAGGCGCAGGCCGTGGGCGTCGAGGAAGCGAAGCCAGCGCCGCTCGAGCTGCGAGCCGGCAAGCTCGAGCAGCCGCGCCAGGTGCTCGGCGCGCTCGGCCTCCACCGGCGCCGTTTCCACCCGGGCGGCGGAGAGCTGGAGCAGCAGGTCGCGCAGCGGGTGGCGATCGAGACATTCGTGGTCGGGCTGGTTGGCGTAGCTCATCAGGCAGTCGTAGCAAGCCGCCTCGCAGCGCTCGCGGGCTCCCGGGGCACGGTCGCGATCCTCCCCCGTCGCGGGGTCGAAGTGGCAGAGATCGAGCGCCGCCCGCGCCACCTCGGCGACGGTGCCGGCGTCGTCGAGGAGACGACGCAGGGCGCCGGCACCGCCTTCCGCCGCCTCGTAGAAGAGCAGCAGCGCAGGGTCGCCGGCGTCGGGCAGAGGCTCGGCGGCGAGCTCGGAGTCCTCGAGCTGGAAGCGGAGCTGAACGGCGTGCTTGAGCGCCGCGCGCAGGGAGAGGAGCTGCGCCCGCGGCAGGCGTTCGCTCGGCTGCCACAGCAGGCAGTTGCGGTGATCCTCGACGTAGGGCACCACCCGCGCCAGGCGGGCGCTCATCGGATCTTCGGGGTCTTCGTCGGCGAGCTGGCGGTTGCTGCCCCAGATCCCGCGTTCGAGGTCGAGGACGAAGCCGACTTCCTCGCGTCGCTGGCGCCGCCTCCACCCGAGGTTGATGCGCCACAGGGTGGCGGCGTCGGCGTAGGTGAGCCGTGCCAGCTCGTCTTCCCCCGCCAGCACCCGCCCGCGGCGCGCCGAGGGTGCGTCGTCGCGGGCGGCGAAGCGCAGGCGGGTCACCAGCTCGAAGCCCAGGCGCCGTCGCTCCTCTTCGTCGGAGCTGATGCGATCCCGCCGCCGGGTGGCGACGTTCTGCAGGCGGAAGAGCCGTTGCTGCGCCGGCGGAAGCTTTGCGCCGCACAGCTCGCAGAGATCGGGCCCCGCGCCGCCGGTGACCGGGTGGAGGTAGCCGCAGCGGTGGCACAGCTTGGCGGCGGAGGTCAGGGCATCCTCGTCGGTCACCGGCAGGATGACTTTGGTGATCTGATAGCGCGACCCCTCGTGGTAGACGTAGGACCGCGGCCCGAACTCGGAGATGGCGAGAAAGCGCGGCCGCGACAGATACTCCTCCTCGCCCTTCCTCCGCGGCCGGCCCGGAATGAAGGCCGATACCGGCAGGCGGGGGAAGTTGTAGCCTGGCAGGAAGCCTTCGCTGGCGAAGTAGCGGTAGCTGTAGAAGTCGGACTGAGCGGCGCGGGCGGGTTCGGTGAGCAGGGCCAGCTGCGCCTCCGCCTGGCGCCGCAGCTGGCGCGCCGCTTCCTTCTCGCTCGTCGACCGGCTGGCATCGAGGCAAATGCGGTGCTGCTCCTGGCTCTGCAGGTAGGCGGAGCGATAGAGGTTTTTCCAGCGCTCGCAGGCGGCAAGGAAGCTCTGTTTGAGCTGCTGAAAGACCCCGTCGATCCACGACGGGCGGTACCAGTCGCAGGCTTCGAGCTCCGCGCGCAGGGCGTCGAGCACTCGCTCCGCCCGCCGGAGCGCGCTCCGGCGGGCCTCCACGTCGTCGAGGGCGCGGGCGATCTCCGGCAACAGCTCGAGGGCCGGCGGCTCGCCGCTCAGGTCGAGGACGTCCTTCAGGGTGTCGCCCAGCCCCTGGCCGGTTTCGCGCAGCCAGATGGCGTGCAGGTGGGAGCGGATCAGGTCCTCGTTGGCCAGCTCGAGACGCGGCGCGGCGACGGCGCCCGCAACCATGCGCTCGGGCCGCTTGAAGAAGTACTGGTCGTGCGGGCTGCCGCTGGTGCAGTAGGTGAAGACCAGGGCCGGTTGACCGCTGCGCCCGGCGCGCCCGCTGCGCTGGGCGTAGTTGGCCGGCGTCGGCGGCACGTTGCGCAGGTTGACGACGCTCAGCTCGGCGATGTCGACCCCCAGCTCCATGGTCGGGGAGCAAAAGAGCACCGGCAGCTCGGCGTCGCGGAAGCGGGCCTCGCGCTTCTCCCGCTCCTCTGGCGGCACCTGCGCCGTGTGCTCGCGCGCCTCGAGCCCGCGCGCGGCGAGCGCCGCCGTGCGGTAGAAGTCGACGAAGAAGCGGTTAGGCGGGCTGCCGCTCGCCGGCGCCCGCGGCACCCGGATCGGATCGTGGAAGGTCTCCGTCCCCGCGCCGAGCCGCCAGGTCAGCGAGCCGGCGTTCAGCTGATAGCCCGGCGGATCGTCCTCCACCGCGTCGCGCGACGGCTCGACCGCCTCGACGATGCCCGCCTCACGCAGCGCCGCGAGGAGTTGCCGGGTGATGGTGACGGCGTCGCCGGTGCCGAGGGTCGCCGGGTGGTCGGGGAAGACGTTGGTCCGCCGCAGGTACTGATTGAAGCCGCTGCGCGGCCCGAGGAAGACGTCCCGCCGATCGTCGCTCTTGCCCTCGCGCTGGCGCGGGAAAAGCCGCACCGACCGTTCCAGGCTCTCGTTCTCGTCGATCGCCCAGGGCTCTCTGAGCCGCTGAAAGCTGCGCTGGATCAATCGCTCCTGGTACAGCGGGTCGAGGTAGTCGACCTTGAGCGCCAGCTCCCGGCGCATGAAGTCGAGGAGCGTACGGGCGATGGTCTGCCGGGTCTCCGGGCTGGCCGTAAGCAGGGCCTCGTGGCAGCCCTGCCAGATCTCGACGTCCTCGCAGAGCTCGTCGAGCGACTGATAGCCCACCTCGACCAGCCCGCACTGCTCGAGGTTGGGCGAAGTGATCCGCCAGCCCCGCTGCTGGTCGCGGTAGAGCCGGTAGCCGATGACGTCGCGAAAGGCCCGGTCGGTGTCCTTGCGGCCCTGAAACTTGACCTCGGGGTCGCTGGCATAGAGCTCGCGGGGAAGGTCGAGGGCGGCGAAGACCTTCTGGGTCAGCTCGTCGTGCTCCAGGCCTCGATCCCCGGCGGCCTCGAGAGCGCCGTAGAGCGCCCCGCGCAGAATGCTGATCTCGACGAAGTCGTTGAAGTGGCCGGCCTGGAGGGAGGCGTCCTGGCGGTTGTCGGTAAAGCTCAGGAGCTTCCGGGCCCGCTGGCCGAGAAAGCCCTCGGCTCGAAGTCGCCGCATCGCCGACAGCACCAGGATGGTGGTGGCGGTGCTCCGCCCCTCGGTCGCGAGCGAGGTCAGCTTGCCGAAGTCCGAACGCAGGCGCCAGTAGTAGGCGATGCCGCAGTTGAGGCAGAAGCGAAAGGGCGCCTTGACGTAGTGGCAGTCGAGACCGCCGTCGGCTTCGCGCCCATCCGTCCCGACCCGCACCGCCCGGGGCAGCCAGTCGCGCCGCGCCCGGCGCACCCGCTCGATTCCGCGATGCTGCTCGATCCAGTCGTCGGGGAGGCGATCGAGCTCGGCGTCGGCAGCGGATGGCCAGGGATTCTCGGCGCTCCAGTAGAGAAAGCCCGCCTCGCTCGCGTCGTCGCTCAGCTGGTCGGAAAGCTCCCGCGGCGCGAAGTGGCGCGCGCCGCCCGCGACGTGCGTCACCCTGACGCAGTAGTACTCCTGGCCGCATTCGCGGCAGAAGACCAGCGGCAGCAACACGCGCTCGCGGTCGCCGGGGACGTATTTCTGGGGGAAGACCGTCACGTGGCGCCCGGCGGCGGGCTCGAGGGAGGCGTGCACCGTGTCGCCCCGCGACATGAACTGGTGCAGGCGGAAGGCGAATGCCGGCAATCCGGTCTCCGGATGCTCGGTGCGGTAGCCGCTGAGCAGGGTGCGGCGGATGGCCTCGGCACAGCGCTCCGGGTCGACCCCGGTGAGCTCGCTGAGGCGGGCGCTCGCTCCGTCGCCGCCCACGGCCCGCGGCGCGCTGCGCACCAGGCGGCCTGAGCCCTCCTCTTGCCGCAGCCCGAAGGTCGATTCGATCCACGCCGCCAAGGGATCTTCCCGCAGCGCCTCGTAGCCCTCGCCGGCATCGGCCGTACCCTCGAGCCGCTGCACGAGGGCCGCCCGCGCTGCAGCGTCGCGGGCGAAATCGAAGTCGCGGGTCGCCCGCTTAAGCGTCTCGCCGATTACCGCGTCCGCGCTGATCCCGGTGCCGAAGATCGTGCTCGAGAGCGTCGCTACCTCGTCCCGTCGCTCGTCCCAGGTGCCGCCGCCGGCGAGGGTGGCGGAGGTGCCGACGCATTGTAGATCGTCGCCAGCGAGCAGATCCCGCACCCGCCGGATGAGCATCGCCACGTCGGCGCCCTGGCGCCCGCGGTAGGTGTGGAGCTCGTCGAAGACCAGGAAGCGCAACCCCTGCGCCGCGTCGATCAGCCGCTTCTCGTACGGCCGCGTCATGATCAGCTCGAGCATGACGTAGTTCGTCAGCAGGACGTCCGGCGGCCGGCGGCTGATCTCTTCGCGACGCTCCAGGTCGTCCTGGCCGGTGTAGCGGGCGAAGGTCACCGGCGGCCGGCCCTCGGGGTAGCCCAAGCAGAGGAACTTCTCGAGCTCGCCCAGCTGGCTGTTGGCCAGGGCGTTCATCGGGTAGACGACGATCGCCTGGATCCCCTTGCCCGAGCCCCGCCGCAGCACGTGGTCGACGATCGGCACGATGTAGGCGAGGCTCTTGCCCGAGCCCGTGCCGGTGGTCAGTACATAGCTGCCGCCCTGCTTCGCCGCGCGCAGGGCCTCTTCCTGGTGGCGGTACAGGCGCAGGGGCTTCCCCGGGTCGGTCTCGGTCTTCTGCTGGCGGAAGATCTTGCCGCATTCCCGGTGGAGCAGGCCCTCCGCGACCAGCTCCTCGATGCTCGCTCCCGGCTCGAAGGCCGGATTGAGCTGGATCAGCGGCTCCGGCCACAGCAAGCCCCGATCGAGCTCGGCCTGCACGAGTCGGTCGATGCGTGGGTCGCGGATGCGGATGAAGCTCCGGATGTAGGAGGCGTAATCACCGACCAGGCGGTCGCGCAGCTCGAAGACGTTCATCCCGCAGCCCCCGACCGGCGGGTCCGTTCACCCCCGGCCCGCCGCCGGTCCGCCACCGCGGCGGCGGCGATCAGCTCGTCGCGTTTCAGCTGCTCCAGGACGTTACGTCGGGCGGGCATCCCTCGCTCCTCAGTCGATCGGCTCCGCGTACCGCGTCGATTCTACCGCGGCGGGGCGCGGGTGCCACGTCGCCGGCCCGGCGTCGCCGTCCCGTCGCCGCTCTTGACCCACCCCCCAGCCTCCCGCTGGTCGCGCCGGATGGCGCGGCGCGGGCTTGACATCCGAGGCTGATCCGCCTTGGGGTAGGGGCCCCAGCGCCCGCGGCTCGGCCGCGGGGGGGGCTTGATGATGAGTGATCCGCGTGCCCTTGCCCTCTGTCTTGCCACCGCCTGCGGTGGGGATGGGCCGCGGGGTGCGGTC
>RFGL01000108.1 GCA_003697015.1 Acidobacteriota bacterium | reverse complement strand
GCCGGCGCCGGCGCGCCGCCCGCGCCCGCAGCCGCGCCGGCGGCACCGGAGTGCTTTCTCGGCGTGGTGGTGACCGGCGAGGCGGTCGACGTCGCGGCCCAGGGCGAGGGACTGCTCGAAGAGGTGCTGGTCGAGGTCGGCGACCGGGTCGAGCGCGGCCAGCCTCTGGCTCGCCTCGACGCCGAGAACCTGCGCCACCAGCTCGCCATCGAACGGGCCAACCTTAGCACGGCGGACGCCGGGCGGCGGCGCATGGCCCTGGAGCTCGAACGCGCCGAGATGGAATACCAGCGCCGCCTCGGCCTGGAGGACATCTTCTCCAGCGCCGAGACCGACGCGGCGCGCTTCGACCGCGACGCCGCCCGGTTGCAGCTGGAGGCGGCCGAGGCCGACTACGCCCGGGCCGCGGCCCGCATCGAGCAACTCACCGCCGCCCTCGAACGCAGCGTGGTGCGGGCCCCCTTCGCCGGCCGCGTGGCCCTGCGCTACCTCGACGCCGGCGCCACCGTCGCCAGCGGCCGGCCGATCCTGCGCTTGATCGGCGGCGGCACCCAGCTCACGCGCTTCGCCGTCTCCCCGGCGCAGGCCGGGGCGCTCCGCCCGGGCCTGCCGGTGCGGGTCGAGGTCGAGACCCCGCGGCTCAGCCTCGAGGGGGTGATCGACAACGTGGCGCCGGAGATCGACGCCGCCTCCCAGATGGTCTTCGTCGAGGCGCGACTCCCCGAGCCGGCCGCCGGCGCGCCGCCGATCAATTCCGGCGCGGTCGCCCGGGTCTCGACCCTGCGCGACGGCGCGCCTCTCCCCTCCTGCCTGGACGGTTGATCCGAAGCATCCTGAATCGCTGTGAGAGAATCGCCGAACGACGGCTGCGACGCGGGCGGGAGGTGGTCGCGGCGGAACGTGGATTGGAGGCGAGGTGTCGCGCAGCGCATCGCCGGTCTCGCGACCGGCGGAGGATCGATCGAGCGAGCAGGTCGCGCCCTTGCGCCGGCGGCGTGCCGGCGGCGGGTCGTTGCGCCGGCCGCCCGAGGTCGAGGCGGAGATCGCCGCGGTCCTCGGCTGGAGCGTCGAGCGCATCGTCCGCCGGGCGCGCGCCGGCGACGCGGCCGCCCCCGGCTGCCTGAGCTCGGAATGCCTGGTCCACCTCATCCGTCACGACCTGCGCGGGGGTGGCCGGCGGCTGGCCGAACGGCTGGCGCCCCTGCTCCTGGCGCGCTGCGCCACGATCCTGCGGCGCTCGCTGCGCGGCTTCAGCGGTGCGGCGAGAGAGGACGTGCGGGCCGAGATCCTCGGTCGCCTGGCGGAGCTTCTGGTCGCCCCCGGGGACGCCGCCGACTTCTTCGAGGTACGCTTCGCCCGAGCGTTCAAGTGCCTGACGATCGACGTCTGCCGGCGGGAACGACGTCACCTCGAGCGCCGCGTGCTGGAAGCAGACCTGACGCCGGAGGCGGTTGGACGGGAGGCGGCCGGCCCGGCCGCCCGCCGGCCGTTGTGGACGACGGCGCCGCCGAGCCCGGAGGCGCGGCTCGCCCTGCGCCAGGCCCTGGCGGCGATGAGCGCCGAGGAGCGGCAGGCGCTGGTTCTCCACCGGCTGATCGGGATGAGCATCAACGGCACCCGCGGCGGCCCGAGCCTGGTCGAGGTGCTGGGGGTGAGCGAGCGCACGGTGCGCAACCGCCTGCGCCGGGCCGAAGCCAAGCTGGTCGATAGCGGAGGCCGGCGGTGAGCGACGAGCGACGGAGCAGCCTGCACGCCGCCCTCGAGGACTTCGTGGCGGCGGCCGGATCGCCCGATGCGGCGACCCTCGAACGGATGATCTCGCACCATCCGCAGCACGCCGCCGAGCTCACCGACTTCGCCGTCGAATGGGCCTTGCAGGAAGGCTTGCCGGCGTCCGCCGACGCCGGCCCGGCGGACGACGAGCGGCTGATCGCCGCCGCCTTGGAACGGCTGCGAGCCCGCCTCGGGCCGGCCGGCGGCCGGCCGCCGGCCGATCCCTTCGCCCGCCGCTCCGCCACCGAGCTGCGGGCCCTCGCCCACCGCCTCGATCTCGACCTCTCCCTCCTCGCCAAGCTGCGCCATCGTCGCATCGTCGCCGACAGCGTGCCCCGGGGCCTGATCCGCGCGCTGGCCGCGGCCCTCGAGGTGCCGTTGGCGGCGATCGAGGCCCACCTCGCCGCACCGCCGGCGATCGCCAGCGACGCGCGCTTCAAGGCCGCCCAGAAGCCCCGCGCCGAGCGCCAGGAGACCTTCGCCGAGGCCGTCCGCCGTAGCCGACTCGACCCCGGGACCCGCGAGCGATGGCTGGCGTCGTGCTAGCGGCTTCGGCCCGCGGCGGTGCCCCGGCCTGCCGCCCTGCGGCCGCCGGATGAGGGGGCGATGGACGCCTTCGAGGTCGCCCGCATCCGAGCCCGCGCCTGGCACGAGGAGGCGGCCGCCGGCGACGACCCTGGGGCCTGGGAGCTGGTCGAGCGGGTGGCCCGGGCGCGGGGCTACGAGCTCGTCCCGTTGGCCGCCGGCGACGCCCTGCTCGACAGCGCCGAGGCGATGCTCGACCGCCAGCTCGAGGCGATCTTCTACCGCGCGGCGGAATCGACGGCGGAACGCGCCGCCCTCATCGCCCACGAGCTCGGCCACCTCGCCCTGCACGAACACCAGCCGGCGATCTGCCGCGACGACGACGTCGACGCATCGACGCCGGACGAGCCGTCGCCGGCCGGCGCCTCGCGGGTCGAGGCCTACGGCGTGCGCGAGCGCCAGGAGCTGCAGGCCAACGTCTTCGCCCGCGAGCTGCTGCTGCCGCGGCCCCTGGCGCGCGCCCTCTTCCTCGACCGCGGCCTCACCGCCTCCGCCATCGCCGGCCGCCGGCAGCTGCCCCTCGACGTCGTCCGCCAGCAGCTCTGCGACGCCCTGCTGATCCCCGCCGGCGACGACGGCGGCGACGGCGAGACGGCCGGCGGCGGCGGCGACCTCGATCCGTCCCAGGAGGCCGCCGCCCGCCACCGGGGAGGGGCGCTGCTGCTCGAGGCCGGACCGGGGACCGGCAAGACCCGGGCGCTGGTCGGCCGCGTCGTCCACCTGGTCGAGTCGGGGGCCGACCCGGCGTCGATCCTCGCCCTCACCTTCTCCAACAAGGCGGCGGCGGAGATCACCGAGCGGGTGGCCGAGGTCCTGCCGGCGGCGGCGCCGTTGATCTGGACCGGCACCTTCCACGCCTTCGGCCTCGAGCTGCTGCGCCAGCACCACCAGCGCCTCGAGCTCGAGGCCGACGTGCCGGTGGTCGATCGCAGCGACGCCATCGAGCTCTTGGAGGAGCTCCTCCCCACCCTCGGCCTGATCCATCACCAAAACCTCTACGAGCCGGCCATCGAGCTGCGCGAGATCCTCGCCGCCATCTCCCGCGCCAAGGACGAGCTGGTCGGCGAGGAGGCCTACGCCGCGCTCGCCCGAGCGATGCTCGACGCCGCCGGCGACGACGCCGAGCGCGTCGCCGCCGAGCGCGCCCTCGAGGTGGCGGCGGTCTACCGCGTCTACCAGCACGCCCTGCGGGCCAAGCGGGCGGTCGACTTCGGCGATCTGATCATGCTGCCGGTGCAGCTGCTGGAGAGCGAGCCGGGGGTGCGCCGGGCGGTACGCCTGCGCCACCGCCACGTGCTGGTGGACGAGTACCAGGACGTCAACCGCGCCAGCGCCCGCCTGCTGCAGGCGGTGGCCGGGGACGGCTCGCGCCTGTGGGTGGTGGGGGACGCCCGCCAGTCGATCTACCGCTTCCGCGGAGCCTCCGCCGCCAACCTGGCACGCTTCGGCGACGACTTCCCCGGCGCCACCGCCCGCGCCCTGGCCCGCAACTACCGCTCGACCGCCGCCATCGTCGCCGCCTGCAGCCGCTTCGCCCGCACCATGCGGGTCTCGCGCCGCTGCCTCGATCTCGACCTGGAGGCGGCGCGGGGCGACGTCGGACCGCCGCCCGATCTGCGGGTGGCGGCCGATCCGGAGGGCGAGGCGGCGGCGATCGCCGCCCGCGTACGGCAGCTGGAGGCGGCGGGGGTGCCGCTCTACCGCCAGGCGGTGCTCTGCCGTTCCAACGCCACCCTCAATGCCCTCGCCGAGGCCTGCGAGGCGCGGGGCATACCGGTGCTCCATCTCGGCAGCCTCTTCGAGCGCGACGAGGTGCGCGACATGCTCTCCCTCCTCACCCTCTTCGCCGACGCCTGGGGCAGCGGCCTGGTGCGCGTCGCCGCCCTGCCGGCCTACGCCGTGCCCCTGGCCGACGTACGGGCGGTGCTGGCGAAGGCGCGGCAGGGCGAGTCGACGGTGCTCGAGCTGCTCGCTCGGCCGCAGGAGATCGAGGGCGTGAGCCCCGCCGGCGCCGCCGGCCTGGCGCGCTTGGGGCGGGATCTGAGGGGCCTCGACCGCGCCGCCACCCCGTGGCAGATTCTCGCCACCTACCTCTTCGAGGGCTCGAGCTACCTCGCCGGGATCCTGCGCAGCGACGCCGTCGCCGACCGCATGCGCGCCGTCGCCCTCTACCAGTTCCTGAGCTTCGCCCGCAGCGTACGCCCGGTGGGGAGCGGCTTCCCCGCCACCCGCCTGCTCGATCGGGTGCGCCGCCTGGTGCTCCTCGGCGAGGAACGCGACCTGCGCCAGATCCCGGCCCCGGCGCGCCACCTCGAGGCCTTGCCGCTGATGACCATCCACGCCAGCAAGGGGCTCGAGTTCGACGCCGTGCATCTGCCGTCGTTGATGAGCCGCGGGCTGCCGAGCACCTTCCAGCGGCCGCGCGACCCGCCCCCCGCCGGCATGATCACCCGGCCGGTGGACGGCGAGGAGGGCGATCCGTTGCGGGCGGATCACGACGAAGAGGAGGAGTGCCTCTTCTTCGTCGCCCTCTCCCGCGCCCGCACCCATCTCCACCTCTACCGTCCCGAGCGGGTCGGCAAGACGCGCCGCAAGCCGTCGATCTTCCTCCCCCGCCTCGGCGACGAGCTGCTCGTCGTCGAGCGGCCGCCGGCGCTGCCGCGCAGCGCCCCGCCGCCGCCGCCGCCAGCGGTCAGGGTCGCGCCGGCGGGGCCGATCGAGCTCAGCGGCTGGGAGCTCGAGCAGTACGACCGCTGCCCGCGCCGCTTTCTCTACGGCCGCGTCCTGGAGCTCGCCGGCACCCGCCGCGACAGCGCCTACTACCGCACCCAGCGGGCGCTCTACGCCGTCCTCGACCAGCTCGCCTCGCTCCCCGCCGGCCGAGCGATCGAAGGCGCCTGGCTGCGCCGGCGGCTGGCGGAAGCGTGGCCGGAGCACGGGCCGGTCGACCACGCCTTCGAGGCCGAGTACCGGCGGCTGGCGGAGGACGTCCTCGACAACCTGGCCGCCACCCACGCCGGACTCAAAGCGGCCGACAGCCGGCCCCTGCGTCTCGACCTCGACGCCGGCCGGGTGCTGCTCGATCCCGGCCTGATCGCCGCCGGCGCCGGCGGAGACGTCGTGCTGCGGGTGCTCAAGACCGGCCGCAAAGGCTCCTACAAGGCCGACGACCTGAGCCTCGGTCTGGTGCAGGAAGCCGCCGACGCGCGCTGGGGGGCCGGCGGCTACCGCCTCGAGGTCGTCCACCTCCTCGACCGCGGCCTCACCCCCGTCGCCATGTCCGGGCGCATGCGCGCCGGCCGTCTCGACAAGAGCCGCCGTCACCTCCGGGCCATCGCCCGCGGCCGCTTCCCCGCCCAGCCCGACCCCTTCCGCTGCCCGCGCTGCCCCTACTTCTTCGTCTGCCCCGCCCTCCCCGCCGGGGATCTGTGACGCCGGCCGGCGGACGGCCGCCGATCGACTTGCTGCTATATTCGCTCGGACAGCCGCATAGCCCCCCCTGGATCGCCGGTCTTCGCTCAGACCGCTGGAGTGCGGCCAGACTCCGGCCCGGATTGCGGGGGCAACCGGTCTCACCCATTGAAAGGATCGACATGAAGCACTCGAATGCCCCGTCGCCCCGATCGTCCGGCCAGCAGATCGTGCGCGCGGCCATCCACCCCGCCGTCGGCGTCAGCCGGGTGGGCAACAGCCGCGACGGCTACTACCTCGGCCCCGAGGTCTACCCGACGCCGCCCCTGCCGCCGGGCGCCTACCGCGACGACGAGGGCGCCCTGAAACGCCAGGCGGCGCGGTTCCGGGTCTACGGCTACAACGCCGGCGGCGAGGTGGTGGGCGAGCTCACCCCCGACCGGGCCGACGTCCGCTGGAGCGCCCACGTCGCCAACCACAAGGCGGCGTGGTATCAGTGGATCATCGCCCTCGACATCCCCGAAGCGGCGAAGACCGCGGCACCCCTGCGCAATCCCAAGCTCGAGGGGGACGCCCGGCGGTCGCTGGTCATCGACGGCGGCGAGATCTCGATCCGAGGGGAGAACGCGGGCGGCAGCCGCTATGCCTTCAAGGGCGAATTCCTCGGCACCGAGGTCTACCTCGGCGAGCTCCGGACCGACGGCGCCGGGCGGCTCCTCTTCCTGCCCGGGCACGGCGTCTCCGCCTCCCCCACCGGCGCCCCGATCTACGATCCCAAGCACAATCCCAACCCCTTCATCAACGCCGACGGCTGGTTCGACGACGTCTGCGACGGGCCGGTCACCGCCGAGGTGGCGATCGACGGCCGGCCCATCCCCTGCGAGCCGGCGTGGGTGCTCTCCGCGCCGCCGGACTACGCCCCCAACGTGACCGGCGTGCGTACCCTCTTCGACCTGCTGCTCGATCTCTTCATCGGCGCCGGCTGGCTGCCCTTCCCGCCCGCGATCTCCTTCCGCCGCCACGTCTACCCCATCCTCCACCGCCTGAGCGGCCTGGGGTGGGTGAACAAGGGCTACGAGGTCCAGTACGGCTTGAGCGGCCCCTTCCCCTTCACCGACGCCGACTTCGTCGCCCGCCTCGCCTCCAAGGCTCCCCAGCACGCCGAGCTGCGGCGCCAGGTATTCAACGCCTTCCGCGATCCGGCGACCAAGAGCCCCAGCCAGCTCCCCTGGCCGTGGATCTACGGCGACGCCATGGACGTTCCCGCCGGCGACTCGCCGCGTCAGAACGCCGCCGTCTCCCCCACCCAGTACCGCATCCTCAAGCAGTGGGCGGACGGGCATTTCGACGACGACTGGCACGATCCCTACCGGCCGCCGCGCGACCTCGACGACGTCCCCCTGCGCCGCCAGCCCGCGACCCTCGACCGGGCGAGCCTCGAGTACTGCCTGGCCGACGCCTTCCACCCCGGCTGCGAGGTCACCTGGCCGATCCGTCACCTCAGCATGTGGCGGTCGCCGTTCCGATTGAAACACCGTCCGGCAGACGTCCGGCCGCCGGACTACGGGCCGGTCATGACGCCGCGCATCGCCCTGTCGGCCGACGGCCCCCTCCACGCCCAGGGGCCGGGGGATCTCACCCGCTGGATGGGACTGCCCTGGCAGGCGGATACGGCCTTCTGCCGCTCCGGCTACGACCAGGACTACGATCCGTACGTCCCCACCTTCTGGCCGGCGACGGTGCCCAATCAGGTGATGACCCCGGCCGGCTACGAAGCGGTGATGCGGGCGAAGACGCCCGAGGAACGCTCCGCCGCCTTCGGCCGGCGCTTCTCGTGGGTACGCCCCCTGAGCCCCGACGGCAAGACGTCGACCGCCGGCCAGATGAAGAAGATGGTCGAGATCTTCGGCAGCATGGGCTTCCTCGAAGAGCGCCCCGGCCCGGAGGGGGATCCGCAGATCCCACCGCGGCTGATGGTGGCGTCCTTCGGCAGGGACGCAGCAACGGCGGCCGACGAGGAAGCGCGGCGCGACCTCGCCGCCGCCGACGCGGCGGCGGCGGCCCCGGCGGACGCCAACTGGACGTCGGCCGACGAGGGCAAGGCCGCTCCGCTGCCGGTCAAGCGGCCGGACGCGGGCTGATGTACGACGCGATGGTCCTCGGCGGCGGCCCCGCCGGCGCCGCCGCCGCCCTCACCCTCGCCCGCGCCGGTCGCGACGTGCTCTTGGTCGACGGCGGCGGCGGCGCCGGCCGCGTCGGCGAGGCCTTGCCCCCCGCTGCCAGGCCGCTGCTCCGGGAGCTCGGGGTGCTCGAGCGGGTACGCCGCGTCGGGCATCTGCGTTGCCCGGGCAACGTCGCCCTGTGGGGCGCCCCGGTGCCGGTCGTCCACGACTTCCTGCTCGATCCCCACGGCTGCGGCTGGCACCTCGACCGCGCGCGCTTCGACCGCGACCTGCAGGCGGCGGCGGAGCAGGCCGGTGCCCGCCTCGCCAGGGCAACGCGAGCCGTCGCCGTGGACAAGGCCGGCCGCGGTTGGCGGGTGCGGCTGCGCCACGCCGGCGAAGAACGCCTCGCCCGGAGCCGCTGGTTGATCGACGCCAGCGGCCGGGGCAGCGTCTTCGCCCGCCGGCTGGGAGCGGTGCGCCGGTGCGACGACCGCCTGCTGGCCTTCGTCGCCTGCTGGCGGCCGGCGGCTCCCGACCGCGATGCCCGCACCTGGATCGAGGCGGCGCCGGACGGCTGGTGGTACAGCGCCCGCTCGCCCTCCGGCGCGCGGCTCACCGCCTACCACACCGACGCCGACCTGGCGGCTCGCGATGCCCTGCGCAGCGCCCGCGGCCTGCTCGCTCATCTCGCCCAGAGCCCGCACCTCCACGCCCTCCTGGCGTCCTGCCGCGGTGAGATCGACGGCCGTCCCCGGGGCGTCGACGCCAGCAGCGGCCGCCTCGATCGGGCGACCGGCGACGGTTGGCTGGCGGTCGGCGACGCCGCCGCATCCTTCGACCCGCTGTCGTCCCAGGGCTTGCTGAACGCGCTCTACACCGGTCTCAAGGGCGCCGAGGCGCTCCACCGGGCGCTCGCCGGGGAGGGCTCCGGCCTGCTCGCCTACGAAGACCGCCTGCGGCGGGTCTACCGCACCTACCTGGCACGCCGCACCTCGTTCTACGCCGCCGAAGGGCGCTGGCCGGGGCGGACCTTCTGGAGACGCCGGGCACCGTAGGGTCGGGTGATGCCGGATTCAGACGCGGTTGCCGGTTTCGTCGCCGGCGGACGGTCGACCGGGTATCGACCATCGACCGAGGAGTCCGAGATGAACGAAGCCATCCCCGTCCGCGACCTCCGCCAAGCCCAGCTCGCCCTGCGCCAGATCGCCGCCGACCTGGAGCGTGCCGACCGCCGGCTGCAAGCCGTGGCGGCGACGATCGAACCCGCCGGCCTGCTCGCCGCCGAGCTGCGCGACGGCGCCCGTTCGGTCGCCACCGATCTGCTCGGCGATGCCATCGACACCCTCCGCATGCTCGGGGGGACGGACGAGGCGGGCGTCGCCCGCCGTCGGCGGGAGATCGACGGCGCCGCGCGGCTGGCAGCGGCCGCGCCCTGAGGGCGCCGTCGCCGCCGCCCGCCGGCTGCGCTGGGGCGGAGAGGTCGGCTAGCCGCCGATGGTGACCAGAGCGCTTTCGCCGCTGGCGGTGGGGCCGGGGATGAGGCCGGGGACGGCGTCCAGGGCGGCGATTTCGGGATCCCAGTAGCGGTCGGCTTCGTAGAGACAGCACACCTGGGCGTAGCTGAACATCGCCTTCATCACCATCGGGCCGGTTTCGGGCTTCTCGGCCAGGGCGGCGGAGACGTCGCGCCACATCTGGCGCTCCTCCGGGCCGCTGCCGATCAGCTTGCGGATGACGCCGAGTGCCTCGCGCTCAACCTGACGCACCTTATGCGGCCGGTACCCCTGGCGGAAGGGGCCGCGCTGGGGCCCCATGCGCTCGATCATCGCCACCACCCGGCGGGCGAAGTTGGCCGGACGATAGAGGCGATTGCCCAGCCACTTGAGGCCGTTGAAGAGCTGCTCGCGAGTCATCATGGTGGGCAGGATGTTGGTGCTCCAGACGCCGATCGTCTTCTCCGGCCCCCCGTCGGTAACCAGCCGGCCGCTCGCCTGCATGCGGTCATAGAGCGGCGTGGCGGCCGGCGCCACCAGAGCGCCGAGGGTGAAGATCGGGATCGGGGTGGACATGGCGAAATCGAGCTGGCGCTGGAAGATGTCGGGGCCGTCGTGATCGAAGCCGACGATCATGCCGCCGGTCACCGAAATGCCGTGGTCGAGGAAGACCTGCACCTGGCTCACCAGGTCGACGCCGACGTTCTGACGTTTCTTGGTCTCCCGCAAGCTCTCCTCGTTGGGAGTCTCGATGCCGATGAAGACCCGGGTCAGGCCGGCCTCGCCGCAGAGCTGCATGATCTCCGGGTCGCGGGCGGCGTCGATCGACACCTGGGTGTGGAAAGCCACCGGCCCGTCGGGACGCGCGGCGTTCCAGTCGCGCAGGGCGGCGAGGACGTTCTTGGCCCGTTTGCGGTAGACGGTGAAGTTGTCGTCGGCGAGGAAGACGGCGCGGAAGCCGAGATCGTACAGCGCATCGAGCTCGCGGATGATCTGTTCCACCGACTTGTGGCGCTGCTTGCGGCCGAGGTACTGGATGACGTCGCAGAACTCGCATTCGAAGGGGCAACCGCGGGAAGTCTGGACGCAACCGGAGAGGGTGCGCTGGTTGGGGTAGAGCTCGAAGCGCGGCAGGGGAGAGGCGTCGAGGTCGGGCTTCTCGGCGACGTACTCGCGCTTCCAGGTGCCGTTCTCGAGATCGGCGAAGAAGGTCTCTGCGATCGCCTCGAGCTCGCCGATCACCAACACGTCGCAATGGTCGCGCACCGAAGCCGGCGATAGAGAGGCATGTGGGCCGCCGATGATCACCGTCTTGCCGCGTCGCCGGAAGGCATCCGCGACCTCGATCATCCGTTCGCCTTGGATCACCTTGCCGGTGATGCCGATGAAGTCGGCATCGACGTCGAAATCGATCGGCTCGACGTACTCCTCGCAGATCGTCACCCGCCAGTCCTCCGGCGCCAGGGCGGCGACCGTCGCGGTGGCGAGGTCGGCGATGGCCTGCGCCGGGTCATAGCCCCAATGGGCGAAGGCTTCGGCGCCGAAGTAGCTGGGGTTGGCGGGCCGTGGATTGATCAGATAGAGCGACTTCGACATGGAGACCTCCAGTGACGGCCCCGGCATCGCCGACCGGGACGCCTCGTTGTTCCCAAAGCAGTGGGGCGAGCCGGCGCTCACCCGAAATGAAGTAAGAACGGATCGATTGTAGCAGCTGTTGCGACCGAGGGACGAGGGTACGCAGATCAACAGGTCGCCGGCCCGGCGGCCGGTGCGGCTACGCCGAACCCGGTCCGCCGATCATCGTCTGCCACCCGCCCTGCAAGTCCGGCATCAGCCGTTCGGTTCCAAACGCTACGTGTGAACCCTCCAGGGGCATCGTCCGGGGCGTTCGCCACCCGGACGACGGCTCGGCTTTCCGCTGAAGCGATGGATCGCGCCAAGCCCGTCCGCCCGAGAGCGCCAGGGATGGCATCGATCCTCCACAACTCCGCATCGCTGCCGCGCAGGCGGCACAATATCCCGCCCGCCTCCGGCGGTCAAGGCCGGCCGGGACGCGGCGCTCGAACCGGCGCCGTCAGCCGGCGCGGCCAGCGCGCGCGGCGAGCAGGCGATCGGCCTCGTCGCGCAGGGCCGGGAGCCGTCGGGCCGCGGCCAGCGCTCGCTCGGCGGCGGGGCCTTCGATCCACGACAGCATGCGCAGGAGCGCCCGGCTTTGTGCCGGCCGCTCCTGCGCCCGGGCGCTGAGATAGCGTTCCACCTCCGGCACCAGACCGCCGGCGCCGCAGGCGGCGACCACCGCCAAGAGCCCGCGCTGAGCCAGCGCCGACGACGGCGGCCTGCTCTCCTCCTGCGCCAGCAGCTGGCGATAGCGCGCTTCGGCGTCCGTGCCGCCGCGCCCGAGGCGCCGGGCGAGCTGGGCGCCGCGCTCGGCGATGGCGCGCAGCTCAGCCTCGCGATCGGCGCCGATCTCGGGGAGCGCGACGTCGTGCTCGATCCACGCCCGCAAGAGCCAGCCGGCGAGGGCGGCGGCGTCGCCGCGATCGAGGAGCGCCGCCCGCTTCCGCATCGCCGCGTCCGGCTCCGGCTCGCCGCGCTGCGCCGCCGCCACCAGCCAGCCGCGCAGGATCAGCGGCTCCACCGCCGCCGCGTCGTCGCGCCACCGCACCGGCGGCAGGCCGACCAGGAGCTCCTCCAACTCGTCCGGCACCTCGCGTCGCAAGGTCGCCACCGCCTCGGTCCGCCAGCTCTCGCGTTCCTTCATTGCGCCGAGGCTATACCAGGGAGGGCCCGAGCGGCCGGTACGGGTCCGGGCCCTTGGCTTTTCGCAGCAGCTGCATCGACGCCGGCGCCCGCCGGGCGAAGACGGCGGCGCCCAAGACGCCCGTCTCAGTCGGCGACGTTCGAGCAGATCTCACGATAACGCACCGTCGCCACCTCCGACGGCTGTCCCTTGGCGCAGAAGGCAAGGCCTTTCAGCCGCCGATGCGGTTTTTCGACGACGATCCGCCCCTGATCATCCACCTTCGATGCGAGGGTGGCCAACGCCGCTTGAAACCGCTGATCTCTCCGGCAGCGGGGAAAGAACGACAGGACGTAGACGTAATAAAAAATATTGTACCGAATAAACGGATATTCGACCTGAAGAAATCGACTGCCGATGCCCCAATGGCAGGGGCCGATCGGTTTGCGCGTCTCCCAGTGGTCGAGCAGGAAGTCGACCGCCCGATCGACCACCTCAACCCCGTCCCGGCAGTCCGTGACGTGCCGCAAGACGTCGAGGACGTAGAGCGTAGCCCCGGGGTTGGCGCAGTGGGTTTCCGGCCCGCGGCCGAATCTCGTGAAGTTGCAGCGCCACCCCCCGGCGTCGTGGGCGCCGTCGAGAAGGTACGACGTCGTCCGCTTCACCACCTCGTGCTCCGTCAGTCCGAAACGGCAGAGCACCCGCGCCGCCTCGGCGGTGTAGCACGGGTACATCGGGGCCTTGGGAGCGACCCGGATCCGACCGTCGTCACGGCACGCGTCCACGATCAGCGCCAGCCCACCGCTCACCGCCTCGTGGCTCGCCGGTACGCCGAGCTCATGGAGCATGCCCAGCGCCGCGATGGTGCTGAAGGGATTGCCGACGTAGATCCGGCCATCCGGCGCCGCCCAATACTCCCCCCCGTTGTCGTGGCGCCGGGCCAAGATCGCCTCGACGTCTGCTCGATGCGCGCCCATCGGCTCCCTTCCGCCGCTCAATTGCCCTGCGGACAAACAACCTCACAGCCGGCTCGGACTGTGCCTCCAGCCTATCGTACCCGCCCGCGAAACGGCATCCGACGCCGGCGCCATCGCCCCCCGCCGGCCGTGCCACGGCGGCCTGGGCGGCGATCCCGAGCCACCCCATGTCCGGTCGGCGACGAAGAGGCGGCGCAGCGGGGCGCAGGTGAACGTCGCCTTCGTCACCACCGGCCGGCCCAGGGCCCGGCCAGCCCGGCATGTGCTCGATTTTCCAGGGAGTAGAAAAAGGGCTCTCCTTCACTTTGGGTAGGTGGCTGAGCTGGTTTTCGTCCACCCCGCCCCACTCGGCGAAGGGCTTGTTGGTGGTGATCAGAGTGGGCCGGCGCTCGTAGCGTCGGGAGACGATCTCGAAGAGCAGATCGGCGTGACGAGTGTCGTAGGAGAGGTAGCCGAGCTCGTCGATGAGCAGGACGTGGGGCCGGGCGAAGAGGGTGAGCTTGCGCTGGAGTCCGGTGCCGGTCTCCTGCTCGGCGAGGGTGTTGAGCAGCTCGGAGGCGGTGAGGTAGCGGGCGGTGACGCCGCTGAGCACGGCGTGCTGGACGAGGTTCTTGGCGATCATGGTCTTGCCGACGCCGTTGGGTCCGACGAGCACGACGTTGGTGGCGGCGTGGAGCCACTCGAGTCGGAAGAGGTCGTCGATCTGGGCGCGGTCGATCTTCTTGGGCCAGGACCAATCGAAATCGTCGAGGGGCTTGAAGCTGCCGAGGCGGGCCTGACGCATGCGCCGCTCGAGACCACGACGGGCGCGCTCGGTCTCCTCCCATTCGAGCAGATCGGGCAGCCATGGCTGATCGTGGATCTCTTTCCAGTGGGCGAGCAGGCCGTGAAGCTTGAGGCCTTGGGCGCGTTCTTTGAGGTCTCTCATGGGGTGTCCTCCGGATCGTCGGGGTCGTAGTCGGCGAGAGGATGCGGGGTGACGACCAGGTCTCGCACCTTGGGATCGTCGGGTAGCCGGATCGGCATCGGCGGCTCCTGCCCCCGGGCCCGGCCGCGTCGGTCGAGGATCAGGCGCACGGTCTCGGGATGGGGCGAGCCGCTGTCGAGGGCCTCGTCGACGGCGCGGCGTAGCTCGTCCTGGCCGTAGGTGTCGAGCAGGTAGAGCAGGCGGGCGACGGCGGTGGCGAGATGGCGCTGGCGCCGGGCGAGGGCGCTGAGCAGCTCCTCGGCGCGAGGCACGAGACGCAGGAGCCGCTCCTGACCGCGGTGGACGCGGGCACGACGCTTGGACTGCCAGAGATCGCGCAGGTGACGCGGATCCTCGACCACCTGCCCCTTGCCCCAGGCGCGGCGATGCTCGGCGATCCGCTCCCGGCCGTCGTAGACGCGCACCCGCTCGAGGTCGGCGACGACGACGAGCGGACGCTGGACCCGCTGATGAGGCACGGAGTAGCGATTGGCGTCGAAGCGCACGTAGGGCGTGCGGCGCAGCTTGACCGGCACGTGCTCGTGGCAGGGAAAAGGCTCCGCGGGCAGCACCAGCAGGTGCGCGCGCTCCTCGGCCAAGGCCTGGGCTACCGTGCGTCGCCGGTCTTGCGGCCAGGGGCGGGCGGCGGCGCGCTCGCGGCACCAGCGCGGGGCGTCGCGATTGAGCGCCTCGAGGCTCCAGTCCCGGCGCAGCGGGAAAAACGAGGTGCGCAGGTAGCGGATGGCGCGCTCGACGCGGCCCTTCTCGTGGCCGCGGTACGGCGCCACCGGCCGCGGCACGAAGCCGTAGTGGTCGGCGAGCTCGAGCAGCCGCGGGTGAAAGCGGATCGCCTCGCCCCGCCGCTCGAGCACCGCGCTCTTGAGATTGTCGTAGAGCAGCGTGCGGGGCATGCCGCCGAAGGCGTCGAAGGCCTGGACGTGGCCGGCGAGGAAATTGGGCAGCCGCGCGTCGTAGAAGAAACGCACGTAAAGGGCGCGCGAGTAGCTCAGCACCATCACGAAGGCCAGCAGTCGGCGCCGCCCGCCGTCGACCGCGCGCCAGCCGAAGTGGGCCCAGTCGACCTGCGCCTGCTCGCCGGGCAGGGTGCGCAAACGCAGAAACGCCTCCGGCGCCTTGCGCGGCCGCAGCCCGAGCACCCGCAGCCGATGACGGAAGTAATCCGGCCCGCCGGGATAGCCGCGCCGGCGCACCATCTCGTAGAGCACGCTCGCCGGCAGCTCGGGGTAGCGCTCGAGCGTCGCGCGCACGAAGGGCACGAACGGGTCGAGGATCGACTGCCGGCGGCGGATCTCCGTCGAGCGCAGCACCCCCGCGCGCAGGAGCGCCCGCTCGACCGTGCCGTGGTGGACGCCGAGGTGGCGGGCGATCGTGTTTCGTCGCCAGCCCTCCACCTCGTACAGCCGGCGGATCTCCGCCGCCAGGGCCTCGGAGATCACGGCGCGCTCCTCGTCGAGACGCACAACCGCCTCAGAGACGCCGCCGGCGGAGGAAATCCTCGCGTACCCACGGCTCGCAGGCCGCGCCGCAGAACCCGCAACGGCGATGACGCCTCACGACCCGGCCCGGGTCGGGTCGCCGGGAGCGCGCGAGACCATGCGGCAGGGGCGAAATCGAGCATGCCGACACCGTCGCAGGCCGCTGCGCCGGGCGGCAACCCTGATGCGTCACTTTCTGCGCCCGCGCCCGCTGCCGGCGGCGGTACTCCGCCTGGCGTCGAGCGTGTTTGCGCCGGCCGCGCCGGCTCTGCTGGTAGCGTCGCCCGGCGGCGCGCAGGCTCCGCCGCCGCGCCGCAGCCCGGCACTCGTCCGAGCAGTAGCGATGCCCACGGTCGCACCACGAGCAGACGTAGACCGCCGCTCCACAGAGATCGCACACGAAGCGGCGGCAGTCGGGGCGGAGAGCGCAAGCCATGGCCGAGAAAAGCTCGGCCTGGACAAGCTCCCCGATTCCCGAGATACTGGGGAGCGCCGGGGGAGTCATCCCCAGGCCGAAACGCGGGGGACGACGGAGCTGGGAAAACTCGACGTCGTCCCCCGTGGTCTTTTCTTGGGATTCTCCCTCACCCCGCAGCCAGACGCACCTCACCCGTCGCCAGCCCTCAGCTGGCCGAGCTCGCGCGTGCGCGCGCGACGAGGATGCTGAGTCAGACGAAACCGCGGCTAAAAGACCAGAATCCCGCCGTTCTTAACGACCACCGACAGGCGGTGATGAAGCGGCCGAGCTCGGGATCGTAGTAGCGGTTGCGGGCGTAGATGAGGCCGGTTTCGGGGTCTTGGTGGAGGCCGTGGAAGCCGAAGCGGTTGGCGACGGTGGACGTCGCGGTGGTGCGCGGGTCGGGGGCCTGGTGGATGATCTGCTGCTCGAGGTTGGCGTCGACCGCGAAGGTGACGGCGAAGGGCTCGGTGAGGGGCTTGCCGGCGAGGTCGAGGGGGTCGGCGGCGATCAGCAGCTGATGGGTGCCGCTCGCCAGGGGGGTGGCGGCGGTCAGGGCGTAGCGGTCCGGCTGCAAGGTCCAGGCGTCGGTGGCGCCGTCGATCTGGATCGCAGTTTGGGCCGCTGCGAGGTCGACTTCTTCGGTGAATTCGATTTCGAGGATGCCGCTTCGTACGACGACCGACGAGACCTCGGGCGCGGCAGAGTCGTGC
>RFGL01000107.1 GCA_003697015.1 Acidobacteriota bacterium | reverse complement strand
TACCTGGTGCTGGCGCGGCGCCGGGACCGGCGGGCCGCAACCCCTCGCAACCGATGAGCAAAGCCGACCAGCCGCTCCGCGGCCGGGGCGCCTCGTCCACCACCGCTTCCACGCCCGCGGCCCCTTCGCCGAGCAGATCCGCGACCTCTTCCGTCTCAGCTGCCGGCGCCACGCCCTCCAGACCGGCCTGCCGGCGCTTTCCTCCGCGTCCTTCCGCCGTCCCGGCGGCGAGCAGCTTTCCCTCTTCGACGATCCCGCCGGCGGGTGACGAGCGACGATGCGATACCCATCCGCCGGGCCGTGCAGGCCATCCAAAGGGTCACCCGGCGCACTCTTGATAAGCAAAGGAATGCCCTCGTGCACGCGGCACCGCCGGCAGGCTCAACTGCCCCGCCGCTTTCGTTCACGCCACTTGGCGACGGACAGCCCGATCCCGAATATCACCAGTCCAATGATGATCAGGATGACCGCGATGCCGAGCAATGCTGGTAGTTTCATTCGTGCTCCCCGGACGTCGGCTTTGGTGTTCGCCGGTTTTGCTTTGTCACTGGCCAGCTTGTGCTACTTCACGCCCCGGGCGGCAATCACGACGTCGGGAAGGTCATACGAACCGTCCGGCTTCCTGAAGTTGGCGGCCCCTTCGAACCTCAAAGCGTGTGTCCGATCCAAGACTGCTGGAGGAGGCTGGCGGTATGACGGCAGAAGATGTTCGTCTTCAGCTGCTTATCCTGAGGGCGCGATCCCTAATCCCCCTCCCAGTCCCAGAAAAAATCTTTATTCGTCAGCTCCGGTTCGTCCGCTCGCGCCGCTGCGCCGTTGGGGGTGCCGTCGGTGGAGGGCGGGGCTTCGTCTCGGATGACGGCGAGCTGCTGTTCGAGATCTTCGGTTTCCTGGCGCCAGTAATCGCCGGTGCCGAAGTGGGGCCAGCCGGCTTTGAAGGCGGGGTCGTCCCAGCGCCGGGCGAGCCAGCCGGCATAGCGCACCAGGCGCAGGCCGCGCAGGGGCTCGATCAGGTTCAAGGTACTGTGGTCGAAGAGACGCAGCTCCTCGTAGCCCTCGATCATCCGCCGGCGACGGCGCAGGCTGTCGCCGTCGCGGCCGGGGATCGCCAGCCACAGGTCCTGAACCGCGGGGCCGATGGCCATGTCGTCGAAGTCGAGCACCCGCAGGAGGCCGTCGCGCAGCAGGACGTTGCCGAGGTGGAGGTCGGCGTGGATGCGGTGGACGGCGACGGCGGCCATGCGCTGCTCGGCGATGGCGGCGATGGCCTCGGCAGCGGCGGCGTAGCGGCCGGCGAGGTGGGCGGGAATCACCCGCCGCTCGAGCAGAAAGGCGAGGGGCGCGCGGACGTAGCGCTCGGCGTCGAGAGGGGGGCGGTCGACCTCGGCGGCGGGCCGGCGGACGGCGACGTTGTGCATGCGGGCGACGAACATCCCCAGACGGCGCGCCAGGGCGTCGTCGAGCTCGTCCGGGGCTCTTCCGCCCTGGCGGTCGGAGAGGCTGTAGTAGATGCCCTCGATCCGCTTCAGGGTGCTGCCGTCGGGGAAGGGACGGACGTTGCAGACCGGGATCTCCTCCGCCGCCAGCTCGGCGAGAAAGGCGTGCTCCTCGAGGATCTGCTCCGGCCGCCAGCGCCCCGGGCGGTAGAACTTGGCCACCACCCGGCTCTTGTCCACGAGCTCGACCTCGTAGACCCGGTTCTCGAACGAATTCAGCGGATAGCAGACGCCGGTCACCTCCAGGCCGGCGGCCTCGACCGCGGCCAGGACCTTCTCCGGCGTCAGGCGGAAGAAGAGATCGGAACGATCGCGGGCGGCCATGGGGGCACTGTAGCAAAACTCTGCGGTATCGTTCGGCCATGAGCCAGGCCACCTTGAGCGACCCGGAGCTGCTCGCCCGGCTGGTCGCCTTCGACTCGACCAGCGACCGCAGCAACCGGCCGATCGCCGAATTCATCCGCGACTACCTCGACCGCCCCGGGGCGAGGGTCGAGGCCCTCGACTCCCCCGACGGCACCAAGGTCAACCTGGTGGTGCACGTCGGCCCGGAGGTGGACGAGACGAGCCGCGCCGGCCTCACCCTCTCCGGCCATCTCGACGTCGTCCCCGCCGGCGAGCCGGACTGGCAGAGCGACCCTTTCACCCTGACCGAGACCGACGCCGGCTACGTCGGCCGCGGCGCCTGCGACATGAAAGGCTTCGACGCCATCGCCGTCAACCTGGCGGCGGAGCTCGCCGGCCGCCGCCTGCGCCACCCCCTGGTGCTGATCCTCACCTACGACGAGGAGGTGGGGACCATCGGCGCCCACCACTTCGCCCGCAGCTGGCCGAAGGAGCGCCCTCTGCCGCGCGCCACCATCGTCGGCGAGCCGACGACCCTCAAGGTCGTGCGCATGCACAAGGGGCATACCGACCTGCGCCTGCGCCTGCACGGCGTCGCCGCCCACAGCGGCTATCCCCACCTCGGCAAGAGCGCCATCGAGCCGGCGGGGCGGGCGATCGTCGCCTTGAGCGAGCTGCGCCGCGCCCTCGAGCAGGAGCCCTGCCCCAACCGCGAGCACTTCCCGGAGGTGCCCTACGTGGCGCTCAACGTCGGCACGGTGCACGGCGGCAGCGCGATCAACGTCGTCCCCGAGTACTGCGAGCTCGGCATCGGCCTGCGGGTGCTGCCGGGGATGTCGGCCGAGCCGCTGGTCGAGCGCCTGCGCCAGACCCTGGCCGAGGCGCTCGGCGACGAGCCCTTCGAGCTGGTGCTCGACCACGACAGCCCGCCGCTCTACACGCCGGAGGACGACGAACTCTACCGCCACCTCTGCACCCTGCTCCAGCAGCACGCCACCGCCGGCGTGTCCTATGCCACCGACGCCGGCTGGTTCCAGACCATGGGCCTGCGCTGCCTGATCTTCGGCCCGGGGGACATCGCCGTGGCCCACAAGCCGAACGAGATCATGCCGAAGGACGAATACCGCCGGGGGGGCGCCATCTTCCGCCGCCTGGCGGAGCGTTGCTGCGGATGAGCGAGCAAGTCGTCGAAGCCGAGCTCACCTGGACGGAGGACGGCTTCCGTCCCGGCGTGCAGCTCGCCGTCGACGCCGCCGGACGCATCGTCGCCGCCGGCGAGCTCGGCCGGGTACCGAGCCGGCGGCTGCCGCGGCGCGCCCTCCTGCCGGGCTTCGTCAACGCCCACTCCCACGCCTTTCAGCGCGGTCTGCGCGGCCGCGGCGAGCGCTTCCCCCGGGGCGCCGGCAGCTTCTGGACCTGGCGCCAGGCGATGTACGAGCTGGTCGCCGCCCTCGACCGCCAGCGGCTCTACGAGCTGTCGCGCCAGGCCTTCGCGGAGATGCTCGCCGCCGGCATCACCGCGGTCGGCGAGTTCCACTACCTGCATCACGAGGACGCCGCCGCCCGCGATCACGCCTTCGACGAGGTGGTGGCCGCCGCCGCCCGCGACGCCGGCATCCGCCTGGTGCTGCTCGCCACCGTCTACCAGCAGGGCGACGTCGGCCGGCCGCTGGCCGGGGCGCAACTGCGCTTCGCCACCCCGGACGCCGCCGCCTTCTGGCGCCGGGTCGACCGGCTGGCGGCGCGCCTCGACGGCCCGCTCCAATCCCTCGGCGTGGCCGCCCACAGCCTGCGCGCCGTGCCCCCCGAGGTGCTGGCGGAGCTCCAGCGCCAGGCGCGGCAGCGGGGGATGGTCCTGCACCTGCACGTCGAGGAGCAACGCCGGGAGATCGAGGCCTGCGTCGCCCGCTACGGCCGCACCCCGATGGAGCTGCTCAACCATCACCTGGAGGTCGACGCCGCGGTGACCGCCGTCCACTGCACCCACACCGCGGCGCCGGAGATGGCACGCTTTCTCGCCGCCGGCGGCAACGTCTGCCTGTGCCCGCTGACCGAGGCCAATCTCGGCGACGGGATCGCCGGCGTCCCCGCCATGCTGGCGGCCGGCGGTCGCCTGTGCCTGGGCACCGACTCCAACGCCCGCATCGCCATGTGCGAGGAGATGCGCTGGCTGGAGTACGTCCAGCGTCTCGCCGGCGAGCGCCGCGGGGTCTGCTGCGACGGCGACGGCCGCGTCGACCGCGCCCTCCTCGCCTGCGCCACCCGCCACGGCGCCCGCGCCCTCGGCCTGCGCGCCGGCCGCATCGCCCCGGGGTGTTGGGCCGACCTGGTGGCCGTCGACCTCGATCACCCCTCCCTCGCCGGCTGGGATCGCGATACCCTGCTCGCAGCCTTCATCCTCGGCGGCCGCGACGACGCCGTCGCCGAGGTCTTCGTCGGCGGCCGCCGGGCGTGGCCGGCGGCGCGCCCGGCGGCGGGCAGCTGAGCGCTACAGGTCATGGACGCCGAAGGACTCCTCCCCGACGACGCCGAGCCGCCGCGCATCCCCTACGCCGAGGTGGGGGAGAACCTGCAGCCGATCGTGCTGCTGGCGGACAGCCAGGTCCTCTTCTGGCAGCCCGGCGGCGAGCCCTTCCTGCACCGCCTGCGCGACGGCTTGCCGACCCCGACGCCGCGCGCCGCCTACGTCGGAGCGTCGAACGACGACGACCCCGACGCCTACCGCATCTTCGCCGGCGCCATGGAGCTGGCCGGCATCGACCGGCTGCGCAGGATCCCCAGCGAGCTGTCGGCCGCCGACCTGGAATGGATCGACGGCGCCCACCTCATCCTCCTCGCCGGCGGCGACCTGGAGCGCGGCTGGCGCACCTTCAAGGCCAACGGCCTGGCCCGCATCCTGGTGCGCCGGCACGGCGAAGGGGCGCTGTTGATCGGCGTCTCCGCCGGCGCCGTCCAGCTCGGCCTCGGAGGGTACGTCGGGGCGGCGAACGGCGGCGAGCGATTCCTCCACACCTTCGCCCTCTGCCACCACGTCGTCGGCGTCCACCAGGAAGCGGAGGATTGGGCTCCCCTCGAGCGGGCGGTACGCGAGCTCGGCGGCCACGTCCAGGGCTACGGCATCCCCGCCGGCGGCGGCCTGCTCTACCATCCCGACCTCACCCTCGAGCCCCTGCGCCGGCCGGTGGTCGAGCTGCGCATGAGCGGCCGCGAGGTCGATCGCCAGATCCTCCTGCCGGCGGTCGAGCCACCGCCGTCCTGAACGCCGTCATGGCCCTCGTAAGCCGCCGCCGTAGAATGGACCGACCGCCGCCGACGTTACGCCAGGAGATCGCCGTCATGATCCACCGCTCCCCCGCTCTCGCCGCCCTCGCCGCCGCCCTGCTCCTGCTCGGCTGCGCCACCAACCCGGCAACCGGCAAGCGCCAGCTCAGCCTGATCAGCGAGTCGCAGGAGATCAGCCTCGGCCGCGACGCCGACCAGCAGTTCGTCGAGCAGCTCGGCCTCTATGGCGACGAGGAGCTGGCGCGCTACGTCAGCGAGCTCGGCCAGCGGCTGGCGGCACGCTCCGAGCGGCCCCACCTGCCCTGGACCTTCCGCGTCGTCGACGACCCGGTGATCAACGCCTTCGCTCTTCCCGGCGGCTTCATCTACGTCACCCGCGGCATCCTCGCCCACCTGCAATCCGAAGCCGAGCTGGCCGGCGTCCTCGGTCACGAGATCGGCCACGTCACCGCGCGCCACAGCGTCAACCAGCTGAGCAAGGCGCAGCTGGCCCAGATCGGGCTGGTGGCGGGGATGGTGGCGGCCCCGGAGCTCGGCCAGCAGCTGGGCAGCCTGGCCCAGACCGGTCTCGGCCTGCTGTTTCTCAAATTCGGCCGCGACGACGAAAGCCAGGCCGACGAGCTGGGGGTGCGCTACATGATCCGCACCGGCTACCCGCCGATCGAGATGGCCGGGGTCTTCGACATGCTCGACCGCACCGCCGCCGCCGGCGGCAGCGAGCGACTGCCCAACTGGCTGTCGACCCACCCGGCGCCCGCCGACCGCCGCCAGCGCATCCTGAGCCGCGCCGCCGAGCTGCCGCCCGACGTCAACGCCGCCCCGCGCCACGAGAAGGAGTTTCTCGACCACCTCGAGGGCCTGGTCTTCGGCCCCAACCCGCGCGAGGGCTTCTTCCGCGAGTCCACCTTCCACCACCCCGACCTCGCCTTCCGCCTCGACTACCCCTCCGGCTGGACCTACCGCAACCTCAAACAGGCGGTGGTCGCCCAGAGCCCGGAGCAGGACGCCGTCGTCGTCCTCGAGCTGGCCGCCGGCGAGGACCCGCGCGCCGCCGCCGACGACTTCTTCCGCCGGTACCAGGAGCAGGGGCTCGAATCCGGCGGGCCGTGGATCCGCAACGCCAGCGGCCTGCCGACGGTCTCCGACGAGATCCGCGTCGTCGGCCAGGACGGTCGCACCCGCCTGCGCGGCGGCGTCGCCTTCACCGCCCACGGCGGCCGCGTCTTCCGCCTGCTGGGCTACGCCCAGCCCGACCGCTGGCCGACCTACGCCCGCACCATCGCCCGGGCGGCGGCGAGCTTCGCCCCGGAACGGGACCGCCGCATCCTGTCGGTCGAGCCCCAGCGCCTGCAGCTGGTACGCCTCGATCGCCCGATGAGCCTGGAGGAATTCCAGCGCCGCTACCCGTCGGACGTGCCCCTGGAGCGGCTGGCGATCCTCAACCGGGTCGAGCCGGACGCCACCCTCGAGGCCGGGCGCGTGGTCAAGCGCGTCGCCGGGGATGACCCGTCGCGCTGATTTGCACAGATTCTTGTGCAATCCTGCCCGATCCGTAGTACCATCGCCGCGCGCCGCCGGCCCCGGCCGGCTGATCGATCCATCATCGAGAGAAAGAGGTCGCGATGCACGCCCTGTCCCGCTACGCCACCGGTGCGCTGCTGCTCGTCGCCTGCGCCCTGCCCCCGTCCCTCGAGGCCGAGGTCGCCGTCCGCCTCGAGCCGGCGGCGCGCCCGGCGACGCCGGCCGCCGGCGGCGGCAAGACCGAGCTCGCCGGCGACGGCGCGCTGGTGCTGCCCTACTTCGCCGTCGACGCCGGCGATCCCCAGGGGGAGACCACCCTCTTCGCCGTGCGCAACAACGGCTCGTCTCCGGTCACCGTCCGCTTCACCTACTTCGCCGCCGGCGGCGGCGACGCGGCGGTGGTCGAGGAGCGGCAGATCGCGCCGCACGCGGTGCGCACGGTCAATCTGCGGGCGGTCGAGGGCCTGCCGGTGGACGATCGGGGACTGGCCGAGGGCTTCGTCGTCGCCCAGGCCCTGGGCGCGGCGGCCGGCGCCGGCGTCCTCTCCGGCGACTTCTTCCGCCTCGACCCGGCGCAGGCGGCGGCCAACGGCGGCAGCCTGCGGCCGGCGCTAGACACCTCCTGCCGGCGCTGGAGCCATCGCTTCCTGAGCGGCGGTCCCTTCACCGGCAGCACCCGCATCGCCTTCCTCGCCCTCGACCGCCCGGCGACGGGCCCGGCGGTGGCGGGCAACGTCTACAACGAAGCGGGGGATCTGGTGGCGGTGGTCTCCGTCACCGCCGACCAGGATGCCTTCGAGATCTCCGACGCCGACCTGGAGCTGCCGGTCAAATTCGGTTCCATCGACTGGGTCTTCCAGGGCCAGGGCCACGGCGCCGTCAGCGCCACCTTCTCCGCCAGCGGCCTGTTCTCCGTCGGCGCCGAGGCGGCCTGTACCGAGGATGCGGAGACCATCCCAGGGGCGGTGCTCTTCGAGCTGCCGGGCACCTTCCTGACCTGCGACGGCTGCGCCAACTGGCAGTTCGACATGCCCTTCGACCAGCGCCGCGAATTCTCCAAGGTCACCGTCGACTTCGACCTCTTCGTCGCCGGCTGGGATCCGGCGCGACCCAACGGCTTTCACGCCATCTTCTGGCTCAACAACGGCAGCCGCTGGCAGGACATGATGGGCTACCTCAACTCCCGCGGCACCCAGAACCGCACCGTCTTCCAGTCCAACGGTCCGCTGGGCAACCCGATCGGCGTCGAGATCGTCACCTACCCCGGGGTCGAGGTCGGGCAGTCCTACCACGTGCACTACGAGTACGACACCATCGACAAGGTGGTGTGGTACGAGATCCGCACCCCCAGCGGCGAGCTCAGGGTGGGGGACGCCATCCCGCTGCCGGCCGGCGTCGGCAAGCTGTCGACCAGCTACACCTTCATCCAATTCGGCAGCCAGCCCGGCGGGCCGGTCGAATCCTTGACCGAAGGCTGGCGCTGGTCCAATCTGCGCGCCCTCTTCATCCCCTGAAGCGTCCTCCGTCGCCGGCCCGGCCCGGCTCGGACGGCTCCTCGGCTCCGGCGTCCGGGCCGAGGACGCCGCGGCCCGGCGACGCGCCCCGCGGTCCGCAGAGCGCAGGCCGCCGGCCGCGGCCTGCGCTCAGGGAAGGATCACCACGTCATAGACCCCACCGCCGACCGTGCCGAAGGTACAGCCGCCGGTGGTGCCCGGATTGTGGCTGGCGTCCGGCGTGGAATCGTGCTCCACGTCGAAGCCGCCGCCCCAATCGAGCACCAGCTCCTCGTCGATGCTCAGCGACTCGCCGGAGCAGTCGCAGTGGTCACCGTCGGGCATGCAGAAACCGTCACATTCGGGCGCGAAGCAGGTCGTGAACCACTTCAGCTCGGCGATCACCAACCGCTTGCCGGCCACGCGCAGGGGCACCGCGTCGACGGCCTTCTCGCCTTTCGCATTCCTACCCAATCGCAGCAGCTGATAACCGTCGGCGCGCCGCTCGACGCGAAATCCATCGATCGGGCCGCCGTCGGGAAACGTCTTCTTCAGCATCGCCGTGCGCAACGAGGCCCTCTTGCCGTCCTTGCTCAGCTTGCCGATGACGTGCTTCTCCGCAGCGCCGGCAACCGAAGCGGGGGTAAGGGCGACGAGCGCCAGGCTGAGGCCAAGAATCAAGGTCGTACTCTTCATCTCCGACTCCTTATTGAAGCATGAGCCGTGAACGTCACGGGCCATAAGCACAAGCCCCACCAGCAAGTCCGGTGCCACGTCGCCCGCCCCGCACCCTACAGGCCCTTCCGCCGCCCCCACCGCCGCCGCCACTCCACCAAACCGCCAACGGAATGGGCACAGCTGCCCACTCCGTCGCCCCCCGCCTGCGCGCAGGTCCGGCTCGAGCAGCGCCTGCCCGCGGCGCGGCCAGCAGCCCGGGAAGCACGCCTTCACCTGCGAGATGCTGTCGCCCGCGATCCAGCCCTCGGCCCTTCTGCGGCTGCGAGGAGACGCTTCAGATTCGCACGGAGGCCTGTGGCGTACGGTGCCTAACGTCGTGGAGATCAGCCGCCGGCCGAAGGCCGGCCCGCTACATCGGCTTGTTAGACCGCCGTGTCATTCTGCAGTTGTCGGGTCGATTATAGAGCGAATCTCCGCAACGGAGTTCGCTGGGAACCCCCCCATCTCGGCGTGCTCGCGAACAGCGGCCTCGTCTGGGGCAATGTAGACGCAGTAGATCTTGTTGTCGGTCACGTAGCTGTGGACCCACTGGACCTGAGGCCCGAGATCCCGGAGCACGCCGCAGGATTTCTGCGAGATCCCCTGCAACTCTTTCGACGACAGTTTCCCTGCACCAGGGATCTCCCGCTCGATCACGAACTTCGGCATTGCCCTTCTCCTTTCTTGGGTGAGTACCCGCCTCGGTTCATCTAACGCTTTCGCGGCTGCGTTCAAGACATGAGACCTTTGAAAACTCCGCCTACGAAAGGCAGAATGCCTGCTGGGCAGGCTTTATTGTGCATTGCATTGGATCAGGCAGACGTTTTACATTCTGCGAATCGCATGTCAAGTACCGGCTTTAGTTTGTCAAAATTGCACCAGGTGTCTGCGACGTGATACGCGGATGGAAATTCGTCCGCAAGGACTTCACAGTAATCCGAAAAGTATGATCCGTCTTCGGCTTCAGATTGATAGTAGGCTTTCGCGAATTCGTTGCCGAAGTCCGTGAGATCTTCATGCGTTTCTGTCCGATCTGATACCTAACCAGATATGGGAGAATTGCATAAGACGCTTCGCCCACGTCGCCCTGGTGGTGTAACTCGTTCCAGATTTTCTCCCAGAACTTGGGCGATGCGCCCCGTTCTTCCAGCTCTCGAATCCATTTCACGACATCGCATGGTTTCTGCCGATATGCGTCCCTATAGTCGGCCCATCGGGCGCCCTCGAGTGGTAGTAGTTCCATGACGCCTAACGCTGAGCTAACAGGCGGAGGCAAGCGAAGCTTGCCGGAGTCCTGTTGAGCGACAAGTTAGGAAGCACCTCGCAGTTTCTCTCGTGTTTCCATGAGAAGGAGGCCAAGCATGTTCTTGCCACTTCCATCGCCACCATCGCCCCAGTACCTATCGTTTCGTGTGTGTTCAATGAGTTTAGCTGAACCTGTGGCAAGAAGATGCTCTCGCAACTCATCGTGCTGAGTGAACTTGGCCATAAGAGCTTCCCTCATGACGTTGTCCTTGACCTGTTCCCAGTCCTTTCTCAGCGGTAGCTTGCGGTTGCGGCCGATTCTAGCGGCTTCCGAAGGTGACTTGGCCTTTCTCACTTCCTCTTCGTGAGACGTACCAGCGAACTTCTGTGCCTGGAAGTAGTGCTCCGAGGTAGGCCAAACCTTTCCGTTTAATGTGATTGGGTAATCGGCAAAGTTTGAGAGGAACCCGTACGCGCGGTTCTGGTGGTAAAAGTTGAT
>RFGL01000106.1 GCA_003697015.1 Acidobacteriota bacterium | reverse complement strand
GCCCTGGCCTACTGGCGCCGCCGGCTGGCGCCCCCCCTGCCGCAGCTCGAGCTCCCCGCCGACCGTCCCCGGCGCCGCCTCCGACAGCGCGGCGGGGTGGCGCCCCTGGACCTCGACGACGAGCTGGGGGAAGCCCTGCGCCGCGCCGCCCGCCGCCGCCGCGTCTCCCTCTTCGCCTACCTCCTCGCCGCCTTCGCCACCCTCCTCCATCGCCGCAGCGAGGCGCACGACCTGATCGTCGGCGCGCCGGTCGCCGGGCGCGAGGACGAGGCGCTCGACGGCCTGATCGGCTGCTTCACCACTACCCTGGCCCTGCGCCTCGACCTGAGCGGGGATCCGTCCTTCGAGCGCTTCCTGGGCCGGGTGCGGCAGACGGTGCTCGGCGCCCTCGCCCACCAGCAGCTGCCCTTCGTCCGATTGGTGCGGCAGCTGCGGGCGGACGGCGCCGTCGGGGCGCAGCCCCTCTTCCGGGTGATGCTGGTGCTCAACTCCAGCTCCGGCCCGCCGCTCTTCCCCGGCCTCGAGGTCGCCTCCCTGGCGGTCGACCCGGGACGCGCCCGCTTCGACCTCACCCTCGGCCTCGACCAGGGGGCGACCCACCTCGACGGCTGGCTGGAGCACGACGCCGACCGCTTCGATCGCACCACCATCGCCCGCTTCGGCCGCCATCTCGCCACCCTCCTGCAGGGCGCCGTCGAGCGGCCGGGGGACCGCCTCAGCGAGCTGCCCCTGCTCACCGCCGCCGAACGCCATCAGCTGCTGGTCGAGTGGGGCGACGGCGGGCCGGCACCGGCGACGGAGGACGTCGTCGAGCGCTTTCTCGCCTGCGCCCGCCGCTCGCCGGAGGCCCCGGCCGTGGTCGACCTGAACCGCGGCAGCACCCTCACCTACGGCGAGCTGGCGGCGCAGGCGGCGGCCCTGGCGGCGGAGCTGATGCGGCGCGGCGTCGGTCCCGAGGCGCGGGTGGCGGTGGTCCTCGACCGCCGGCTGCCGGCGATCGTCGCCATGCTCGCGGTGCTGCACGCGGGAGGAGCCTTCGTCCCCCTCGATCCGGCGGAGCCGGCGCCGCGGCTCGCCGCCAAGCTCGACGACGTCGCACCGCGTTTGATCCTCACCCGCCGCCGGCTGCTGCCCCGCCTGCCGGACGGCCACCGATCGGCCGCCCTCTGCCTCGACCGCCAGCCGCCGCCGCCCGCCCGCACCGCCCCCCGGCACCGCCGGCCGGCGCCGGCGGAAAGCGCCGCCTACGTCATCTTCACCTCCGGCTCGAGCGGCCGGCCGCGGGGGGTGGTGATCGAGCGCCGCAGTCTCGCCTGGACGGCGGCTGCCAACCGCGCCCGCGACGCCCTCGCCCCCGGCGACCGGCTGCTGCCCCTGGCCCCCCTGAGCTTCGACCTCAGCATCGCCGAGCTCTTCCCCCCGCTGACCGCCGGCGGCGCCCTGACGATCGACGACGCGGCGCTGGCGGACGGCGCCCGCGGCCTGCTGCGACGCTGCGCCGGCGCCGGCGTCACCATCATCCAGCCCGCCACCGGCCTGTGGCACGAGCTGGCCGACGCGATCGCCGCCGAGCCCGCCCTCTTGCCCTCCTGCCTGCGGTTGGTGGTGATCGGCACCGAGCCGTTTTCGCCCGCCAAGCTGGCGCGCTGGCTGCGGAGCGCCGGCGACCGGCCGCGCCTCACCAACGGCTACGGCCTGACCGAATCGGCGGTCGACGCCACCTGGCGGCAGCTGCAGCGGGCGCTGCCGCCCCCGCCGGCCGGCACGCCGATCGGCCGGCCCCTGCCCGGGGTGCGGGCGGCGGTCTACGACCGCCGTCTGCGGCCGGTCGCCGCCGGCGTGCCGGGGGAGCTCTGCCTCGCCGGTCCGGGCCTCGCCCGGGGCTACCTCGGCCGCCCGGCGGCCACCGCTGCACGCTTCCTCCCCGACCCGCGGGCGACGCGGCCCGGCGCCCGCCTCCTCGCCACCGGCGACCTGGCGCGTTTCGCCGCCGGTGGCGACCTGATCTGCCTCGGCCGCCGCGACCAGCAGGTGAAGATCCGCGGCCATCGCCTCGAGCCGGCGGAGGTGGAGGCGGTCCTCGACCGCCATCCCGCCCTGACGGCGGCGGCGGTGGTGGCGTCCTCCGCCGCCGGGGAGCTGCAGCTGGTCGCCCACCTGGTGGCGGCGGTGCAACCGCCGGCGGCGGCCGATCTGCGGCGCTACCTCGAACGCCGCCTGCCTTCCTGGATGGTGCCCGCCCGCTTCGTCTTCCACCCCCGCCTGCCGCGCACGGCGCACGGCAAGATCGATCGCCGGGCCCTCGCCGCCCAGCCCCTGCCCCGGCGCCGCGAGGGCGCCGCCGGACGCCCGCCCCGGGGCCCCACCGAGCGCGCCCTGGCCGCGATCTGGCGTCAGCTCCTCGGGGCCGACGAGATCGCCGCCGGCGACGACTTCTTCGCCCTCGGCGGCCACTCCCTCCTCGCCCTGCGCCTGGTCGGCCGCATCGCCCGCGAGATGGGGGTCGAGCTGCCGGTGACGGCGCTGCTCGAGCGGCCGACCATCGCGCGCCTCGCCGAGCTCGTCGACGGCCCGCGCCGGCAGGCCGGATCGAGCCCCTTGATCCTCGTTCGCGCCGGCGACGAAGAGGCTCGCCCGCCCTTCTTCTGCATCCCCCCGGCCGGCCGCTCGGTCCTGTGCTACGCCCCCCTGGCCCGGCGCCTGGAGAAGGCGCAGGCGGTCTACGGCCTCGAGGCGCGCGGCGCCGACGGCCGGCGGCCGGCGGAAGCGGACCTGCCGCACCTGGCGGCGGCCTACCGCCGGGCGATCCTCGACCACCGGGCCCGCGGCCCCTATCTGCTCGGCGGATGGTGCACCGGCGGCGTGGTGGCCTGGGAGCTGGCGCGGCAGCTGGCCGAGGACGGACGGACGGTCGCCCTCCTCGCCCTCCTCGACAGCGTCGCGCCGCCGCCGGCGCCGCCGCCCCCCCCGGCCCTCCCTGAGGCGGCCAATCCCGTCGCCCGCGTGCTCCTCGACCTCGGCCGCGACCTCGGCCTCGCCGACGGCGAGCTGGCGGTCATCCTCGACGGGCTGATCGACGTCCCGGCCGCGCGGACCCTGCGCTGGCTGCACAGCGCCGAGTGGCACCACGGCCTGTCCCCGGGCGCCATCGGCACCGCCACCTGGAGCCGCCTCTTCGCCCTCCTCGCCGCCGTTCCCCGCCGGCAACGATTGGCGCGCCTGGGCGACGCCGCCCGCCGGTTCGGCATCCGCGCCGACGACCTCGAACCGGCGCGCCTGCGCCGCCTCTGCCGTTTCTATGCCCGGATCAATCTGGCGGTGCGGAACTATCGCCCCCGACCCTACGGCGGCCGCGTCGTGCTGCTGCGCACCGAGCCCGCGGCGACCTCGGATCCGACCCTCGGCTGGCACGCCCTGGCCGGCGCCGGAATCGAGGTGGAGTACGTGCCGGGCGACCACCTCACCCTGCTCAAGGAACCCCACGTCGGCGCCCTCGCCGCCGCTCTCGGGCGGCGCCTGACGGGCCGGTGGGTCGAGGGGTCGTTGCGGACCGCCGGCGCGACCGCCTGACGGAGGCTCGGGGATCAGCCGGTGGGCGGCGGGGTGCCGGCGAGCACCGTTGCCGCGCGGGCGGCGAGGAGACCCAGGCCACGGCCGCGCGCCGCCGCCACCAGCCCTTCGAGACGTGCCCTCCCCACCCCCGGATCCGGCCCCGCCAGCTCGATCTCGGCGAGGGCGAAACGGGCTTCGAGCTCGAGCGGGATCAGACCGCGGCTCTGGGCCTCGGCCAGCACCGCCGCCAGCACGCGACGGGCGGCGGCCGGATCCTCCCTCCGGTCCAGGCGGGCCTCGGCGATGGCGAAGGCCATGCGCGCCGCCGGATTCTCGCTCGCTTCGGCCATCTCCCGCACCGCGACCAGAGCCCCGCGCGCCGCCGTCGCGTCGCCGCGCAGCGCCCGCACCCGGCTGAGCAGGATCGCGGCGCGGATCTGCTCGTCGCGCCGCCCTTCCCGCTCCAGCACCTCCGCCGCCCGGCGGATCAGCTCTTCGGCCTGCGCCGGCCGGCGGCGCTCGATCTCCAGCTCGGCGAGGGCGAGCTGGGTCTGGGCCAGCCGGCCCTGCTCGCCGAGTCGCTGGCGGACGGCGCGCGCCTCGTCGAAGCGGCGTGCCGCCGCCTCCAGCTCGCCGGCGAGCAGCTGCACCCGCCCCAGGCCGTGCAGGGCGAAGGCCGAGACGCTCTCGTCACCCACTCGGCGAGGATCGCCAGCGCCTGCTGGTACTGCTGCCGCGCCTCCTCCACCTGCCCCGCCGCCAGCGCCACGTCGCCCTCCAGGATCCGCGTCCACGCGCCGTCCCAGCGCTGCCCGGTCCGGTTGAAGATGACCGACGACTGGCGCACCAGATCGCGCGCCTGCTCGATCTCCCCGCGGTCGAGATGGAGCCGGGCCAGGGTGGTCAGGGCCACCGCTTCCCGGCGCTCGGAGCCGATCTCGCGGGCGATGGCCAGGGACTCCTCGAGCATCCGTTGCGATTCCGTCAAGTCCCCCCGCACCCGCAGCAGGTTGCCGACGTTCAGCAGCATCAGCGAAATCTGCTTGCGGTTGCCGGTCTGGCGGAAGATCGCCAACCCCTGGCGGAAGAGCTGCTCGGCATCCCTCAGCTCGCCGCGACGCTCGTCGAGATACCCCAGGCTGTTGAGCACCTCGGCCACCTTGCCCAGGTCGCCGGAGGTGCTGAAGAGCTGTCGCGCCTCGGTGAACGCCGTCGCCGCCAGCTGCCGCTGGCCGGTGTGGAGGTAGGCCCAGCCCTGGCCGAGGAAGCCTTCCGCCACCAGGCTCAGCACCTCGAGCTCGCGCCCCTTGTCGATCGCCCGGCGAAACGCCGCCAGACTGGCCTCGAGATCGGACAGCTGATAGTAGGCCTCCCCTTCGACCAGATCGATGCGCGGGTCGTCCCGTCCCGGCGGCGGCAGCCGATGCAGGGTGGCGACCGTCGCCAGCGCATCCTGCCAGCGCCCGGCGCGGTTCTGGGCATTGGCCAGGCGGATGCCGTAGTCGACGTTGTCGGGAAAGAAGCCCCACAGCACCCTGTAGCTCGCCACCGCCTTGTCCCAATCGGTGGCGGCCTCGTAGTAGCGCGCCTCGATCGACAGTTGCTCCTCGCGCGGGAAGTCCTCGGCCAGCTCGTAGGCGCGGCGGGCGCTGGCCTCGGCCTCCCGGTCGTAGCCCAGGGCCAGCCAGGCCTCGGCGAGGGCGGCGTGGGCGAGGGCGTAGCCCGGATCGATCTGGACCGCCTGACCCAATAGATCCCGCGCCCGCAGCACGTCGTAGGCGCGCAGGGCGGCCAGACCCTCGGCGTAGAGCCGGGTGGCCTCGGAGCTCGCCGACAGGGTGGCCCGTACCGCCGCCGCCTTGCCCGAGGACAGCTCGCCGACCGCCAGTTTCCGGCGCAGCTCGCGGCTGGCCCGCGACACCAGCTCGAAGAGATCGGCCTCCGGCCCCTCCTCTTTCACCGACGAAACGGTCTCGCCGGCGGCCGCGTCCTGCAGCTTGAGCTGCAAGCCGACGATCCGATCGGCCCCGCGGGGCAGGACCAGGTACGAGCCCACCACCACGAAATCGGTCCCCAGGTGCTGGCGGATGCGCTCGAGGGTGGCGGCGGCGAAGCCGTCGGCCTCGGGCAGGGCCAGATCCTGCTTCATCCGCGCGACGCTCTCGCCGGGGATCAGCCGCAGGTCTTCTCCCGCCGCCAGCTCGGTGGTGAGGAGCTCCGCCAGGGCGGTCGACAGCCAGGCCGACGAGGGATCGCCGAGATTCTTGAAACCGAGCACCGCCACCGCGCTGCGCACCGGCGCCGGCTGCCCGCGCTCGCGGCCGGCGAAGAAATACGCCGCCAGCGCCAGCGCCAGCGCCAGCAAGAGGACGAGGGCGGCCACCGCCGGCGACGCCCGCCGCACCCGCCGCGCCTTGGTCGTGCTCGGCGGCGCGTCGAGCGGCGCCACGCCGGGCACCCCGACCTCGAAGATCTCCACCGGCTCGGCGATTCCCCGCAGCCGGTACTTGCCGTGGGCCAGCCAGCGCAGCTCGCCGCAGCCGAGATCGGCGGCGGCCAGGGCGCGGCGCGCCAGCCCCCAGGCGGCGTGGGTGAGGAGGGTCTGACCGCCCTGGGCGAGGGACATGACCCGCGCCGCCAGCGGCTTGGCCAGGCCCTCCACCTCCAGCGGCTTGGCCCCCCGTCGCACGTCCTCGGGAGCATTCTCCGAAACGCAGACCTCGCCCAGGTGGATGCCGGCGCGGGCGCGCAGATCGACGTCGAGCTCCGCCGCCAGCCGCGCCACCTCGTCGTGGTAGGCGATGGCGAAGCACACCGCGTCCGCCGGGCGCTCGAAGAGCAGCAGGAAACCGTCGGTCTTGTCGATCTCGCGGCCGTCGAAGCGCGCCAGCAGATCGCGCACCAGGCGATCGTGGAGGGTGAAGACCTCGTGCGCCTTGAGGTCCCCCAGGCGCTCGACGAGGCCGGTGCTGTCGACCAGGTCGATCAGCAAGAGGGTGCGCAGGACGATCGACGCCGTCGAATCGTCGGCGACGCCCGCGCGGGAGGCCGCTGGCGGGGACCGGCGGCGCGCACCGGCGGCGGACTCGGGTGCATGCGGACGCTCCACCGCCGCACCGCCGGCAGGCGATTTCTTCGTGGCTTGCTCCACGTCGCGTCGGGTTCCGCGCCCCCTCACCCTGTGCTTGCTGACGACTGAACGATGGCTCATCAATCCCCGAAAAGCTCCCCCCGAGTCTAGCAGAAAAACCCCTCGCCCATGGCGACGTCTGCACAAATACATTTATGGCTTTATGCGGACAATGGAGTGTCCGATGCCAGGCCGCAAACGCGCCCTACCCCGACCCCGGCGCCGCCCTCAGGCCCGACTGCGGAATCGTCCGCCGCAGCCGGCGACGCGACCCCAAAAGACTGCCGATCGGCCCTTGACAGGCCGAACGGATTCGGTACAATCTCGCCATCTGGCTCAGTGTGCCGTCGAATGCCGTGTGCTGAAGGGTGTTGACGTGGTAACTCCCAACCGGACGACCGTCGAGCTTTGAAGCAACAACATACGATCATCGTCGTACCCCACGCCCGCGCCAAGTTCCGCAAGTGGCGCTTCACCACGTTGCAGGCAAGCTTGGTGCTGGGCGCGCTGGCTCTCCTGACGATCGGCGGCCTGATCGCCACGATCTCCTTCTTCGCCACCACCATCGACCGGCGCCAGCTGGCCAATCTCGAGCAAGAGAACGAGCAGCTCAGGCAGGTCAACCACGGCTTCGAGCAGAGCATCCGCGAGCTCGAGGACCAGCTGGAGGATTACCAGAAGAGCATCCGCGAGTTGGCCATCGTCGCCGGCTTGACGGTGCTGCCGCAGAGCGGCGAGACCGGCATCGGCGGCCTGGCTCCAGCCCCCGCCGGCGACTTCCTGGCCGGCGAGCTGCGTTCGGTCGAGGTGCGGGTCGACGGCCTGCGGCAGGGCATCGAAGCCCTGCAGCAGAAACTCGCCGAGCGCACCCTGAGGATCGCCGCGACGCCGGCGATCGCGCCGGTCAAAGGCCTGATCTCGAGCGGGTTCGGCTACCGCCGCGATCCCTTCACCAAGAAACGCGCCTTCCACAACGGCCTCGACATCATCGCCCCGCGCGGCCGCGAGGTGCGCGCCACCGGCGAGGGCATCGTCACCCGCGCCATGCGCACCGGCGCTCTCGGCAACGCGGTCTACGTCTCCCACGGCTACGGCATCACCACCCGCTACGGTCACCTGTCGCGCATCGCGGTCAAGCCCGGGCAGACCGTGGCCCGGGGCGACGTCATCGGCTACGTCGGCAACAGCGGCCGCTCGACCGGCAACCACCTGCACTACGAGGTGCGGGTCGACGGCAAACCGGTCGATCCCCGGGCCTACATCCTGAACAGCATCCGCCCGTAGAGGGCCCCGTCCGCCGCCCCCCGGCGGCCGATCTCTGCTAAGCTTTTCCGGCGCCCGCGCCGCCGCACCGACCGCTGCGGCCGGCGACGGGGGCGAGCCCGCCGGCCGCGCCGGCAGGCTCCCAGTCCGCCATCCCGACGTTCCACCAAAGGCGACCGACGCCGATGATCAACACACTCCTGGCCAAAGTCTTCGGTACCAAGCACGAGCGCGACGTCAAGCGCATGCAGCCGACCGTCGCCGAGATCAACGCCCTCGAGCCGCAGATCCAGGCGCTCTCCGAGGAAGCCCTGCGGGCGAAGACCGACGAATTCCGTGCCCGGCTGGCCGACGGCGAGACCCTCGACGACCTCCTGGTCGAGGCCTTCGCCGTGGTGCGCGAGGCCGCCGTGCGCACCCTCGGCATGCGCCACTACGACGTCCAGCTGATGGGCGGCATGGTGCTGCATGAGGGCAAGATCGCCGAGATGAAGACCGGTGAGGGCAAGACCCTGGTCGCCACGCTGGCGGCCTATCTGAACGCCCTGCCCGGGAAGGGCGTCCACGTGGTGACGGTCAACGACTACCTGGCGCGCCGCGACGCCGAGTGGATGGGCCCGGTCTACCGCGCCCTGGGGATCCGCGTCGGCATCATCCAGCACGACGCCACCAACGAGGAGCGCAAAGAGGCCTACGGCGCCGACGTCACCTACGGCACCAACAACGAGCTCGGCTTCGACTACCTGCGCGACAACATGAAGTTCGACTTCGACAGCATGGTGCAGCGCGGTCACGCCTACGCCATCGTCGACGAGGTCGACTCGATCCTGATCGACGAGGCGCGCACGCCGTTGATCATCAGCGGCCCGTCCGAGGAGTCGACCGACAAGTACTACCGCATCGACCGCATCATCCCGCGCTTCGTCCGCGGCGAAGAGCACGAGGAAGACGGCGTCAAGTACACCACCGGCGACTTCCTGGTCGACGAGAAGGCCCACACCGTCACCCTCACCGACGAGGGCGTGGCCAAGGCGGAGAAGCTCCTCGGCGTCGACAACCTCTACGACCTGGAGAACATCGAGCTGCTGCACGGCATCAACCAGGGGCTGCGCGCCCACCACCTCTACAAGCGCGACGTCGACTACCTGGTACGCGACGGCGAGGACGGTCAGAAAGAGGTGGTGATCGTCGACGAGTTCACCGGCCGCATGATGCCCGGCCGCCGCTGGTCCGACGGCCTGCACCAGGCGGTCGAGGCCAAGGAAGGGGTGAGGATCCGGCAGGAGAACCAGACCCTCGCCACCATCACCTTCCAGAACTACTTCCGCATGTACGACAAGCTGGCGGGCATGACCGGCACCGCCGAGACCGAAGAGGCCGAATTCGGCGAGATCTACGACCTCGAGGTCTGCGTCATCCCCACCCACCGGCCGATGGTCCGCATCGACCACCCGGACGTGGTCTTCCGCACCGCCAAGGAGAAGTGGCAGGCGGTGGTCGAGGAGATCCGCGACTGCCACGAGCGCGGCCAGCCGGTGCTGGTCGGCACGGTGTCGATCGAGAAGAGCGAGATGCTGTCGAAGATGCTCAACCGCTCGCCGCGGGTGCCGCACGTGGTGCTCAACGCCAAATTCCACGAGCGCGAGGCGGCGATCGTCGCCCAGGCGGGGCGCAAAGGGGCGGTGACCATCGCCACCAACATGGCCGGCCGCGGTACCGACATCGTCCTCGGCGGCAATCCGGAGGGGCTGGCGCGGGCCGAAGCCGACCCGGAGAAAGAGCCCGAGGCCTACCGGGCCGCCCTCGAACGCTACCGGGAGCAGTGCAAGGCCGAGCGCGAGGAAGTCCTCGCCGCCGGCGGCCTCCACATCCTCGGCACCGAGCGCCACGAGTCGCGGCGGGTCGACAACCAGCTGCGCGGCCGCTCCGGGCGCCAGGGGGATCCCGGCTCGTCGCGCTTCTACCTCTCCCTCGACGACGACCTGATGCGCATCTTCGGTCACACCGAGCGGGTCCAGGCGCTGATGGGCAAGCTCGGCATGGAGGAAGGGGAGGCGATCGAGCACCGCATGGTGACCAAGGCGATCGAGCGCGCCCAGACCCAGGTCGAGGCGCGCAACTTCGACGTCCGCAAGCACCTGCTCAAGTACGACGACGTGATGAACAAGCAGCGCGAGGCGATCTACGACCTGCGCCGCGAGATCCTCGAGGGCAAGACCACCCGCGACTACGTGCTGCGTCTGTCCAAGGACATCGTCGACGACGCCGTCGATCGCCACTGCCCGCCGGAGGCCGATCCCCGCGACTGGAACCTGGCCGAGCTGGCGACCGAGATCCGCGCCGCCTTCGACATCGACGTCAACCAGCTCGACGCCGACCTCGACGAGTTGGGGATCGACGAGCTGCGCGAGGCCCTGTGGCAGGCGGTGGAGGCCAAGTACCTGGCCAAGGAAGAACGCCTCGGCGACGAGGTGCTGCGGCTGTGGGAACGCCGCATCATGCTCGAGGTGGTCGACAACGCCTGGAAGAACCACCTGCTCGCCCTCGACCACCTGAAAGAGGGCGTCGGCCTGCGCGGCTACGGCCAGCGCGATCCGCTCAACGAGTACAAGCGCGAGAGCTTCGAGCTCTTCCAGCAGATGAAGACCGAGATGGAAGACAAGATCATCAGCCAGGTCTTCCGCTTCGAGCCGCCGAGCGAAGAAGAGCTCGAACGCCGCCGCCGCATGTACGAGCAGATGCGCCAGCGCTTCCAACACGCCGGCCCGTCCAAGACCGGCGCTCCCGCCCGCCCCCGCACCGTCCAGCGCACCGTCGCCAAAGTGGGCCGCAACCAGCCCTGCCCCTGCGGCTCGGGCAAGAAATACAAGAAGTGCCACGGCGCCCGCGGCGCCGCCGGCGCCTGACCACCCGCCCTTTGTTAAATAAATATATCCGGATATCCGGAATTTTCTCTTCCGGAGGCTGAACAGACGAAGCTTCGATCCACTACTATTCGCGGCGGATCTCCTGTGCTATACTCCTCTCCGGCCAAGAACGAGTGCGGCCATCCCCAGCCGGTGCGTTCTGGCGGCGAACCGGAGCCAAGGCTGGCTGAGTCCTGACCACAGACTCTATTTTTCTTTGGCCGGGAAACCGACCGACCGGTCGGTCTAACTCGCACAGCCGGTGTGCCCGCAGCGAGGAAAGGAAGAATTCATGCAAACCACGACTCACGCCACCCAGTGCCCCCATCACCGAGCAGATTTCGAGCCCAAGAGCGGGGCAGCCCCCGCAGTGTCGCGCCGCCGGGACGTCCCCGGGCCTCCTCCAACGCCATTGCTGGGCTGGCGGGGCAATGCGTTGAAGTTCTTTCGCAACCCGATCGCCTACATGACCCACCTTCGCGCCACCTACGGCGACGTCGCGAAGCTGGTCCAAGGCAGCAACCCCACCCTCTTCTATCGATCCTCCCACGTTCAACCTTCAACATACTTTGGCTTCGGACCGGAGTGCAATCGACAGATTCTCACCGACATCGAGCTCTTCCAATCCCGGCCCCCGCGCGGGCCGCACACACAGACCGCAGAGCAGATGGCTACCAATCTCTTCTTCATCAACGGTTCGCGCCACAAACAGCAACGCAAGCTGCTCATGCCCCATTTTTCGAAGAACAGCCTGAAACATTATCATGGATTCGTCGTGGACTACACCAATGCAATGATCGACGGCTGGAAAGAAGGCGAAGCGGTTGAGCTTACCAAAGCTCTCGGCGACACGCTGATGTACATCGGAAGCAAAAGTTTCTATGGCATCGACGCAACGAAGGACAGCGAGAGCCTCGTACAACTCATGAGAATCATGATGTACAACATGTTCACTCCCGGCACCATGATACCCATCAACCTGCCGGGCACCCCATATCGGCGCATGATTCGACTCATGCGGCGAATCAGAGATCAGCTGATTCAGGAAATTCAGCAGAAACGCCAGGGTGACCTGGCCGGCACGGACGTGCTGTCCAAGATCGTCCGCGCAAATGTGGACGACCCGACGCAAGTCACCGACGATGAGCTGATCGGCGAGGCGTTTGTCCTGTTCTTCGCGTCACAGGATGCCGGGACGCGCGCACTCCTCTGGACGCTTTTTCTGCTCGCACAGCACCCCGACGTGATGGCGGAACTGCTCGACGAGTTGGATGAGCATCTTCACGGAGAGGCCCCGGCGTACGAGCAGATCTTCGAGCTACCCGTCCTCGATCGCGTCGTCAAGGAGAGCCTTCGCATTCTCAGTCCTGCGATCATGTTCGGCCGGGAGACGTCCAGGATCGCCCAGCTCGGCTCCTATCTCATCCCAGCAGGCAGCGAAGTCGTTTACAGTCCCTATATGACGCATATGGATCCAGAGATCTATCCGGAACCCAAGCGATTTCGGCCGGATCGATGGTTGGATTTCAAGCCGTCTGCATACCAGTACTTGCCTTTCGGAGCCGGCGCGCGCATGTGCCTCGGCGCATCCTTCGGAGCGATGCAGGTGAGGCTGATGGTGGCCATCATCGTACAGCGGTGCAGGCTTGAGGTCATTCCCGGGACCAAGATCGATCTGACGGTGAACGTCGTCATGTCGCCGAAGAACGGATTACCGATGATCGTGCGTCGCCAGGACCGGGATTTTCGTAAGAGCCGTGGCCCGGTCGAAGGGTACATCACCCGGATGGTGGATTTCTCCTGAGCCACGG